>CAYHAJ010000417.1:0-27803 GCA_964354535.1 uncultured Pirellulales bacterium
CCTGGGGTGATAACGACTTACAGGATAATCCCTGCGTTTGCCATGTCAAGTCAAAAACTAACATAAATCCATACACAATCAGTATTTATCGCAAATTCCGTGACACTGCGACTTTTGTCGCAGGCGTCTTGTTTCGCACGAAGGGCCCTGGGAAGGCCGGAGGCCACAGGGGCGAGGGCCAAGGGAAGGCCCCACGGCCCGTGTCCCCCGGACCCCGCCCACCCGGCCGCGCCGGGAATTGGCTTTGTTTCGCACGACAGGCCCCAGCAACCTACATCAGACATCAAACCTAAAACTTCAAACTTCGCACTTCTCCTCTCCGTCCTCCCACTTAGTCCCTCCGGACCCGGAGTCTGTCATCCAGGACCGTTTCTGACTCCTTGCTTTTGCCTTTTTACTTTTGACTTTTGACTTGCATACCCCTCCCTAATACCTGCGATGTTGCACGAATTTGACGAAAAAAATGGATTTCGCCACCCCCTGAAAGCGCCGTAAGTCCTTGTCCCGACCCCAATAAAGAAAATCTTATCGTCGGCCCGTTTTAGGTTTGCGACTGTTGCACGAATCGGAGCATCCCAGCGGCCTTCGGCCGCGACCCAAAACCAATTATCCACAGATTTCGCCGATTAGCACAGATCTTCCAGAGAGGGCAAAGGGTCAAAGCAAGCGACGGCGGACCCGGTTGAACCTCTGGGCTGTCTCCCTCATTTTCCTTCTGGCGTTCGTCTGGAATCTGTGAAATCTGCGTAATCGGTGGACTCTCTAACTCTTTTGCATACAGGGACTTACAGCGTATCCTCTCGGAAAGCCTGCCAAGAAAACAAGATCTTACGGCTTTGTAGTACAGGGTCTTGAGTGGCAGGGATCGCCGCCGAATTCCGGCCACACCCGGAGCGCGTGAAGAAATCACAGCGTCTGACGAAGAGGATTTGCCAAGCGAGAATCGAACTCCATTCGTCCTCGCGCTCCCATACCAACTGGTCAATGGGCCGAGAGCGACTCCAACAAGAGCTGCAGTTCGGCAGCGTCCACGAACTGAAGTTCAGGATCGTCAGCGAGGCCCGGATTGCGGTCGCCCCCGAGGAGGGATTGGAGCTTGCCGACCAATGCTTTCACGAACGGTGGGGCCTGTGGGTCCGAGGCAAACTGAGACAGGAGTTGGTGAGCCTCAGCCATCGCGTTCTTCTGGATGGCTTGGGTGACCAAGTCGAAGAGTCGGACACGGGGACTCTGGCTGACGCCGCCGGCGCGGCGATAGGCCAAGTAGGTCTGGATCGCCTGTCGCCGGGCGGCCTGCCCGGCTTCACCATGACCCGTGGCCCGCTCAAGGTCGTCCAGAATCGCCCATGTCTTCCACGGTTCCGCCGCGTGGCCGAAGGGCTCCTGGCACTCAATCGCCCGTTGGAGTTCCCGCCGGGCCTCGTCGTGGCGACGCAGTCCGATCAAGGCAATGGCCAAGTTGCTTCGATCCTCGCCCTCACCCTTAAGATCCCCTAATCGTACATCAACAGCCGCCGCTTGACGGTGGAAAGTCACCGCCTCTTCCCAGCGGCCCATTCTACCGTAGAGACTCCCCAGTTGGCCCAGACTGGATGCTTGGCCGGCGAGATTGTTCTCGCGTACCTCGATCGCCAGCGACTGGCGATAGGCCTGCTCGGCGGGTTCAGACTGGCCGGCTTTCTCGTGCACCATCCCGATCTGGTGCCAGACTGCGCCCACATGGGTAGGTTCGCCCAATGCCTCGAAGGTGTCGCGGACTTCGGCATAGATCTTCAGCGCCTCGCGGTAGCGCCGCTGTCGTAGACGCACAGTACCGAGTTGAAACCTGATCTGTGCAACATCCCCGACATTTCCCTTTGCTTGGCTGCGACTGATGGCATCTTCCTGCGCCGTCGCCGCATCGTCCAGTCGTCCCAGGGCGGTCAGGCAATCGGCGGTTTCCGTGATCGTTCCAATGACCATGCGCTCAGCGCTCGCATCGCCCGTATCGGCAAGACTCTGGAAACGGTGTTGCGCTTCCGCCAGTGGTTCCAAGGCGCCTTCGGCGTCGCCGGCCCTGCACAACGCCCGCCCTACGTTGAAGAACGCCATCGCGAGGTCATAAGGCGCTTGGGGATAGGCAGATTCCCCGGCGGCGAGGCAGCGTTGCAGCAGTTGCCGCGCGGCGGCGTGAGCACCCTGAAGGTCGCCCCGTTCCAGCAACCGGTCGAAGTTGGAATCCTCAGTCGTGTAGCGGGCGTGGCTCCAGTCGCCCAGTTTCCTCGCAGCTTGTTCACGCACGCGCGTGGCCAAGGCCAGAGCTTGCGCCTGGCCCAGGTTTGCGACCAGCCCTTCGACGCCGTTAGCCAAGCCCACCACTCGCTCCGGCGGCCACCTGTCCTGGAGCCATTCCAACATCGCCATGAGGTTGGGCAGTTCCAAGAGCGTCAGATGCGCGGCGAGTTGAGCGTTCTTGAACTGCTCTTTGTAGAGATAGCCCGTCAGTTGGGCCATCGCCTCCGCCCAGCGCGAACGCAGGGCATCCAGTTCTTCAGGCTTCATCTGGCCCACCAGATACGGCGGCAGGCCGGGGTCCAGGCGTAGGTGGCCGTAGCCCATGTCCTCGCCCAGACCAACTCCGATCAGTTCGATGGCCAGTTGGCGCGCGGCGTCTGGCTCCAGACCGGTCAGAATTCCGAGAATAGCCAGATGTACTCCACCCTGGCACACGGCGAGTACGGAGATCAACTTCCGGTTTTCCAGTTTTAGGCGATGTAGCGACAACTCCACGCTGGCATAGAGCGAGTTCTCACGGTCGCCGGGGTGCTTACGCTCCAGGTCGGCCATCAAGGTACGCAGGTTCTCCGTCGTGGCCTTCACGCCGCGTTGCGCAACCTCGCGCGCCAACAGCACCAGGGCGCGGGCGTGGCAGTTCACCGCTTCTACAAGGTCGGCGATCTCCTGCGGCGTGCCGCCCGGGTCGGCAGCAGGCGGTGTCCAGCTATTCTGTTTCATTACTTCGCTGACCAGTTCGATGGCATCCGCGCGGTCCAGCGCTCCCAGCTCACGCTCGCGTCCCTTGTGGTTGAACGGCGCCGGCAATGGCTCGCGCGTGGTGAACACCAGTCGCGTGCGCGGGTCCGCCTCGCCCAGATGCTTCCAGAGATGGACCAGGCTGGTGAGGGCATCGCCGGCATTGAGCACGCTCTCGCAGTTGTCGAGGACGATGACAGTGGGGTGGTCACGCAGCGCACGTTCGACAGGCTGGAGGGCCTTGTCGAAGCTCTCGAATTGGGCGACAGAGTATTTGTCCCCCTCAGGCAGGAGTTGATGGCCGAGGATATCGAGCAGAGCCCGGGCGTCGCGATGATGCTCCAGACTCACGAACGCGGCGCGTTCAAAGCGAGCGGTGCGCGTCAGCCAGCGGGCCAATTCGACGGCCAGCGTGGTCTTGCCTGAGCCGCCCGTCCCGCGCACCACGGCCCACGGTTGGCCGTGCAAAAGGCGTTCGAGCGCCAGCAATTCCCGGCTGCGGCCCCGGAACCCGTGCATGGGCTCCTCCGGCAAGGCGCCGAGGCTGAGTCTGCGTCTCTTCGCCTGAAGCTGGCGGACTTCTCTGGCCGGGACCTTTGTGACCAGCAGTGGGTCTTGCTTCTCCTGATAGATGACGGGGACGAACCAGTCCTGGAGTTGCAGATCGCCTGCTCCCATGACCTTGCCGCGCCAAGTGTCGGCAAAGAGCGTCCGCTGGCCAGCGAGCATTGCCTGACCCACGCGCGTACCCTCCGCCAGTGACTTGTAGAACGCCTGGACGAACCGGCGGGCCGTCTCGACCAGCACGCTGCAGCTCATGGCCACCACGGAGGTGACGCCTTCTTCGAGCAGCCTCGCAGCGACGGAGTGGGTGGGGTCTGCCTCGGCCACCGCCGTCTGGCAGGCTTCCAGGAACACCAGCGGGACGCGGTGTTGACGGAACAGGCCGGCCAGCTTGACGGCGTCAATGAACTCCATCGTGCGCTTCCCCAGCGCGTCGGCATCCTTGGGGTCTTCGAAACACAGTCCTCCCAGGCCCAGCCGCCGGTCGTAGACGCCGTGGCCGTCGAAGTGCACCACGTCGAACGGCTCGTGCCGGCCGGCGGCCGCCTGCAGGGCCTGATCAAGCGCTGCATAGGTTGGCGGCGTGAGAATCGTCAGCCGGACAAGCTCGCCCAAGCTCTCCGCCGCTTCGACCAAGGGCCGCGCACTGATCCGGTGGTCGATATAGCCGACAGGATTGCCCTTGCTGTCCTTCTCGGGTCGGGGACTCACCAGCAGGATGCGGATGGGCAGCGCCGTGGGTCGGGCAGTCTGGGCCTGGCGATTCGGCAGTCGACGGCGCACGCGGGCGGGACATCGGCCCTGGAACAACCAGTCACGACCGTCGTGCAGCAATTCCCACGGTAGCGCGAATAGTTCCGTCGCGGCTTCACGGGCCGCCGCCTGGGCTTCGGCGGACGCCCCTTCGGGCAAATCGCTATCCACGTGCACCGAGAAGCGGCGCTCGGCGCCACCGGCAGTGTTCTGCCAGGCGGTGAGCGCCCCGCGGGCGGCTTCTGCACCCAATGCAGCCTTGAACAAATCCTGCCCCCATTGCGGCAGCTTCTGCTCGATACCCTTGGCTCGCGTCTCGAACACGCCCACGGGCCAGAGGAAGTAGCTCTCCAGGTACCAGCGCAGATCATCAGCCTCGATGGGACCCAGCGGTGCGGTGAAGGTGAACCGCTTGCTCGTGACGGGACGTGCGGCCGAATCGCCCGGCTCGTACGTGAGCGTAGCGGTAGCTGCGGCTCGCCGTTTACCTTCCTGTGTTTCGACCTTCGGATCGCTGAGCGTCAGAACGAGTTCCTCGACCGGCTTGGCTTCCGCCTGCTTCGCTGGTTCATGGTCCGTCGGAAGCTGTTTGCCGAGAGCTTCGAAGATCTTGGGTAATGCCTCGCTCAGGCCTCCAGGGCCAACTTCGACCGAGATGGCAACCGGCTCGATGCCGAACCAGAGCCCCAGGGCGCCCACTTTGATGCCGGGCAGGAGCAGGGGAATCACTCGGTAGCCGTCGTCCTTGCGATCCTTCTGCACTTTGAGGGCCTTCTTGATCTCCCGTCGGACCCAGGACGAGTTCACCGCATTCGGACTCAGTACCGCCATGAACTGCGGCGCGTTTTCAATAGCCTCAACGATCTTGGACGGGAGTTCGTCACCTCCGGAGAGTTCCCGGGAGTCCGCCCAGACGGGGATTTGGTACGCCTCCAACTGCTCGCGCAATTCCTTCACGAACCCGTCATCGGCACTGGCGTGACTGATGAAAACCTTGCGACCTTGATGCTCGCCCATCGTCTTGACCTCCGGCTGGAGCGACCTGTCCGTGTGAAGGGGAGCCTCACAACACCGTCTCACGCGTGTCTGGTCGCGCCTCGACCAAACCCATCATGCCCGATATCGTGACAGAAAGCAAATCGAAAATGCAGAGGTTGAGAGAAAGGACACGCCCAGAGCGAGTCTGGGCGTGTCACCATTTCCTTGTCATTTGCCTGGCGAGACGATTTCGCAACGAACCGGACCCAAGAGGCCCGATTCAAGCAACGGCGTATCCTTCTTGTAAGGGTTCCAGGTGGTCCAGGCGATGCGCTGCTCGGGCGGTAGGGACTGATCGCCGATGAGGCGGTTAGGCCAGAGGTTGGCGACCGTAATTTCCAGAGTATTCACGCCATTCCTGGCGGCATCGGTGATCTCTACCTGGAACGGCGTCTTCCACAAGACACCCAGATCCTTGCCATTCAACGTCACCTGGGCCATGACCTGTACTTGGCCGAGATCGAGCATCAACCGTGAGCCTGACGGTCCAAGCTTCGAATCCAGGGAGAAAGTCGTTCGGTAAGTGGCCTGCCCGCTGAAGTATTTCACACCCGGGTCCGGGTGCTTGGACCAGTCGGTGAGCTCTTCCATGACGATTTTCTCCGGGGCGCCAAGTCCCGGTGCGAAGCGAACCTCCCACGGGCCGCGAATTGCGACTCGTGTCGAAGTCTCCGGACTGCGAGGCAGGGGGGTGCTGGCCTTTCGAACGCGTCTGGACTGGCCAAACACGACAAATGCGGAACCACCCGGCTCCAGGGACAGTTCCATGCGGGTGCGTTCGTCCTTCTCCTCGAAGTTCTTCACCGTGTGCATCATGCCTGTCATCGGGTCCCAGATTTCCGGCTGTTTCCCCGTCATGCGGAACGAGCACTGGGCCACGACCGGGTGATCCGTGGGATTAGCGACGAAATAGACTTCGGTCCGCCCCTCGCGCCGATGCGTGTAGCGGATGTTCGCGTCGGACTCAAAGTCCGGCGGGACGTTCATCCTGCTCAGTACCCCGGCGACCACGTCATAGTGGCAGTACAGATCCGGAAACTTCTGCGGACTGGCGGTCTTGCCAATCGTGCCCCAGGGCGACATGCCAAGCTCGCCCAATTCCCTCGCTGTCCGCCACGGAGCTTTGTCTGTGTCGGCGCTCTCCCATTCACGGTTGGTCAGGATGGTCAATTCGCGGCCGTTGCGGAATCGAATGACCAACGCGCCGATCAGACCGGCTGGATTGGGCGATTCCCCGCCGTTTTCCGCCAGTACGGTCAACACATTCGTGCCTGGCTTGAGCAGGGGGGCGACGTCGAATGTATAGATCTGCTTGAAATTGTCCCCTTCGCCGACCGGGTTGTCATTCACCTGCACCTTGAAAGCATTGTCGGCAGTCATCAGCAAGTGGGCCGACTCGATCTGGGCATCCGCTTCGACATTGAAGTCCCGACGGAAGAGCCGCGTCCCGACGGGAGCTTTGGCGGCCGCAGCACCTTCGGGATACCAAATCCAACGCGCCTGGGCAGGCAAGGACGGTGCGGACTCAGCCAGCGCCTCCGGCGTGCTCGGTCGGACCGTCACAACGCGTCCCTTGCCGACTTTGCGCTCCGCCGCGTCGCCCGCTGCCCACAACTCCGACGCCAAGCGCCGCACGTCCACGTCGCACTTCGGGTAGTCGGAGAGACTCGGCGACTTCAGGGGCCGAGGGCCGATCACGGTGGCACCGGCTTTGACCAGAGCACGGATCTTGCCGAGCAGGGCGGGCGTGATCGTCCCCGTTTCGGGTAGAACCAGCACGCGGTACGTTGTCCCGCCGGGCAGCACCAATTGCTTGTTCCTTACCGTGGCTTTCAGAAGGGTCTCCGGCGCGCAGCCGTCGAAGTTGTAGCCTCTGCGGTCCGGCACGGCCGTCGGCCCCTGCAGCGCGGAGACGGGCGGGCGAAAGACATGCGGTGCGCCTTCCGGAGCAAGGTAACAGATATCTGCTACCGGAAGTCCACGCCGCAACAGGGCTTGGCAACGGGTGAGGTATTGATGCCAGGCTCCCACCATGGGCCACCAGGTTTGCGTGCGCTCGTAGTGAACGCCGTAGGGGCCCATCGTCATGCCGGGCCGGCGGTCCAGCCACGGCTGATGCGCGTAGCGGTGGAAGACCAGCCGGTTGATGCCCATGCAAAACGCCCAATCGGCCTGCGGCTTCATGAGCCCCGGATGGAGTTGCCACGCCTCCTGGCTGCCGGAGGTGAAGGCCTCGGCCGCCACGATGGGCCGGCCGAGCGTGTGGGCGATGGAGGTCGCTTCGAGGCAACTGAAGGCCGTCTCGAAGCCGTAGCCCTGAGCCCAGAACTCGCACATCGGGACATCCGCCACGGCCCCCAGGCTCAGGTCGGAGCATGGATTCATGTCGTAGGGCTCGATGGAAAGCCCAAAGCCATGGCGACGGCCTAACGCCTTGAGGTGTTGGGCGTGATTCTCAATGACCAACTCCTGGGCGGTCTGGCGCAAGTCCCACAGAAAGCGCTCGGAGACCTCCAGGCTTTCCACGACTCGGCCTGTCATGACCGGCAGATATCGAAGTGGATCATACCCGCGCCGGCGCTGGAACTCGGCGCGGAACCGCTGGCTCCAGTTCTGCGCCCCCATCTCCCAACTGTCGATGTGCAGCATCGTCCAGCCCGAGGTACGATTCGCCGGTCGTGGCCCGACCTCGCGCAGCAGCTTACCGACGAAAGCCTCGAAATGAGCATCGAGCGCTGCCGGATCGAACTTGTCGCACTCAAAGCCCAGTCCGGCCTGCGGCGCCGGCCGCGTGTTGGCGCCGGTCGTGGTCCGCCCGAAACGCAGGAGGGTCCAGTTGCCCTCCGGAACGTCCCATATGAGCCGGCCCTCGGGGCTCATTCGATCCGTCAGGTCCATGATGTGGTCTCGGGCGATGGTCGCCTCCACGGGCAGGGCGTTATGCTCTGGTGGCGCCGGCAAGTAAGGCTTGACGCCGGGCTGCGATGAATACGGCGCGCGCACGTACAGCGCCTTCTCGTCCAGATCGGTAATGCGCTCGCTGCCTTCAGGGGTCGGAAACGCCAGCACGGCCACGTCCCGGTAGAACTCGCTTCGCGACTGCTCCAACTCTTTGGGCACAGGTCCGAAAAACGGCGGCCGAGGCTGGGGCTGTGGCAGGATCCCCTCGAATCGCCGGCCGCCCACGACCGCGGTTTCGCTGGCGACGAGATGCTGCATTGATTGCTCGGGCTGGACCCACGGCCCGCCGCTGCCGGTCCAGCCCGGGCCGGCGTTGAGCGTGATTTGCAGTCCCAGCCGCTCGGCCTCGTTCACGGCGTGCTTGAACAGAGCCAGCCACGGCGCGCTCATGAACGGGACGGGCCCCTTGGGAATGCCCACATCGACTTCCATGAGGATGACGCCGCCGATGCCCGCCTGCTTCATGGCCTCCAGATCCGCCGTAATGCCTTCGCGGCTGAGGTTGCCATCCATGAAGAACCAATACACCCAGGGCTGCGCCGCCGGCGGCGCGCGAAAATCCTCCGCCAAGTCCCAGGCCCACGCCCGCCCAGACCCCAGCAGCGCGAAAATGAAAACGCTCAGGCGCAACCACTTCGACAGCATCTTGATTTCTCCATGGCACTGGATCTGGGACATTGTCCCGGAATTGTACGCACGCCAACGCGAGCGCGGCAAGCCGCAGGAGACTCAGGCGGATCTTGGCAGGAGCGGGTGGGAAGCACGCAACGTACCGCGCGGGCATGTTACGAGTACCGGCGTGCTGGTGGAAGCCTCCCGTGGAAAGGTCAAGTGCCGAAATCCGGCGGCGCAAATTCTGCTTTTTGTCCCTGCCTGTTCCCGTCGCGTTGCGCGAGCGGTTGGGTGCGGCACTACCCTTATGGTCACCGGGAGATTCGGTTCCGTCGGGGCGGTCCGAGCGCAGAAACGAAGGCCTGGCCCCATAATGCATCGGCCCGCCTCACCGCGGTTGGGACAAACCTTCTCCGGGGCGAGGATCGGTCCGCAGACCCGCGAACTGGGGTGACGGGTCAAATCCGGCAGGGACGGGTCGAGCCCGGTCGATCTGCTTGCCCGGCGGTCGGGATGTCGCTCGGATACGACGAGAAATTGCTGGACAACCCGGCATAAAGTATGGTAAGATTACGGTCGATATACACTGTGCCTAGAAACCTCTGGAGGAGGTCCAACAATGAAACTGAACAAGCACGTCCGTTCGGGCTACGCTTCCGCGCTCGTCCTCGCTGTGTTGGCGTTGGCGACGGCGTCCGAGGCCAAGACCTGGCGCGTCGATGACGACGGCAAGGCCGATTTCCAGGTGCTCGCGGCAGCCATCGCCGCGGCCGACAATGGCGATGTCATCGTGATCGAGCCGGGCGTCTATTCCGCCGGCAACGACATCGTCGACAGGGATCTGACGCTGCGCAGCCGCGATCCCAACGATCCTGTGGTCGTCGCCAGCACCGTGATCGACTGCCGGATCTCGGGGGGGTATGCCATTGGGGACGCGCACGGCGGCTCCGGGGAGACCGGCACCCGCGTGACCATGATCGGACTGACGATCCGCAATGGCTTCGACGGCACGTTGATGTGCGAAGCCGCCGAGCTCACTCTGATCAATTGCACCCTCACGAATAGCACGATCTCGTACGCGGGCGCGGCCCTCAACTGCCTCGACAGCCGTGTGCGGTTGACGGGGTGCACCTTCTCGAACAATACCTCGAACGGGAACCGCGGCGGGGCCATCTATTGCTCCGTCAGCCGTGTCGACGTTACCGACTGCACCTTCGTGGGCAACAAAGGGTGCGCCGTCGTGAGTTACGACAGCCTGCTGAGTCTGACCGGCTGCACGTTCCAAAAGAACACGGGAGAGGACGGCGGCGCCATTCACTGCCGCCAGGACGTTCCCGGGGAAGTGGCCGCCGGCCTGAACCTGACCCAGTGTACGTTTCTCGACAACACCGCAGGCGCCTCCGGCGGGGCGATGTACTGCTACTACACCCGAACGAAAATCAATGCTTGCACCTTCACGTCGAATCAGTCCCGGCAGGATGGGGGCGTGATCTACAGCACCGGCGCGGATGTGGACCTGACGAGTTGCGTGTTTCTCAAGAATTCGGCGGGCGCCACCGGCGGGGTCGTCTCGACCTGGTACGGCAGTGATCCCCAGATTGTCAACTGCACCATCATCGGCAATAGCGCGGCGACGGGCGGCGTGGCCGCCGGCAACGGGTACAGCCGGGTGCTGGTCAGCCACTGCATTCTCTGGGGCAACACCGCTCCCCAAGGCAAGACTCTGGCCCTGCTCCCCAATTCCTTTGACTACTACGGCAACGCCGCCGCCACGGTCGAATACAGCGACGTCGCCGGCGGACGACGCGATGTTTACGTGGCCTCCGGCGCCGTGCTCGACTGGTCGCGCGGCAACATCGATGCCGATCCGCTCTTTTGGAGCCCCCGCGATTACAGCTTGAACGGGCGGTCCCCCTGCATCGATGCGGGCGATTCCAGCTATATCCCGGACTCCCACGTGCAGGACCGGAGCGGCAATCCCCGGCGGTCCGGCGCCACGGTGGACATGGGTGCCTACGAAGCGGGAGCTGCGGCGGTGTACCGTTTCTTCTCACCCCTCACCCAGCGGCACTTCTATACCATCAGCCAAGGCGAGTGGGACAAGCTGAACGCCCAGCCCGCGGACATCTGGCTGTACGAAGGCATCGCCTTCTACGCCTCGACTCGTTCCTTCACCGATATGCTCCCGGTGTACCGTTTCTGGTCGCCCAAACAGAGCTCGCACTTCTGGACCATCGACGAGAAAGAAGCCCAGAAGATGATGCGGGAGCAGTCGGACCTGTGGATTCATGAAGGGGTCGGCTACTACGCCTATCCGCCGTATAAACAACCGTGGGGGACGGTGCCGGTCTATCGGTTCTGGCAGAAGCAGCGCGGCGGCCACCTCTGGACGGCCAGCGACGAGGAACGGGACAAACTCCTGAAGGACCCCACGTGGACCTACGAAGGCGCGGTCTGGTACGCCTTCCCTGGCACGCGAGGACCAACCGCCATTCGCTAAGAGACCACCGCGAAATACCGGGTGTCCGTACGAGGCCCGACGCGCCGCGGCGCCTCGCACCGAGGGCGACGAAGTAATCAGGGCCCCCCAACGCAAGGTGTCGCGTTGGGGGGCCCTGTCAATTCCGCCGGCTGTGGCTCACTGTGACGTGGGAATCATGATCTGGTACAGGTGGACGCCCCAGGAGGGGAAATCATCCTCGAACACGCCGGCGCTCGCTGCCAGCGTGCGCTCTTCGCCGAGCACCTTCACGGGCTGCGGTCCCGCCAGACCCTGGATCGAGAACTTGGCCCGCGTCGCGCCCTCGCGCATCGTCACTGCGAACAGGTAGACGGCTCCCCCGTGTCTTTTCACCATGAGGGCAACGGGAACGCCGGCATTCCCGGAGGCGACCTTGGCGCCCTCGACCACGGTCGAGCTGTTCAGGACGGGCGCCAGTTCCCGAATCTGATGATTGATCCCGGATACGGCCGCCAGCATCTCCGGATCGCTCAACAGCCCCGATTCGTTGAACTGCGGCTGCCACTCGTGCACGAAATAGATCAGCCCCATGGAGCCGTGAATGAGCGACATCCACACTTCGCAGCGCACCTGCTGGGGCGTGGCCTTGTGCTGCTGCTTGTTGTTGATGCGGGTGCACTCAATGCAGTTCCACACGGGCCGGCCCTGGGCCCATTGCTTGAGCCGCTCCACGCCCAGGGCGACGTACCAGAGGTTCCCGGCGATCTGGGCATTGTCGTGAGCCGCCGGGTAGATGTCGAACGAGGCGATGTCGCAGCCTTTGACATACTCGGGATAATCCTCGGGGTGGTTCCTCCGCACGCCGCGGCCAATATAGTTGTCCCAGGCGACCCCCTGCCCCAGATTCAGCAGCACCGGCCGATTCGGGTCCGCCGCCCGGATACGTTCGTACGAGGCGACGATCTTCTCGGGCAAAATCGGTGGCCCGTACCCTTTGCCCGAGCCGAGCGATTGTGCGTTATCCGGCTCATCTCCGTGCATCCAACCCACGATGGTCGGGTCGTTCCGGTGCTGGAGTCCGACCTGGTTCTGGCTGCAGATCACCTGCATGCGCGCGTCCTTGAGCTGCTGCAACTGCTGCTCCGTCGGCCCGTTCCAGAGCCCCACGTACACGTTGAATCCCGCGTCACGGTAGAGGCCGGCCCGGGCCGGGTTCTGCAACCAGACGGCGATCGGGAAGAAATCCCCGCCGGCCGAGGGTCCCTGGCGCCATTGCCCGTAGGGACTGCTCGACTTTTCGACCCCCCGCGCGCCGGACGACAGGGCCAGCAGGGCCACAACCGATAACGTCAGAACCTGATAAGGTCGCATCGCACATACCTCCCAGAAACATCGGTGTTGGGGCCATGATAGCACGAGAGGATCGTTTGACAACCTTTTCTTGGAACGAGGCCCACGCGACAGAAAGAAAGGTCGCGGCGTGCCTGCTTCCTTCCCGCGTCACCAAAACTTCGCTTTGCATTTATCCGTCTCCTTCGGTACGATGGATGGTGGTGGGCGGCTTTGGTGGCGGTCCGCCGGTGTGGACGGACGTGTAGGCAGGGTGCTCCGCGATGGCAAAGGACAATGCAGGTCCCGGTTCGTGCGTTATTGTCGTGGGTGAGCCGGGCAGTGAGTGGGTGCAAACGATCGTGCGGCTGGCACGCGAAAGAGAAATCGATGCCGTGCCGTGTGCGAACGTGTATGCGGCGGTCGTGGCCGTGGCGCAGGCGCCCGGTCGGCGCCTCCTGGTCGTAGGACGAATACAGGAATTGGCGGTTGAGAATGGCGCATTTTGGGGGATCAGCGCCGCCCACGCGGCGCGCTGCTGCTGTCTGCTCGACCCGGGCCGCCCGACGGGGTCGCAGGAGTTGCTGATGGCCTTGCGGGCGAACGCCACCCTCCTCGGCGCCGTGCCGGACGTCCGGGCGGTTCTGAAGGACTGGCTCGCGACCGCCGAGCCCCAGGCGGCGCCGTGCCGCGGGTGGGGCGCGGCACATACCAAACGTCCCGTACGGGAGGAAACGTACGAGGATCTGCGGGCCACGGAGGCGGAGCTGAGTGCGTTGCTGGGGTAGGCAAGACCGATGTCGGAGGACAGAAGACAGACGACCGAGGACGGAGGACCGGGGACAGTGCCGCCCTCCGTCGTCCGTCCTCCGTCGTCCGCCCTCCGTTCTCCGGAATCCGCCGGCCGGGTGCTGTTGATTGGTGCTATCGATAAGGTCCTGCTGGATGCCGCCCAGGTGAGCCGCTACCCGTGCGAGGTCCGCACGAATATCCTGGAGGGGATCGACGCTGCCGTGCGCGGTCGTTTCGCGGCGGTCGGCGTGGTGATGAACGGGACCACCCATGAGCTGGGCCGGGCGCTCCAGGCGCTCCGCCAAGGCACCCGCGCGCGCCTCCTCCTGCTGGCCCAAATGCACGAAGAGCCCATCGCCCGGCGCCTGGTCGAGACCCGGGGCGACGAGAAAGCGGCGGATGCCTATCTCGTCTGTCCCACCTGCCTGGCCAGTCTCTGCGCGCAAGCGGGCCTCGGCCAAAGGCTGGAGGTCGGCACCGCTGCAAATTCGCAATCCGAAACGATTCTGCCCGCTCTGGAGCAGAAGATCCGCCACCTGGAGCGGCTGGCGACGACGGACGATCTGACGGGTCTGAAGAACCGCCGCTACATCTGGGAGTTCGCCCGGCAGATCCTGGAGCATGCCCGGCGGACCCAGGGCCGCGTCACGCTGCTCGTCTTTGACATCGACAACTTCAAGCACTACAACGACGTCTATGGCCACCTGACCGGCGATGAGATCCTCCGCCAGGCGGCCCTCCTGATGCGGCGCTGCTGCCGCAGCCACGACGTCGTCGGCCGCATCGGCGGCGACGAGTTCGCCGTCGTTTTCTGGGACGACCCGAACCGCACCGCCACGGACACCGAGCGCGAGAGACGCTCCGCCACCGCCGACCACCCGAACGAGGCGATCTTGGTTGCCAAGCGCTTCCAGAAGGAATTTGGCAACGCCGATCTGCATCTCCTCGGCCCCGAAGGGCAAGGCGTCCTGACGATCAGCGGCGGCCTCGCCAGCTTCCCCCGCGACGGCTCCACCGTCCAGGAGTTGATCGAGCGGGCCGACCTCGCCCTGCGCGAAGCCAAAGGCAGCGGCAAGAACCGCATCTACCTCGTCGGCAACCCCCAAGGCGACATCGCCGAGATTGGATAGACGGCAGAACGGACGGCCGTTAAAGGAGGTGCCATGGATTGGAGTAGCGCGAGAAAATGCGTCACCATCGGAATCCGACCCAGGGCTTGCAGTTGTCCCATGAATTTCGTTGGGAGGCAATATGTGGCAGGAAAAGAGAGTAGACTGCATCGAGGCGTTCATACGAGAGATCAGAAATGATTATCGCGACTGGGGCTTAGGAAAACGACCCTGGTTCCCGTGGTTTCGTGGCGAGCCCGACAACGAGAGTCCCCTATCACCTCGCCTATTCAGAAAGAAGTCGCTCGGCGACTACTACGGAAATCGGTTACTTCAACATTTTAGAATGAGGGCCATGGCATATGGGGAGACACCTCAGCGAGACCAGACTGATAGGTGGTTGTTCTTAGCACAGCATATCGGGCTGCCTACACGCCTTCTGGATTGGACCGAGGGCTCACTGATTGCGCTTTATTTTGCCCTGAAGGAGAAGGCTCCTGTTGTTTGGATGCTCAATCCGTTTGCCCTGAACAACCTCGCGCTTGGCCAGGACCCCGCTGGCAAGGAATACAACATATACGCTCTCACGTGGCACGCTCCGTCTAGTGGGACGAACATCGGTAGCGCAAACATCAACGCGGCTTGGCAGAACGACAGCGGCGGGATTGATATGCCAGTTGCCATCGCACCTACGTACGTCCACGCAAGGATTCCCGCGCAGAAGAGTTGCTTTACCGTGCACGGAAACAGGAAAGAAGGACTTTCGACACTGCTCCTCGGCACGGACATTCTCAGGAAGTACGTGATCGACAGTGCACAATCAAAGGAGATGCTGGATGAACTCAGAGTCCTTGGTATTTCGGAGGCCGCACTGTTCCCAGATCTTGGTGGTTTAGCAGAGGATCTCACGATACTCTTCCGCCCAGATTTGATGGAGGACTAGGCCAGGTTTCAGCAGGACAGTTGACAACGCAACACTTACTGGGAGGCGAACTGAAGTGCAGCCCGGGTTTCTCTGCTCAATTTCGGAATCGCAGTATTCTCCGAATAAGATGTGTGGCCAAGCAAGTAAGGACGAATTCAAGAGCGAGCCATCCATGCCGTAGCGGAGGTGAACAATGTTGATCCAAGAATCTCTTATCAGGCAGGCGAATTGCCATGTGAATTCGAGGCACCGAGATACCTCCGAAGCTCCATCTCGGGGGCGATGGAGCGTTTCAGTTCTCGCGGTGAGTCTCTGCGCTCTGTGCACAGCTGTTGTGATTGCTGCCATTCAGGGAAATCAGGCGAAAGCGCCGCCGGGGCCGTTTGAGCCGGCGGCGTGTTTCGACAAGGTGTGCAGCGAGGTTCGGAAGCAGTTCTGGGATCCCAATTTCAATGGCGTCAATTGGGACGAGGCGGAGAAGCGGTACAGGCCGCGAGCCCTGGGCGCGGCGGACCATGAGGGCTTTGCCGCCGTCATCAACGAGATGCTGGCGGAGTTGCGGACCTCGCACACGTGCTATCTCACGAAGTGGGACCAGGACTACTACGGATTGCAGGCTGCTGCGATCAACCAGAATCTGGCCGATCTTTGTCTGTCCGACCCAACGGAATTCGAAAAGCACGAGCCGGGGCACTATTCGTCCGGCGGCAAACCCCACCGCGCGGGGATCGGCGTCGTCACGAAGCGGATCGAAGGTCACCACTACGTGGACTGGATCGTGGTCAAGTCTCCGGCCCTGAAGGCGGGCGTGCTTGTAGGCGACCGCTTGCTCGAAGTCGATGGCGAGCCGTTCCATCCGATCCGCTCCTTTGAAGGCAAAGCCGACCGCCAGGTTGAGCTTGTTCTGCAGCGGGGTTCCGATGACTCCACGCGTCGGACGGTGAAGCTTACGCCCGTAGATAAGGAAGAGAGAGAGCTGTTCGACGAAGACTCCTTTCTCCAGACGCGGATCCTCGAGCACAGAGGGCGCCGCTTTGCTTACATGCCGTTGTACTGGCTCAGCGGCTGGCGGATGCGACGGACACTGGACCAGGGTTTCGACCTGGCGTGCGAATCCGAGGGGCTGATTATCGACCTGCGACACGGCTTCGGCGGCACCCCACAAAGAGAATACCTCGACCCGTTCCTGCACACGAAGCTTCAGGGGACCACCATCGAATCTGTCACACGCGGCAAGAAACACTCCTCGACTGCTGTTTTCGGTGGCCCGATCGTCGTCCTGACCAACGAGCGTACGCGCAGCGGCAAGGAGCTGCTGGCCTACTACTGCAAGAAGACCGGCCGGGCGACCCTGCTGGGCGAGCGCACCGGCGGCTACTTCAGCGCGGGCCGGCCAATCCGCGTTTGCGAGGACTCCCTGTTGTACCTGTGTGTCGCCATGATGACCGTGGACGGCAAGCCGCTCGAAGGAGTCGGCATCGAGCCCGACCTCAAGGTCCCCTTCGACATTCGCTTTGCCGCCGGCAAGGATATCCAGTTGGAACGGGCGAAAGAAGAATTGGCGAAGCGGTGTCGGGAAGCACAGTAGAAGGAGGGGACGACCGGGATCGACGTTGCCGGCTCGCTGGGCACGTGAACCGGCTTTGCGGGATAGTGAAGTCACCGGTCCCACTTTTCTTCGAAAGATCGGTGGCGGTGTTGCGTCTGTACAATAGAACGTAATCTGTTCGCGTGGCTGCGAGCGGCGGGAACGAATCCGATGGGAAGGTTCCAGGAGAATAGTAATGATGCGGTGGAGTGCACAATCAACGCTCTTCGCGTTAGCCGGGATTTTGATCGTCGCGGGGGGCGGATGTGACAAGAGGCCGGAGCCGATTCCGGCCGGCTCATTTCGCGCTGTCGTGGAGGACGTCGTTGCTGACGATCTCCTGCTCGTGAAACGGATCACGGTCACGGCATCCGGCAGACGGAGTATAGGCATCTCGGAGAAAGGCGGCCTCGATCGAATCTGGGGCGATCCGGACCCCAAGACAGGTCTCATGACGGCCCAGGTGGTCGTCGTGGCCGATCTGATCAAATTCCAACCCGCCTCGGAGAATCTCCTGCGATGGCTGGTGAGGATGACCAGCGGCGGGGCCACGGTCGGCGGGCCGGGAGTGCGGCCCGCAGGCGCAGCGGGAGCGCTCCGGGATCTTCTCTCGTTTCGCCTGGATTCTGGGGTCTATCCCCTGTCGCGGGACATCACGTTGGGCCACATTCAGGACCGCGAACTGACGCTCCGAGTGGAGTGAATCGGCGGCTTCCGGGCCGGTGATCTGTCCCCGTGTGACGCAAGCATTCTGCTTTTCAGGAGGTAGAGCATGTATGACAAGACCCTTGGTATCGTTGCCCTCGGCCTCAGCGCCGCCAGTCAGGCATTCATCAGACACGCTGACACGGCGTTGTTTTACTCCGTTGTGTTCTTTGCAATCGGCGTCTACGAACTGGCGGTGGGTGAACTCAAGCAACGCAAACCAAAGTAGGGGGGCAGTCCATCCGGAACTGGCAGCGTCCCACAAATCCTGTGAGACCCTTGCCCCGCGGGAACGCTTTCGTTTGCTGCCCGGTGGTTCCCCGGTTAGAATCGGGACGACCTGCGGACGAATCGCAGGGCCGGGAAAGCGAAGTCGGATTCGAGAGAAAGGGGATGCCATGAGAAGTAAGAAGATCAATGGATTCTGGTCCACCGGGCTGCTTGCGGTATGTATCTTGACGACGGGAGGTTTATGGGCCGCGCAAGGGGAGAAGAAACTGAACCTGCCCGTTGCCCTGGGACCGTTCCAACCGGAGTTTGAATCCTTTGCCCAGTACCAGTGTCCCGAGTGGTTCCGCGATGCCAAGCTCGGGATGTGGGCGCACTGGGGGCCGCAGGCGGTGCCCATGATGGGCGACTGGTACGCCAAGCACATGTATGTTCAGGGACACAAGCAGTACGAGCATCACCTGCAGAACTACGGGCATCCTTCCACCAACGGCTACAAGGACATCATCCCCCTTTGGAAGGCGGAGAAATGGGACCCGGACCGGCTGATCGCCCTCTACAAGAAGGCGGGGGCCCGCTATTTCGTCAGCATGGGCTCGCACCACGACAACTTCTACCTGTGGAATTCGCAGCTTCACAAGTGGAACGCCGTCAATATGGGTCCGAAGCGCGACGTGGTCGCCGATTGGCAGAAGGCCGCGAAGAAACATGGTCTGTATTTTGGCGTTTCGGAGCATCTGGGCGCCAGCTTCACTTGGTTCCAGGATAGTCACAAGTCCGATAAGACCGGCCCACAGGCGGGTGTGCCCTACGATGGAGCGGACCCGAAGTGGCAGGACCTGTATCATTTCCCCGCCGAGCCGAGCGACAAGGCATGGTACAGCACGAATCCCCGTTGGCAGCAGCAGTGGTTCGACCGCATCAAGGAACTGGTGGACATGTACCACCCCGACCTGCTCTACACCGATGGCGGCGTGCCTTTCGGCAACGAGGTCGGCCGGAGCCTGATCGCCCATTTCTACAATGCCGATGCCCAGAAGCACAGCGGCAAGCCCCAGGTGGTCTACACGTGCAAGCAGGAGTCCAAGGGCATGTGGATCGACGACGTCGAACGGGGCGTCATGCCGGGCATCCGCCCGACGCCCTGGCAGACCGACACCTCCATCGGCGACTGGTACTACAACAAAAATTGGAAGTATCGCGGCACCGTGTGGGTGATCCAGATGCTCGTTGATATCGTTAGCAAAAACGGCAATCTCCTGATCAACGTCGTCCAGAGGCCCGATGGCTCGCTCGACCGCGAAGCCGAACAAATCCTCGCTCAGATGGCTGACTGGATCGCGATCAACGGCGAGGCCATCTACGGCACGCGGCCCTGGCTGATCCACGGGGAAGGCCCGGTCCGCGCCACGGGCGGCAAGTTCAAGGAGGACTTCAATTACACGCCTAAGGACATTCGCTTCACCACCAGGGGCGACGGCACCCTCTACGCGTTCGTCATGGGCTGGCCGACGGAAAGCCAGGTGACCATCCGCTCGCTGGCCAAGCTGCCGGGCGTGACCGGCCAGATCGCCGACGTGAAGCTCCTGGGCTACTCCGGCGTACTGAAATGGACGCATGATACCAATGGCCTGACCATTCAACTGCCCGATCAGAAGCCCTGCGATTACGCGGTGGCCTTCAAGGTCACTGGCGCGGACCTCCGCGGTTTCAAGCCCGAGCAGGCCGTGCCGACGGCGAGCGCCGTCGTACAGCCCGACGCCTCGGGCAAGTACACGCTCGCTCCGGAGACCGCCGATCTGCACGGCAGTCTCAGAGAGGAATCCCGGGGCGGCCGGCCCAACATCGGCTTTTGGGACAATCCCACCGATTGGGCCTCCTGGAAGGTGGACGTGAAGCAGCCGGGCAGATTCAAGATGGCCGCCGATTGCGCGACCGTGCATTCGGGCGTCTCTATTACGGTCGAGGCGGCCGGGCAGAAGCTGACGGGCAAAGTGCCTGCGACCGGCGCCTGGGAGAAGTTCGAGGAATTGGCCTTGGGCACGATCGAGATCAGGCAGGCCGGGGAACAGGTTGTGAGCCTCCGCCCGGGCGATGCGAAAACCTGGAAGGCCGTTAACCTGCGGAGCATCGTTCTCGCCCCGGACAAAGGATGACGGCACCGCTTGTAGTGACGCCGTAAGGCGTTATCTTCATGCTCTTACGAGCACACTACGAACCCACGGGTGGCAGCGTCAAGGCCGAAGGCCTTGGCGATGGTCCTGCCCGCGGATGATGAAGCCATCGCCAAGCTGCGCTTGACGATGCCACCCGAAGTAGCCTCTTTCGGGTGAAATATTGGTAGCATATCTTCAACGAGAAGCCGAGCAGTGGGTGTAGGCCATGTATGCGATAGAGTTGGACAATGTGTGCAAGTCGTTCGGGGCGGTGCGGGCCGTGGACGGGTTGAGCGTTCAGGTGCCGCAGGGGAGCGTGTACGGCTTTCTGGGCCCCAACGGGGCCGGCAAGACCACGACACTGCGGATGCTCATGGATATCATCCGGCCGGATCGCGGCAGCATCCGGCTGTTCGGCGAGCCCGCGTCCTCGCCCGCGCGCGACCGCCTCGGCTACATGCCGGAAGAACGCGGGCTCTATCGCAAGATGACCGCTACGGCGGTGCTCAACTACTTCGGCTCTCTCAAGGGTTTGTCCCCCGGCCAACTCCGGCAGCGCACGCGCGAGTGGCTCCAGCGGATCGATCTGGCCGAGCACGCCGGCAAGAAGGTGGAGGAGCTCTCCCGTGGCCTGCACCAGAAACTGCAATTCGTCGTGACGGTGATCAACGACCCCGATCTGGTGATCCTCGATGAGCCGTTCTCCGGGCTGGACCCGGTGAACCAGGACCTGCTGCGGGAGATCATCACCACCATGCGGCGGGAGGGCAAGACGATCCTGTTCTCCACGCACGTCATGCACGAAGCCGAGCGGCTGTGCGATTTCCTTGTCCTGATCAACAAGGGCCAGGTCGTTGTCAACGGCACGCTCGACCAGATCCGAGCAGGACACGAGGCCAACACGATCTCCATTGAACTGGACGGGGACGCGGAGTTCGTCAAGGGCTTGCCTATGGTGCAGGCGGTCCGGCGGGACGGCCGCCGATGGGACGTGCGATTGCGGGACGCCGCCGACCCGCAGGATTTGCTCCGACTCCTTGTCGAGCGGGCCCGCGTGCGGGCGTTCGAGATCAAGCGACCCTCGCTGCACGAGATCTTTGTCCAGCTCGTGGGAGGCAACCATGCAGAAGATCTATAAGGTCGCCCAGCGTGAGTTTGCCGAGGTGGTCCGGACTCGCACGTTTCTCCTGGGCCTGTTGTTCATTCCGGCGCTCATCATCGGCGTGATCCTGCTGAGCGACAAGCTCGCGCCGCGCCGGGACGCGCCCCGAGCACCGGTCCGCGTCCGCGTCGCCAGCGCCTCGGAGGAATTATCCGCGAAGATCACGGCCGTGTTCGAGGACTACAACCGGTCCCATCCTCAGGGCTCGATCACCTTCAGCCTCGTGCCGGCCGCTGAGGGGTCGCAAGAGCAGGGGAAGGAGGATCTGCGCGGCGGGAAACTGGACATCTACGCGGGGCTGGAAGGCGATTTGGAGCGGGAAGGAGGCTCGGTCCGGCTGTTCACCTACAAATCCAAGCCGTCCCAGGCGGATGCCCTGGGGACCGTGGAGCGTCTGTTGCGGGAGGCGGTCATCAGTCGCCGCTATGAGACCCATGGCTTGGATCGGAAGATGTTCGAGAGAATCTCGAACGTCTCCGTGCGCTGGGCGGAGGTGGGCGAGACGCAGGGCCAGGAGCGGACCCAGGGTCGTAGCCAGGTCATGGCGCGGATGATGGTCCCGTTCGCTTTCATGTACCTGATCTTCCTGGGCATTGTCGGCATGGGCCAGCACATGATCAGCAGCATCATCGAGGAGAAGAATTCCCGCATCATCGAGGTGCTGCTGTCGGCGGTCAGCCCGTTCGAGCTGATGGCCGGCAAGATCGCGGGCCTGGCGACGGTCGGCCTGGCGGTCATGGCCCTCTGGGGTATCGCCGGGTACGGGGCGGCCCGCTGGCAGGGCATCCAGATTGATGTGGGCGCCGATCTGGTCGTCTACGGCCTGATCTATTATGTCCTGGGCTTCGTCCTCTTCAGTGCCATCCTGGCGGGCGTCGGCTCGGTCTGCAACACGATCAAAGAGACGCAGAGCCTGATGATGCCGATCACGCTTGTGTTCATCATCCCCATGATCGCCTGGCCGCGCCTGGCCCAGGAGCCGAACGGCGAACTGGCACGCGTGCTATCCTATGTCCCGCCGGTGACGCCCATGGTCATGATCCTGCGCCTGTCGAGCGGCGCCGGCGTGTGGTTCGGAGAAGTGGTCCTGTCCATCCTCGTCTTGATCGGAGGCGTCCTGCTCTGTGTCTGGGCGGCCGCCAAGGTCTTCCGCACCGGCATCCTCCTCTACGGCAAGCGTCCCGGCGCCCGCGAAATCCTCCGCTGGCTGCGCGAGAAATAAAAGGACTCGGTGGGGTAAGCCCCACCCTACGATCTCTCACGCTTCGCACTGCCGGCGGGACGTTGCTACGGCACTGTAGGGTGGGGCTTGCCCCACCATAATGCTCGGGATATTCCGTGTCCGTAGGCCGAACTACATCCGCGCCAAATTCGAGGGAGCATACTACTTCTTCACGGTGGTGACTTATGACCGCAGGAAGTTGTTTTCCTCCGAATGGGCACGCCAATGCCTGCGCGAGGCAATCCGTGAGACGCAATCGCGATACCCGTATGAATCGGTGGCATTCTGTCTCATGCCGAACCATCTGCACTGCATCTGGAAGCTGCCGCAGGATGATGCAAATTTCTCGATTCGCTGGTCGATGATAAAGGGACTGTTCACACGACGGTATCGGCACCCTTCTCCTCGTCTTGAATCGGCGTCCGGTTCGCGAGCCCGCAAAGGTGAAGCCTGCATCTGGCAGCGACGGTTCTGGGAACACCGGATCCGCGACGAGCACGACCTCCAAAAGCATGTGGACTATATCCATTACAACCCGGTCAAGCACGGCTTGGTCACGCGCCTGGAAGATTGGCCGTGGTCGACCTATCACCGATACGTGAAAGAGGGCTTGTACGGACGCGTTATGAATGGCGATGCGACCGTGGACAGTGAGCCGGCCGATTTCGGCGAGTGATTTGTCAATGTGGGATCGGCTCATCGGATCGAAGGCAGGCGAAGGGAAAAGGAGTCGGTGGGGCATCGGATATGTTGTGCCACCGTGTTGTGTGGTCCATGGATGTCTAAAATCGGGGGTCGGGAGATGTCGGCAAGGAAGTCGCTATGAGTCTGATCGAAGTCGCGCCGTTGACGTGGGAAGCGCTGCTGTGCTGTTTTCTTTCCGGGATCATTGTGGGGTTGGAGCGCCAGTTGCGCGGTAAGCCCATGGGGATGCGGACGAGCGCCCTGATCTGCATCGGCACGTACATTTTTATCGCCATCACGCCGCAGGTGTCGAACCAGATGACCGATCCTTCCCGCGTCATCGGCCAGGTGATTACGGGGACCGGCTTCCTGGGAGCCGGCGTCATTTTGGCACGCGGCGGAGCCGTGATCGGCGTCACTTCCGCCTCGGCCATCTGGGTCCTGGCGGCCATCGGCGTCGTGATCGGACTCGGGTTCCCCTGGCTGGGCGTCAAAATGGCCGTCCTGACGGTCGCGGTCCTCGTGGGCGTGGATTTCTTTGAGCATCGTTTCGCATTTCTGCAACGGGGTGTCCACCAGAAGCCCCAGACGTGGCGCGAATCCCCATCCGGCCGGCCACGGCCCCCGGCCCGGGAGTCGCAGTGACTTGTCGTCGGGAGGAAGGGTCCGGAAGGCGGAGGCTCCGTTCGTAGTGTGCCTGCCAGAGTGTCACGTTTGAAGTCTCAAGTTTGGAGTGGGAAGGTCGCCGGCTTCCCACGTCAGACTTCCCACTTCCCAGGACGTGTCTTCCGACGTCGCCGCCGGCGAGGAGATCAATTCGAGCAGACGGCGTCGGCGGGGCGGCCATCGAGGATCTGGATTTGGGTGGGGCTGACGAGCCGATAACGAATGCCGCGCCAGCGGATAGTCCGCCCGACGGCCGACGAGAGCATCAGAACGAACAGCACGACGGACCAGAGCCAGCAACCGAAGACATCCGCCACCGCGGCCGGCAGCAGTTGGGAGAGGCGCTCGCGCAGAACCTTCGCCATGGCCAGTTGGCGCAGGACTGCCCGAGTGACCTGGCCCAGGAAGAACACGCCGGCGACCGCGGCATACAGGACGAGGTGCTCGCTGTGGACGGCCGCGGTGTAGAGCGCCGCTCCGGCAGCGCCCCACAGGCCCAGGACCGAGCAGAGACTGCCGAGGAACCCCAGCCACCATACGCTCGGAGCGTACACGCGCGTGATCAGGAACTGCCGGCGGCCGAACTCATAGAGCCGGTGCCAGGTGAAGGACTCGAAGGAGGCGACCAGGCACTCGGGAACGAACATGATCCGCAGGCCGGCACGTCGCACCGCCCGGCTCAGCGACAGGTCGTCGCTGAGGGTCTCCGACCAGATCTCTCGCAGCCCCAGCCGGCGAAACTCCTCCAAGCGAATCGCCATGGAGCCGCCCCAGGCTTGATTGAAGAGGCTGTTGCCCAGGAACTGGGCCACGGCGGCGTTGATGGCGGACGCCGCCAGGGTCGCCAGATTCGGGGTGGCCGGAACGAACCAGCGGTAGCCGGTGGTCACGCCCCGTTTGGGCAGGTACAGCGGGTGGATCAGGCGGTGCAGCCAGTCCCGGTGCACACACACGTCCGAGTCGGCAAAGGCCAAAACCTCGCTGTCTGCCGGGAGGTGATCGAGGGCGTGCAGGAGATTGTGGATCTTCTGGCTGGAAGACTGGGAGTGACCGGCGACCAGAACCTGGACCTCGAGGGCGTGCGATTGGGAGATCAGCGCGTTCTTCAGGGTGAGCAACTCCTGGTACGCGGGATCGGATTCATCCTCGACCACGAAGAGCAGATAATAGTTGTCGTAGTCCTGCTCGAAGAAGGAGCTCAGGTTGGCCGCGAAACGCGCGTCGATACCCTTGCAGGGGATAATCAGGGCCGTCCGCGGTCGATGCCAGGAGCGCCGCGGCCCGGCGAGCTTCGCCGAGACATAATGGTAATTACTGATCGCGTGGAACACGACGAGCAATTGAGCGAAGATCGCTGCGATGGCGATGAGCGAATACCAATCCATAGCAGGCTGGCCGGCTCCAATACAATGACCAGGCATCCTTCGGCCCCCACAGGTCCTCCCCCACTCGGCGGCTGTTGCGCAGGGTGGAGGTCTGGGGCCCTCCCGACTACAATAGCTGAATTGCCGCGAAAAGACCATCCTTTTCCTTGGCGGCATTGTCGCTGAATTTGCTGACAAGGGCAAAGTGCGCTTTCTGGGGCCGTCCGCCCACGATCGGGCCTGGGCCCGGCATGCGCTGGAGAAGTTCCCGGCCGACGCGGTTCTCTACGGGCCCTACACGCTGAAATCCAAGGCCAGGCCGGCCGACCTGAACGCCATCGACCGCACGCAATTGTACGAGCCCCAGATCAGGAGTGGTGGCGGCAAGACCGGCGCCCTGGCCTGTTCGAGCTGGTCTCTTCGTTGCAGGAGGTGTCAGATACGGCGCTACGCGATCGAGGCCAGGGGGACGAGAGCGTCCACCAACTCGCTGATCCGGTACGTCTTGGCAAGATCGATCTGGAGCAGGTAGCCGTGGTTGTGGTCGGAGGCGAGGATAACCAGGTTCATCCCGCCTTGGCTCCAGCCGTTCTGTTGCGGTTGGTGACCCAGCACGAAGAGGTCTACGTCCAGCAGTTTGGCCATACGGTCCAGGGTGGCCTGGCTGTGCCGGCGCCCCCACGTCAGCAGGTACGCGGAACCGGGATTTTCGCAATCGCTGAGCCGCAGCTCCCGCTCGAAGACGCCGGGATCGAACTGCTCGACGCTGCGGTCGTTCGGCAGGGAATGGGAGACCCACACACGGTTGCTGCACTTGACGGCCAGAGGCTGGGAGAACAGGAACTGCTGAATGGCCAGCCGGACCTGAGGCCCGGCCGGGCCAAACTGCCGTTCCAAGGCCAGCGTCATCGCCCGGTTCATCTCTTTGCCGTTCTTCATCACCTCGCTGCTGTTGATCATGGCCGTGTCGTGGTTTCCCATGACAAAATGGACCCGGTCCGGGAAACTCAGCTTCAAGCGAATCGCGTCAAAGAGGAGTTGATAGGACAGGCAGCCGCCCGCACCGTCTTCCGGGCCGCCGTGGATGATCTCCTGGAGCACCAGGTGCCGCTCCGGGTGCTCGGCCAGTTGGGCCTGGCTGACGAGGCGCTCGAAGTTGCGGCGGTGTCCGTGAATGTCGCCCCCGACGACCAATGAGCCTTGGCCCGGCAGACAGACCAGGTTGGCGCGTCGGAGCCGGTCCGTCTGGTTGGCTCGGATCCCTCTATTGAGCAGGTCGATGGTTGTTTGAGGCATTTCGGTTCGCTTTGATCTTGCTCCCGAAGATACTGTGGATCATCAAATCGAGCCGGGACATGACTTCCACCATATTGGCAGGCCGCTCCGCCGGGTCCTGCTTGATGCAATCCATTACCAGCTTGGAGATCCCGATCGGCAACTGCCGCCGCAACTCGTGCGGGGGGATGCACTTGTTTGACTCGTAGGAGCCCAGCCCGCTCTTTTTCGCCAGCAGCGTCTTCTTGGGGATCAGCGTGGGCGCGTTTTTGCCGGTCAGCGCCCAATACATGGTAGCCCCGAGGTTGAAAATATCTGTTTTCGGACCCAGAGTCTTGCGCCGGACCTGCTCCGGCGCGATGTAGTCGGGTGTCCCCTGAATGCGGGATTTGATCGTCCCGATGGGGCAGCTCTGACCCAGGTCGATGATTTTGATGGCCCCGTTCTTGTTGATCAGGATGTTATTGGGTTTGATGTCGCAATGGACGTAGCCCGCCTGGTGCATAGCGTTGAGTCCGGCCGCCACCATCCGAAACACCAGCAGGACATCGCCCAAGCTCAGGGTCGTGGTCTCTTCCAGGGTGGCACCGTCGAAGTGCTCCATGGACAGGAGCAACTCCTTGACGCGGAACATGCTGCGGATTTTGCGCAGTTTGTAGCATTTCCGGACGTAGGGGTGGTCGATCTTCTGGGCAACTTTGTATTCGAGCTCCGTTTGTTCGAAGACCCGATGATCCTCGGGTTTCTCGTAGATCAGACGCTTGAGGGCGACGGTCATCCCATCCTCGTCGTCCGTGGCCAGGTAGATCGTGCTGCGGGCTCCGTTGCCAATGCGTCGGAGGATCGTGAACCCCCCCACACTGAGAATATCCTTGCCCATGTCAAACTAACCTAAGAACCCAAGAGCCCAAGATCTATCGACCGTATCATGAAGATGCGCCGTTGGTCGTCCGTGTTCCTCAGATTCGTCGGCTGCTCCGGGCCGGCGGATGAGGAACAATTGGCGGGTCGCCGTGCGGGGCGATTCCGCTCAAAATACGCAAACCACCCATTCTAATCGCTGGGACCGCCTGTGTCCATGCTGCGGCCATCTTTTACCAGGGCAAACGCAAAGTCACGTGACGTATTGGAGTGGCAGCGTCAAGCGGAGTCTTCGGAGCTTGGCGATGGCGGGTTTCCTGTGCAGAAAACCATCGC
>CAYHAJ010000418.1:0-27553 GCA_964354535.1 uncultured Pirellulales bacterium
AGGAAATCCCGGGGGCACGTAGCGTCTGGGCGCCCGATATCTCCCGCTACCATGGCAAATACCACCTTTACTACTCCGTTTCCGCCTTCGGCAAGAACGATTCCGCTATCGGCCTGGCGACCAACCGCACGCTGGATCCGAACAGTCCCGACTACAAGTGGGTGGATGAGGGACTCGTCGTCCGATCGCACCAGGGTCAGGACGACTGGAACGCGATCGATCCGCAGCTCCTCTTCCAGGATGAGCAGAACGTTTGGCTGTGCTGGGGCAGCTTCTGGGGCGGCATCATGATGCGGCGGATCGACCCGGCGACCGGCAAGCTCTCCGCGGCGGACACGACCCTGCACCACCTGGCGCGGCGTCCCCGCACCGGCGGGCAGCCGGGGTCCATCGAGGCCCCCTTCATCGTTCGGCACGACAACTGGTGGTACCTGTTCGCCTCGTTTGATTTCTGCTGCCGGGGCGTGAACAGCAACTACAACATTCGGGTCGGTCGCGCCCGGGATGTCACGGGCCCCTACACGGACCGAGCGGGCGTGCCCATGACCGAAGGCGGCGGCACACTGGTCCTCGAGGCCACCACGCCGAGCTGGCGCGGGCCGGGACACCAGGCTGTCCTGCAGGACATCAGCGGCGACTACCTGGTCTTTCACGCCTACGAGGGCAAGACCGGCCGATCCGAGTTGAAGATCTCCACAATGGCCTGGGAGGACGGCTGGCCGCGTGTCGCCGCCCTGCCATAGGGGCTTGCTGTTGGTGTTGACGGGGGGGACGGCGCGGGTATAATCCAAGCTCGTAGAGCGGCGAAGATGGGTACTATTCTGAAAGGGGTCCACAATGAGAGTTCGAACGTGCGTGATGTTATCGTGTCTGGTTGCTCTCTCCGGCCTGGTCTTGGTGGGTTGCACCAAGAAGCCCGACAAGAGCGCAAGCCCCGCCCCCTCCCAAACCGGTGCGGGAACCGCCGTGAATGTAACCGCCGACGCGGAGAAGCCCGTCGCCGAGGTTCAGACACAGGCCCAGACGATGAGCGTGGCCAACCTGAGGGCGACGGCTCTCCAGTACGTCCAGGCGATCTCGGTCAAGCGGGAGGATCTGCAGAAGGTCTTGGCCCAAGTCAAGGAGATTCCTATCGCGGAAGCCTTGGGCGAGAAGGCCAAGTCGCTGAAGACCGAAGCGCAGAAGATCGAATCCGCCGTCAAGGCCCTGACCGAGCGTTTCCAAGTCTACTACAACAAGCTCAAAGAGAAGGGCGGCGACCTGTCCGGCCTGACGATTTAGGGGCATGTCGGTGAAGCGAATGAAGAGCCCACGAAAGATCGGGTGGTGGGCCGTGCTCGGCGTACTCGGCGGGTCCGTACT
Organism: uncultured Pirellulales bacterium; assembly: GCA_964354535.1. Taxonomy (GTDB): domain Bacteria; phylum Planctomycetota; class Phycisphaerae; order Sedimentisphaerales; family Anaerobacaceae; genus PLanc-01. Next base: position 1,363 of record CAYHAJ010000418.1, read on the forward strand.
CATGGCTCCCCGTCCAGCCGTTGCGCAGCCTATGGAATTTGTCCGGGTCTCCGACGATCGACGCGGTTTCGTCCAGGACGATGGTAGCCCGTTCGTGGCGTGGGGGTTCAACTACGACCACGAGGAGAAGGGCCGGCTGCTGGAAGACTGCTGGGAGACGGAGTGGCCCAAGGTCCAGGAGGATTTCCAGGAGATGAAGAAGCTCGGCGCCAATGTCGTCCGCCTTCATCTTCAGTTGGGCAAGTTCATGAGACAGCCCCAGGAGCCGAACGAGGTCGCATTGACCCGACTGGCACGAGTGGTAGCGCTGGCGGAACGGACGCACCTGTATCTTGATCTGACCGGGCTGGCGTGCTACCACAAGAAAGATGTCCCTGGCTGGTATGACGGCCTGTCCGAACGGGATCGGTGGGAGGTGCAGGCCCGCTTCTGGGAGGCGGTGGCGGGTCGCTGTGCGAATAGTCCTGCGATTTTCTGTTACGACCTGATGAATGAGCCGATCCTGCCCGGCCAGAAGAAGGAGACCGAATGGCTGTTGGGCGAGTTGGGCGGCAAGTTCTTCTGCCAGCGCCTCACGCTGGACCTCGCGGGCCGCACTCAGCAGCAGGTCGCCAAGGCCTGGGTGAACCGGCTCGTCGCGGCGATCCGCAAACACGACCGCCGGCATTCGATCACGGTCGGCGTGATCCCCTGGGCTCTGGTCTTTCCGGGAGCCAAGCCGCTGTTCTATTCCCGGGAGGTGTCCGAGAATCTCGATTTCGCCAGCGTCCATTTCTACCCGGAGAAAGGCAAAATCGAGCAGGCTCTCGCCGCCCTGGCGGTCTACGACATCGGCAAACCGCTGGTCATCGAGGAGATGTTCCCGCTCAAATGCAGTGCCGAGGAACTGGGAACTTTCATCGACGGCTCGCGCCAGATCGCGGAAGGCTGGATCGGCTTCTACTGGGGCAAAACCATCGAAGAATACCGCCGGTCGAAGACGCTCGGCGATGCCCTGACCCTCGGCTGGCTGGAGCTATTCCAGAAGAAAGCCACCACGGTCCGGGGCGCGGACAAGAGTGGGGGATGATGGACGTAGTGAACGTCGGGGACAACCTGAAACCGGCCCTGCGTCCCCCCCGTCCACGAAGTCCACTACGTCCACTGCGCTTTGCGTGCCGGCCACTTCCTGCTATATTGATGGTGTGATGGGAATGTCCGGACCGCGGGCGACGCCGCAGCCATTGTCTTTCGAGGCTTTTCAGATATGAGCATTACCTCTGCAATCGGGAACACCCCTCTGGTCGAGTTGACGCGCCTCAACTCGAGGCGGCCCAACGTGCGCATCTTCGGTAAGCTCGAAGGCGCCAATCCGGGCGGCTCGATCAAGGACCGTCCCGCGTATTACATGATCAAGCGGGCCGAAGAGTCCGGCGAGCTGGTCCCCGGCAAGATCATCCTGGAGGCCACCTCCGGCAATACGGGTATCGCCGTCGCGATGATCGGGGCCGCCAAGGGTTACCAGGTCAAGCTGTGCATGCCGGAATGCGTCAGCACGGAGAGGCAGCAGATCCTGCGGGCCTTGAGTGCGGACGTGGTTCTGACGCCTGCGCGCGAAGGCACCGACGGCTCCATTCGCAGGGCCCACCAGCTTCTGGAGTCGCAGCCGGATACCTACTACATGCCCAACCAGTTCGAGAATGAGAGCAACGTCCTCGCCCATTATGAAACCACCGGCCCGGAGATCCTCGCGCAGACACAGGGCCAGGTCGACGTCTTCATCGCCGGCATGGGCACCACCGGCACGCTCATGGGCGTCAAGCGGTTCTTCCGGGAGAAAAAGCCGCAGGTCAAGGTCATCGGCGTCGAGCCGGGAGTGGGCCACACGATCCAGGGGCTCAAGAACATGACCGAATCCATGGTCCCGGGCATCTACGACCCGAGCCTGCTGGACGAGAAGATCACCATCGAAGACGGCGCGGCCTTCGAGACCACCCGGCTGCTCGCCGCCCACGAAGGCATCTTCGTCGGGATGTCCAGCGGCGCCGCCGTCGCGGGAGCTGTGCAGATCGCCCACCGGATGACCCAGGGTATCATCGTCGCCATCCTGCCCGACCGCGGCGACCGCTACCTGAGCACGACCCTCTTTCGCTCCATCTGCGCCAAGTGCCCACCGTAGGACAAATCCCAAATTCGAAGCGCCAAATCCGAAACAAATCCTAATGCTCCAAATCTCCAATCCGAAACGGGGCGGAGCCGGTGACAGCGTTTTGGTCATTGGCGGTTTGGATTTTGAGTTTCCGCGCCTCGCGGCCAGATTCACGTCCCATAATCTGAAGTGTCATCCAGGCGCGTTGGATATTCTCCTTTCGGGAGGTATTTGGCCGATAATAGGACCGGGTGTGCCCGATTCGATGGTGTCCTATATTGGGATGACATGACTATGCGGCAACAGATCGATCCTGTGCCCATGCCGCGTTTGCCGCGGACGCGCCAGCAGACCAAACCCTGCCCCTTCTGCGCCGAGACGATCCGCTACGAGGCGATCAAATGCCGCTTCTGCGGCGAGTTCCTCGACGGCAACCACCGGCGGGCAGAGGACGGAAGACAGAGGACGGAGGGCAGAGGACAGAAGACGGAGGACAGCGATGCCGGCCGTCCTTCGAAAGCCAACGCTCAGCCTTCAACTGCGGAGCCGGATCCCTCCGAGAACGAAGAGGGCACCCCGGTCCTCTGGTCCGGCCGGCCGAGCCTGCTGGCCCTCGCCGGCATGTTCCTCAAGGCCGGCTGCTTCCTGGCCGGCTGCGGCGTGGTGTACCGCTACCCCGTGACCGGTCTGGTCCGTTACCTCCCCAAGATCCATGTGCGCGTCGCGCAGTTGACGCAGATCGAAGGCTGGCTGGACGCCGGGGTCTTGGCCCTGGCCCTGCTGGCGGCAATGACCCTCGTCTGGAAGGTACTCTCGCTCAAGAGCATCCACTACGAAGTCACGCCGGATCGGATCGAGTGGGCCCGGGGAATCTTCGACCGCAACGTGGATAATATCGACATGTTCCGCGTTGTCGATCTGAAGCTGCGCCAGTCCCTTCTCGAATGTCTCCTGGGCATCGGCACCGTCACCGCCCTGACCTCCGACGAATCCGACCCCGAATTCGAGTTCGTCAAAGTCAACCGCTGCCGCGCCCTCTACGAAGCCCTCAAAGAAGCCGGCCTCCACGCCGACAAAAAACGAAACGTCATCCACGTGGAGTAAGCCCGGCCCTGCACGAGCCGGTAGGATGGGCCTGGGTCCCCAAACGCATAATTTCGCGTTTGGGGTCCCCTTTAGCCCATGCGGATCTCTTGTTAAGAGACTCCACCACACGTTCAGAGACGCCGGCGAGAACAGAGTGGGCCCGAATGGCTATCGGCCGATCCTGCCAGCCAGCAGTTTGTTCGTGCCCTCGCCCAGTTGGCGCAGGCATTTCATCGCCTCCGCACGCGAGATCTTGATGCGTTGGAATCGCTCTTCCGTCATGAAATAAACGGACCCCGACCAGATGCTCGGCGCGCCGGGCACGAAGACCGCATAGTGATCATTCTCTACACGTTCCATCAGAAACCCAATCTGCCACGCCTCCTCGATGCGAGCCAGAACGACTTCGTGCGTATGATCGGTCTCAAATCCCACCAGGCTTTCGCTGATCCCTTTGAAGAAATCGTAACCGGGAACGTGGGACAGCAACCCCCGTTCCAGCAGGCCCACGCTTCGTTTCGCGAGGCGGGTCCGCGCGAACAGACCCGCGAAAAAGCAGAAAAGGGCAATCGCACCGATCGCCAGGATCTTCGCCACGCCAACGCCTCCGACCGACGGGACCGGCATGCGTTCCGCCACCGGAGCCACGATGCGGCCCGAGATGTTCTGTGCTTTGCCCAGCACAACAATCAGCACAATGATGGGCAGGAGAAACAAGATCCCGCCCAGCAGGGTCGTCCGGATGAAATCGCCAAGAGCCCTCATAGTTCCCCCCTTCGAGCAAACGACGGCAACGAGAGACAGCGTCCCGTGGCGGTCTCCCACAAGGCTCACTCTACCCCGCCGTCGCCCCCTCCTCAAACAGGAAAATGCTGCGCGACGCACACTGAGCCTGCCTGCGGGGGCAGTCGAACCCAGCACGCGCAACACCCTGGAAAACGCCAGCCTCAACGCCGACAAGCACACGCAACGTCATCCACATGGAGCAGACTTTTCTCAAATCAGAAGCCGATGCCGTCGCACTCAAGCCGCTCTACCCGCTCGGCATCCAGGGCAATGACAGTGAACATGAAGGCACGCCCGTCATCCATTATTCTCACTGAGAAACGGTTTTCGGAGGGCTTCGTGTCAGGTCTGCACTGATTCATCCTGCAGAGCACGAACTTCGCATTGCCCCTCCTGAATCCGGCATACTCCCGGTTGTATCCACCCAGATCAGACGCTAGAGTCTCACGCCCGTGTATCCCCGCCATCCTCTTGGCCTTGCCAGTCTCCCCAGGACGGCTAAGGATTACGTCAGCACGTTTGACGTCGGCCTCTCTCGGAATCCAAATCTGATCATATGCAACTGCACGACTTCGCAAAAGTTCTCGTATCGCACTGATAGAGGTGATGATGACTGAATAGGGCAGTGAGCCCTCCGTCGTCAAGCGGATCATCGCGCGTGGAGGCCTTGAACGTGCGTAATCAACAGGTGTCAGACGTTGTCTGTTCCTAGCCTTCACATCTGCGCCCTTCGACACAAGTAGATCGAAAACCTGTGTATACCTGTTGACTGCGGCTATGTGCAAAGGCGTATCACGTCGTCTGTCTCTGGCGTTCACATTCGCACCCCGTGCAAGAAGCAACTCGACCATTGCCTTGTTGTCCCGCCAGACCGCTTCATGCAGAGGCGTCTGCCGGTCTGTATCGTGCGCATCGACCTGCGTGCCGGAATCAAGGAACAAGGTAACCAAGTCGATGCGATCCTGTGCCACAGCAGTGTGCAATACACACATCCCGTTGTCGCCTCTCAGACCGGGATCGGCACCACTGGCCAGGAGGAGTCTGACCACCTCAACAGGGGTATCCATGAGTACGTAGTCCAGCAGCCTGCCACCGAACTCATCCCTGGCATTCACGTCGGCTCCATGCGTAATCAAGGTCTGCACGATATCCAGCATGAGTTGCTTGGCGAGATTTTCTTTGAGCTCCCGATAGAGCTTGTCATTGTACGAGAGGTCCGGTCGCTCCGCTTTAAGGAGCTCGCGCGCAAGCATTGAGTAGTCCGCCACGACAGCTTCGCATAGCGGTGTGGCCCCAAGAATACCTCCTATGGCATTGACGTTGGCACCGTGAGCTATCAGAAGGTTCACCATCTCCTTGCGGCCGGCCGCAGCCGCCTCGTGCAAGGGCGTTGCGTTTCCCTCGTCCCGCACATTGGCATCAGCGCCACGAGCGATGAGCAGCTCGGCGATTCTGAGGTTCCCCGACTCCACCGCGAGATACAGCGGGGTCACGGACGAGAACGTGCTTATGGCGTTGACATTGGCTCCGTCAGCCAGGAGGGAGCGAACCTGTTCGATGTCGCCTCGGTCCACGGCCTCACACAATTGCTCGTCCAGTTCAGACGCGTGTGGTAATCGTGTCTTCTCATTCGCGGTTTGTTTCTCTACCGTTGCAGTTCTACTCGGCTCCGCCCTGCATCCAGCCCACAAGAACAACAACACGATTAGAATGACCCTTCCGGCTCTCATTTCTCGACACCTCACGAATATCGGTCCGAACTGCCCTGGTATTATAAGGCGCCGGAAGCCGTCGGGGTAACACCGGAATCGTCGAAAATCGTGAAGCGACTGTCTTTCCTGGCGACCACGATGGCCTTTTCGGCGCTGGTCTCTTTGTCTTTGATCTCCAACATGAGGTCGAAGTCGTGTGGTCGACTGTGGGTGAGGAAGGATTGGAGGTCCTTGATGTCGATGGAGGGGGCGTGCGCGCCGATGGGCTTATTCGTCGCCTGGGTGCTGTAGTCGATCATGGGAATACCGTCTTTGGCATGCCAGGTCGGACTCGTTCGTTCGAGAGAAGTTCGCAGATCTTCGCCGTGGTTGAGGATGGAGTGATGAAACACATCGAAAAGGACAGGCAGGCCGGTCGCCTCGTGGATGGTCAGACAATCGCGCAAGGAGTAGCTCTTCTCATCGTTCTCCACCACCAAGTGGCCACGCACAGCGGGGTCCAGGCTTCCGAACCGCTCGATGAATCTCTTGATGCTTCCTGCCCGGTCACCGTACACGCCGCCGACGTGGATTTGGATTTTGGCCGTGCGGTCCAACCCCAGGGCATCGAGTACTTGGGCGTGATAGAGCAGTTCGCGGCGGCTGCGGTCAAAGATCGCTTCGTCCAGCGAATTGATCAGGGTGAACGGGTCCGGGTGCATCGAAATCCGGATATGATGAGCCCGAATGAATTCACCGATCCGGGCGAAGGACTCGCGGAAGTGCCCCTGCCAGTCGAACCGGCACACCGGATGCGAGGCGAACGGCACGAGGTCGGACGTGATGCGGAAAAAGAGAATATTCCGCTCGACGTTCCAGCGGAGGATTGCCAGCAGACAGTCGAGATTGCCTGCCACGGTCTCAATCAATCGCTGTTCGGAGAAGGACTTGAGCCGGAATGTCCGGTCCGCCTTGCAGCCGATCGTCAGGTTGATACACGGGTATCCGATCTTCATCTCAGCGCCGCACGTGCGGTCGTGTTGCTCACGCGTATCGGAGCCGTCCGCGAGGGACGGGAATCTCGCGCCCCAGTTCCCTGGCGGTTTCGAGCCACTCCTCGACGACCTTCTCGGCATTCGCCACCGCCTCGCGGTAGGTCGGGCCGTCCGCCATACAGCCCGGCAACTCGGGCACTTCAACGATGAAGGCTTGGTCCTCGTCGCTCCAGTAAATGATCATCTCGTATCTACTCATTCTCGTCTGCTCCGAGTCTGTGTCTGAGTATTACTTGGCGAACCTGTTTAACTTGATATGCCTTCGCCATGGCCCCTCGCGGCTGGAGATTCAGGATCTCCTCGATACCCTCACGCGTGAGGATGTGGTGGTCGCCTTTGGTTCGCTCGACAAAACCGAGATGTAACAAGAGGGAAACGAGGTCGGAGAATCGGATATTAGCATCCGACCTCCCACCGAGGATACGTTCAAGAAGTTTCGCGTATCGTCCCACGACATACCTCACTGCGATGGCGCCTCAGCCGCTCCGCTGTTCCGGACACCGCATCGGTCGGCCGTACAATACCTACAATAACATGCTGCGCCAGATGAATCAAGCAAATGGCACCGGAGTCCGCGCGGTACTTGATTCGGCGACGCTTCCCCGCTACCCTGTCGGGCCATTATCGCCAGTAAGGAGTCGCTTGTGCCGGAGTTGCCGGAAGTTGAGAATATCGCGTTGGGTTTGCGGCCGGTCCTTGTGGGTAAACGCGTGGTGGAGGTGCGGGTCGGTGTGCCGCTGGTCTTTCGAGGTCCGTACCGGCGGCGCTGGCGGGCCTTCCTGGACGAATTGACCGGGCGGCACATTGAGACCGTCAGCCGTCGTGCCAAGCGGCTCATTCTGACCACAGAGGGAAATCTGGCGCTGGTATTCCAGCTTGGCATGACGGGCAGATTCCTGCTCGCGTGTCGCGGGCATCCTGCCCGCGATTCGAAGGCGGGACGCCTTCGACACGGCGCGGCCAAGATGGCTGCGACACCAAATGCGGCCGCCACGCCGAAGCATACGCGACTGATCCTATCCTTCTCGGATGGGACGGAGCTTCTTTTCGTGGACCCGCGCCGGTTCGGGCGCGTGTGGTGCCTGCGCGATCTGGACCCGGCGGCGCCGGACGCCGCCATGGAAGCGGCCGGCCTGACACTACTGGGACCGGAAGCGTTGGACATAGATCAAGAGACTTTCGCCGCCCTGCTTCGGACGGATCGACCTATCAAGTCCCTGCTGCTGGATCAGAGCCGGATCGCCGGACTGGGGAATATCTATGCCGATGAATCGCTCTGGGCAGCATGCATCCATCCGGCCCGGGCAGGCTCATCCATCACCGCCACTGAGGCGGCGACCCTGCGGCGCGAGATCCAGAAGGTCCTGCGTCGCGCCATCCGCGCGGGCGGCACGACGTTCAGTGATTTCCGCAACGTGTACGGCGAGATGGGACGGTTCAGTGAGCGACTCAAGGTCTATGGGCGACAAGGCCAGCCCTGCCGACGCTGTGGCACGGCCATTCAGTACCTCCGCGCCGCCGGGCGCGGCACGCATGTCTGCCCGCACTGCCAGCTCATCCACGCTGGGAGGCGCGGAAATTCGAAATCTCAAATCCGAAATCCGAAACAAATCCAAAGTACCAAATCCCAATGACCGAAACGCCGGTCGTGACACGTTCGGAGTTCCGCCTTCAGGCGGGTCAAGACCGCACAGCGGCTCAAGACCGTGTCCGTGTGATGGGCGGACTATTCAGACCCGCGTAAACGCGGAACTCCGAACGGCTACTTGTCCATCGTGCTGGAAAGGATCGCGTTGAAGAGCAGGGCGAACGTGCCGTGGGGCTGGGCGCGATGCTGGACGCGGAAGCCCAGGAGGATGATCTTGCCTTCGCCGTACTGCACTTCCACGATCGCGGGTTTGTCCGCGATGCACTGCTGGGCCCGAATCCAGCCGCTCTCCAGCAGAACCGTGTCCGAATACCGCGAGATCACGCGGGCGGGGCTGCGGCTTTCGGGACTGCGCGGGTCCGCATCCGGCTTCTTGGGCTTCTCGGTGACCTCAAAGGCCAGGGAGCGAGTGAAATACGCCGACGCCCATTCCGGCATCCCGTAGCCGACCGGATGCTGCCGGTCGACCCAGACCCGCAGCACCGAGCCGGGGCAGAAGAACTCCTTGGCCTCTTTGCTGCGCAAAGCATTGCGGACCGGAATGCGGAAATGGTCGATCGGGAAATTGCAGGAGCCGTCGATACAAACGAGCGTCCCTCCCTCGGAAACGAAGCTCTGCAGGGCGACGATCCCTTCCGCGCCGATCCCGCCCACGTACTGCGGCTCCGTCGTGTCTACCCCAGCGCCGTTCACGATCGATGATGAGCCGGCGGAGGGCAGGACCAGGCAATCGTACCGCTTCCGCAGAGCGCCCGCCCGGATTTCCGCATTGTGGACCGAGGCGTATTTGAATTCGAAGTTGTTCAGCACCAATCGCGTCCACCCTTCGTCCATATTGGCCAGCCAGGGCTGGTACAGACCGAGGCGGGGCCGCGACACGCTCCGCAGGGTGCTCTCGGCGGCGGGCGTCCGGCGCAGGCCGGTCAGAGTGCAGCAGAGCCCCTGGAGGATCTTCGACGCGGCGGATTGGAGACCGTTCACATCCGAGATCAGCAGCGAGCCCGCCGGCACTTCCTCACCGGCAAGGGCTTTCCAGGGCGCGGATGAGGCGATCAGGCGGACAGGAATGCCCGCCGCAAACAGGCGGTTCATCAGCCGGTAATTGTCGTTGGCGCCCGCCCGCACGAGGTAGCCGTCGGCCTCTTCTGCCTTCACGATCTTGCCCCGTGGCAAAGGGATGGTCTCCAATTCCTGCGCCCGGCATTCGAAGGGCTGATTGACGCTTACGACGCGGACCCCCATTTGCAGCGGCAGGGTCCAACCGGCGATGTCATAAGGAGCCTCCGGGGGTCCCTGCGGGTAGGCGGATCGATTCGGGTATTCCTGCCGCTCCATCATGTCGTTGAGATGGCCGCGATAGGGCTGGCAGCAGTAGAGGATATAGGTCTGAGCCGGATACTGGACCCCATCCGCCGTGAACTCGCCTTGGGCCTGATGGACCTCGACGCCCGTCGCGTGCAGGACCGCCAGCATTTCCGCCGCGGCCCGCGGGTCGCGCTGGTCGGGCGGGACCAGCCACGCGCAGGGCGGCTCACTCTTGCCTTTTTCCAGCGCATCGCGGGCCTGCTTGATCACGTTGCTCTTGAACATATCGTGGTAGCGGGCCGCCAGCGTGAACAGGCTCATGCAGGCAATCTTCTCATACTCCACAATATCCCGCAGTCGCCACCACCCGCCGGGCCAGGGATCGGGAAAGTTCGCCATGACCTCATATTCCGGCATCCCGCGCGGGCCGCCATCGAGATCGCTTTTGCGCTGAAAAATGGGCGAGGCGATCGAGACGCTTGCGGCCTCGGTGAGAATGCCCGTCATGTTATGGCGGTAGACCGTCGTGCGGAAGCCGCCCTCCCACCAGTTGTCATACATCGCGCTATTGAGGACCCCTTTCTTGCCCTCGCGCGTCAGCGCCGCCGCCATGTGCCCGCCGATGATGAGCATCATGCTGTCATTCAAGGGATGAATGTTGGGATTCTTCGGGTCGAAAAAGGGAGGCACGAAGATCCGCGCCCCGCTGCTGCCCATCTGGTGAATGTCGTACACGACATCGGGGAGCCACTCTTTGTAGATCACCCGCGTGATCAGGCGGGTCTCCTGTAAGTTGAGCATGAACCAGTCGCGGTTGTTGTCGTGGCCCGCGTAGGTGTGGTACAGCCAGGGCATCCCCCCGCCCTCCCACGGTTTGCCCAGCGACCGCTCGTACCAGTCGATGACTTTGTCGAGTCCATCGGGATTCGCACTGGGAATCAGCACGATGATGACGCGCCGGAGAATCTCCAGAACCTCGGCCGAGGTATCCGTGGCCAAGTCATACAGCAACTCCATCGCCATCTGGCTGGAGGCGATCTCGCTGGAGTGCAGATTGCAGCTCACCAGGACCACGACCTTCGTTGTGTCCACCAGGGACCGTTCCTGCTCCTTGTCCCGGATGCGCCGAGGATCGGCGATCTTCTTCTGACAGGCCATGGCCTGTTCGATCTGTGCCGTCGTGGCTTCCTCGGTGATCTCGGCCAGGATCAGGTTCCGCCCTTCCGTCGTCACGCCGAGGTCCCGCACCCGTACCCGCGTGGAGTTGTCCGCCACGTGCCGGAAATACGCGCTGATCTTCTCATAGCGAGCGAGCTTGTAGTCCGCTCCGACCTGGTGTCCGATAAACGCTTCCGGCGGCCGGACCGCCGCCGCCAGAGAGCCGCCGTTCCACAGCAGAAGAATACCGACCAGCCACATGGCAAAGGACAACGTGCTGCGCTGTTTCATGTTGACTCCCCTTAAACGGCTAAATTCGAAATCCCAAGCACCAAATCACAAACAAATTCCAATGACCCAAATTCCAATGACCAAAACGTCCACCCCTCGCACGCGCAGAACCGTCATTCAAACCAGAGACCTCGGCTCGGCCGCTCGGCGTTTTGAATTTGGGATTTTGAATTTTGAATTTGTTTGGAGTTTGGGATTTGGTGCTTGGAATTTATCCTCAATTCATGCTTCTTCCACCACCTTGAAGCCCAGGGCATCGGCCAAGGCGAACACCGGTTCTTTGAGGTCGCCATAGACGGTGACGCGGTGCCAACCCCACTGGTCCCACATGGTAAAGAGTCTCCCGATGTCGCCGACCGGCTCGGCACAGAGCTTGGTCCGGCAGGCCCGGTCGTCCGGGTCGTTGGCGACCGCCTTGCCTCGATGGAAGAGAAGCTCCTTGCGGCTCTGCTCGAACTCGACCGTCGTCGTCATATAGCCCAGCGGCAGGACCGAGCGGAGGGACGCCCCCTGGCGGTCCTCGGAGTGCGTCATGATCGCGAACGGGTTGGTCGGACCCTGCGGTCCGAAGACCTTGTTCGACGCCACGCAATGAGCATAAATGATCTGGCGTTTCGCGGTGTCGATGACGGGGTCGGAAATGTAGCCGGGCCGGCCCTGGGTCAGCGCGGTCAGCGCGACCATCGTCGCGGTCGAGCGAACATCGCACTCGCAGGCGCCAATCAGGCCTTCGTTGCACAGTTCGTGGAAGCCCAGGCACGGATAGGCGTGGATGTGCCCGCCGTAAAAGCCGCCCAAGCAGTTCATCGTAATGGCATTGGCCCCGTGTTTCTTGAGCACAGCCTTCATGCCGAGATACATGGCGGCGGAGGTATCGAGGGTCGCTTGCGAGACTTCGATCACAGTGGCGGCGTTCTTGCGCCAGCGATTCGCCACGGCGCGGGACTCGTCCTTGTCCGCTGCCTTCCACGCATCGTTCACTTCCGCGAACGAGACCCACTCCATGGGAATCCCCAGGAGCGGGTTCGCCGGTCCGGAGTTCTGATCGCGCACCGCAAGGATGCGCGACTCCTTCATGCGGGCCAGACACTCCTGGGTCGAGAGCGTCTTCACCGGATCGGGCGTACAGACTAGATCGCCGGTCCTGGGCGTGTTCTTCGCTCGCACACGCGCTGTGGCGGCGACGAAGTCCGCCACCGACCCACCCTTCCGGGCCCGCTCGAAACACTGGACCGCCTCGACCAGGTCCTCAAACCGCGAGGACGCCATAAACCCGACGTTCGGGGCCTTCTTGCGGATAAAGTCCGCCATGTAGACCAGGAACCCGCCGCTGCCGCCATACTGGAAATCGGCATAGAGCACCGGCTTGCCCGAAGTCGCGATGGTCTGAATCACGCGGTTCCAGGCATTCATCTGGTAAACGAGGTAGCCGTCGATATTAGCGGACTTGTCCTCGTCCAGGATCTTCTGGGCCTGCTCCGGCCCGGTGGCCAGCGAGGACACAAACTCAAAGCCGGGGCACTCTTTCGCCAGCCCCGTGTTGATCCGCTCCATCACCGGCCGGAAGTCGAAGCCCTTATTCGGCCAATCCGGGCCCGGCTGCTGTGCGGCGTGCAGCGCATAGATGATGCGAATCTTCGTCTTGCCGCCCGCCTGGGCTGCCAGCAGCGAGCCCGCACCCGGCAGAAGTCCCGCCGCCCCGGCGCACGCGGCACAACCCGCCGCCAGAAAGCGTCTCCGATTCATGTGGCAGCACGCACACCCGGAAATCAATCCACCCTTGCCCATAATCGTTCTCCCATCAAGCACGTTATTCGTCAGTCTACGAGTATCAGCCCGTAGTAATTCGGACATTGTCGCGTCGTGCGCACCACATCGATCGGCAGGCCCGCCTTCCGGACGGTCGTGAACACGTCGATCCCGCAGGCCTCCAGCGCCGGCCGGGCCCGCTCCGCATGCCGGCACCCGCCCACCTTCAGCGTACAGCTCTCGCAGAGATAGCACGGCCCGGCCCCCAGGCCCAGGGCCTTCCAGGCCCCCTGCAGGAAGATCTCCCGTTCCAACTCGACAACGGTTGCTTTCACGTCCGCCTGCGGCGCGAAGTGAATCAGGAGCGCCCGCCGATACGAATCCAAGACCTTACGCATCTCGTCCGGCGTAGGCGTGTATGGCGGGCACACCAAGCACTGGGCGTACCCATCACACCCAAATTGACACTTCAGCCGGACCCAGGGCGCCGTCTCCACATCAGCCCCCGAGACAATCTTCGCCGCCTGGACACCCGGCCGCTCGCCTGCCAGCCGGCGCAGCGTCTCATCGGAGAGATCCGCCTTCGCCCGAGGACTTTCGCGTTTGCGACCCACACAATACCCCTCAAAGGGACGATGCATCCACGGCAATCCTGCCGCCTGCGGATATTTATACCCTGCCTCCTCCCTTGCGGCAAGTTCATGTGAGTGGTATACAGTGGAGTCGTTCTGAGCGGGCTTTACGGATGATCGAGCGACGGTGTGCGAACAGAATGATACAAACAAACAGGCCTTCCGTCACCCAGACGGCTCTCCCTGCTTCGAAGGTACTCAACGCGTGCCGGAGAATTATGTCCCTTGCTGCGAGTCCTTCGATAACGGCACAAGACGTTGTGCCTGTGACGTACGCTATGAGTATTGGAAGGAACAGGGATGGGTGATTGCCATTGTTGAAGAAGCCGGAAGTGGCGGAATCGCCCTTTCGTACTGCCCGCACTGCGGCGCCCGCCTGAGTACCTGACCCGCATATTCCCCTTCGATGGTTTCCTGGACCCCTGCCTGCGCAGGGGTGACAGAATAGGTGCTTGGAATGGCCAGAGTGAGAGTAGCCATCAAACCGATAGGTACTCCTCGGAACGAACACAGGCGTTGGAATTGACCTTGTCATTCCTACGCAAGCAGGAATCCAGAAGAGCTGCGCCGCAGACTCTGCTACGCCAGGGAGGATGGTCGCCGGGGCGCGCGGCTGGCTTTCACCCTTGCGTTGCATCGCCACAACCGTGACAATCGTTGCTCCGAGGTGGTGCAGGGTGAGCCGATGTCGAATTACCTGATGCCGATACCATTCGTGATCTTTTGGGTGGTGCTTCTGGCCGGTCGACGAGAGCTTGGCTGGAGGGGCAGCTTCGTCTTTATCAGCATTTGGGCGGCTCTCTTGTTCGGGGTGGCGGCGTTGGGGCTGGACAAGCACTTCTTCATCGCGGGCGAGTCGCTCCTCGATGTGGCTCTGATAACGGCCGTATACATCGGCTTTACACGGCTACGATAAACCTCCGAAGCCACCTTCGCCCCCGTGACGCCAAGTTCGACCGGACAACAGACATTGCGGCCCAGGGACATGGCACAGGTCACAGGAGACGTTACCGAACTCACGGGTTGATGATGACTCTGTTTCGGTTCGGTCGGCCCATCACTTCGACGGCCTGGTGAATGTCCCTCAGAGGGAAACGATGGGTGATGATCGCTTCCGGGTTGACCAAGCCCCTCTCCATCAGCCGGACAGCTTTCTGCATCGCCAGGGGCGTCGTGCCGAAGCTCGCGTCCATCCGGGCTTCGAGAAAGTGCGTCAATCCGCCGTCGAGCTCGAAGGTCTCGTGCGTCGTAATGCCGAACACGTTCCAGCGCGTCCCGCGCCGGCGCAGGTCCGCCATGAGCCGGACCGCCTCGATCGGTCCGGCGGCCTCGACGACCAGGTCCGGCCCCTGCGGCATGGCCTCGTAGATCTTCTCTTTCACCCGCCCCGCGCCGGGGTCGAGCGCCGCCGTCGCTCCCAGTCTCAGGGCATGCTCTCGCGCATAGGCGCTCGGGTCCACGGCGATCAGGTGTCCGGCTCCCGCCGCTTTCGCCACCATCAGGCACAGCAGCCCGATGCCGCCCACGCCGAGGATCACGACATCGTCGCCGACCTTCATCTCGCTGTACTGCACGACGCCCTTCCAGGCGCCGGACAACGGCTCGGTCAGGGCCGCCGCGTCGAAGGAAAGGCTCGCGGGCTTGGGTAACAGGCACTTGGCGTCCGTCTTCATGTACTCGGCGAACGCCCCGGGCCGCACATCGACGGGGCCATCGCCGCCTGTTGTGAAGGCGTGCTCGCAGTAGTGTGTGTTGCCCGCCCGGCAGTGCGTGCAGAAGCCACAATAGCCGGAAGGCTGGCAGATCACCTCATCGCCCTCCTTCACGTTCGACACGCCTGTCCCGACCTTCGCGACGATGCCGGCCGGCTCGTGGCCTGCGATGAACGGGAACGCGACATTCCTGCGAATCCCCTTGATCGCTTTATAGTCCGTGGCACAGAACCCGCACGCTTTGATCCGGACGACCACCTCCTGCATCCCCGGCTCCGGCATCGGCACGTCCTCCAGAATCAGCTTGTCGAAATCCTTCAGTACTGCCGCCAGCATGCTTATCTCCCAATCACAAGGGCCGCGGGGTAACCCGCAGCCCGTTGTGGTGTCGACGTTCGGTGTGGGACGCCCGTCCGCGAGCCAAATCTCTGTCTCTCACTTTTGGGTCACACCCTCGTGGGTGATGGTGACCTCTTCTATCACCCCATCGCCGTCGGCGCTGGTGCCGATCTTCAGATTCGTGGGCCAGGCACTGGCCAGCTCCCAGACGGCCGCCGGCTTGCCGTCCCGGCCCATCAGCGTGATGGTGCACTTCTGTCGGGCGCCTTCGATCTTGCCGACCACGACCTCCTGGCGCCAGGACCACAGCTTTGTGTCGCCCGTCAGACCGCGTGTGAGCGTGATATCGTGCCAGCGCAGCCGGCCCGGGATCTTTCTGACGATCTCCGTCCCTTTCTCGGATGCCACTTTGTGCTCGACTGTCTCATTCTCCGACCCGATGCCGGAGCAGGTCTTGAAGACGCCGCTCCATCGGCCTTCCACCTCGACCTGGAAGAAGACTCCGACCAGGGCGTCCCGCTCCCGCCCCTTCGTGGCCACGCTCTTGGCCTGGGCCTGCGAGCCCCAGGTACCAAAATAACAGACCGACAGGATCACGGCCAAAAGGCCGCCACAGACCACTTTGACGGGCCAGGAATACCGACTGTTCATGACACTCTCCTTTCAAGAGTGATTCTTATGGTGCAGTTTCAGTTGACAATGGCCTGGTGGGCGAGGGCCTCAAACTTGTCATTCAGGGTCGCCTTGCCGGAAGGATGCAGTTGGACCAGGCAGACGCCGATCAGCTTCTCGGCGGGGTCGATGAAGAAGGTCGTGTACCAGAAGCCGCCCCAGCGATAGGCGCCGGCACTGGTCAGCTCGCCGGCCTCGCGCAGACTGCGCGTGACGCCGAAACCCAGGCCGAAGCCGGAGCTGGCGTTCAACTCGCCGACGTGGTCGGCGGTCATCAACTCCACGGTCTTGCGGCTCAACAGCCGGACGCCATCGAGTTCGCCGCCGTTGAGCATCATCTGGCAGAAGCGCGTGTAGTCCGAGATCGTCGAGCACAATCCGCCGCCGCCGGAGCAGTAGCGCTTGGGCCCTTCGCACGGGTAAGTCACGCAGATCCGCATGGAACCCTCGCCGATGACCCCGTTGCCCAGTCGCTTCAAGGCCCCGTTCGGATCGGGCCCGTAGACTGCCGCGAGCCGGGACACTTTGTTATCGGGCAGGTAAAAGCCAGTGTCATTCATCCGCAGCGGCTCGAAGATGCGCTGGCGCAGAAACTCGTCGAAGGACATTCCGGAGACGACCTCGACCAAACGGCCCAGGACATCGATCGAAAGGCTGTAGGTGTACGCCTCGCCCGGCTGGTGCACCAGCGGCACTTGGGCGAGCTTCCTGATGCCTTCGGCCAGTGAGTCTGGGGTCTGGATCAGGCCGTGCGTGATTCCGGCCTGGGCGTACTTGGCACCGACACGAGCATCCCAATGATAGGTCAGCCCCGAAGTGTGGGTCAGAAGATGACGGATCGTGATCTCCCGTTTGGCGGCGACAAGCTGCTCCTGCGTTTTGCCGCCGTCGCCCGCCGGCCCGGCGACCAGGACTTTCATGCCCCTGAACTCCGGCAGGTACTTCGAGACCGGGTCGCTGAGCCGGAATCGCCCCTCTTCATAGAGCATCATCACGGCCACGCTCGTGATGGGCTTGCTCATCGAGGCGATCCGAAAGATCGCATCCGGCTTCATGTCAACGCCCTTTTCCTTATCCTGCATGCCGACGCTCTTGAGGTAGGCCACTTTGCCGTCACGTGCCACCAGGGCCACCGCCCCTGCCAGCAGACCATCCTCCACATGTTTCTGCATCAGCGAGGTGATGCGATTGAGCCGCTCCTGGGACAAGCCCACGGACTTGGGCGACGCCTTCGGCAACCCCTGCCCAGAGGCAATGGGCGCCAGCGTAACCAAGATCGTCAAGGCATACAGGACAATACACTTCGACCTCATCATGGCATGTACCTCCAAGAGAACAGGGACATTTTCAGCGAGTCGTATGCTAAACAAAGCAGGACCAAAGGCAAGCGAAATCCGGCCTCTCGATCTTCCGGCAACAGTCAACACGTGGGTTAAGAACCCACCCTACCTACTTGTCCCGTATGGCCTCGGTGAGCCGGGCGAAGAAGGTGTTCCACAACGGGTCCTGCTGGGGGGTCTTGCCGATGGGCACCGTCCCCATCCGGACCAGCACCATGTTCCACTCCGGGATGACGAAACAGAAGTTGCAGCCGTGACCATGCGCGGTGTAGGTCCGGGGCGGGGCGGCGGGCCAGGGACGCTTGCCGGTGGGCATGATGTCGTTTGTCCACCAGTAGAGGCCATAGCGACCATGTAGGAAGGTGCTGGCCCCCACGCCGGGAACCTGATTCCTGCCGGCCTCCGCAACGAAAGAGGCAGGCAGGAGTTGTTGACCATCCCACTTGCCGCCGTTGAGGCAGAGGAGCCCGTAGCGGGCCAGTTGCCGGGCGGTGATCCGGACACCCGGTGCTTTCGACGGGGTCCCGGCGGCGTTGTTCAGCTTGATCCCGTCCAGCTCACCGTTGACGCCCCAGTCCCAGCGCGTCAGTCCAATAGGATCGGCAATCCGGCGTTGGAACACCGCCTGGAGCGGCTCGCCCGCCAGACGGGTCAGAATCGCGCCCAGCACGAAGACTTGATGGTCCTGATACTGCACCCGCGTCCCCGGCTCATAGGACGGCTCGGCGGGCTCCAGATAGCGCATGGGGTCGCCCCAGGGCTGCTCCGTCGAAACGCCCACGAGTTGCCCCTTGTACCCGGAAGACATCGAGGCCAAGTGCCGCAGCTTGATCCTGGAATAGAGGGGATACCGGTCATCCAGGCCGGGCAGGTACGTCACGGCCAAGTCGTCCAGGCTGCACTTGCCGTCGGCGATCAGCAGGCCCAGGACCGTGCTGGTGAAGGTCTTGGTGGCGGACCAGATATTATGATAAGCGTCCACGTCGGGGCCGGTCCAGATGACGCAGGTGTTGCGGACGATCACCAACTCTTTCGCGCCGTTGGGATCGAAGCGGTCGTCCATGTACGCCACGGCGGCCTTGAGCTTCGCGCTGTTCACGCCCTGCGCTTCCGGAGTCGTCGTCGGCAACTCCCGGCCGGACACAGCCGGAGCCAGTGCCACCAAGAGGGTCAGGACAGACAGGAAACCACCCTCCGATCTCATCACGGCACGTACCTCCAAGATAGTAGATATCCTTAGCCATGTCCGCACGGGCGAGACGCCCGTGATACTCATGGGCAAGATGCCCATGCTACTGAGGCAGCGGAATCAGGACGAGCCTGGTCCAATCCTCGGTGCGCACGCGCAGGAGGACTTTACCCCTCTGTTTCGCCTTGGCCAACGTCTGGTTGTACTGCTTGGCGTTCCGGACGGGCTCGCGATTCACTTCCACGATCAGCATCTCCGGCTCGAGGCCGTACTCATCGGCCAACGAGTCCGGCTCCACGTCGGTCACCATAACGCCCGCGAGTCCGTCATATCCCCGGCGGTCCGCCACGTCCCGCGTCAGTGTCTGCACGGACAGGCCCAGGACATCGTGCGGCTTGGCGGCATCCACGACGGGCTCCGCCTGATCCTGCTGCGGTCGCGTACCCAGCGTGATCGTGACGGTCCTACGCTTGCCTTCTCTCAGGACGACGAGATCGACTTTGCTGCCGGGCTTTCGCATGGCGACACGATTCATCAGACCGTTGGCGCCCGTGACCGGCTGGCCTTCCAGTTCCACAATCACATCATCGGTCTTGACCCCGGCCTTGGCCGCGGCCGAGTCCGCCAGCACGTTCAGGACGATGGCCCCCGCGCCATCCGGGACGTCGAAGAACTCGCCCATACCGGACTCCAGGTCGTCGATCTCGACACCAAGATAGCCACGGACCACCTTGCCATTGGCCTTCAGTTGCTCATAGACGTCCCTGGCCATATTGATGGGAATAGCCAAGCCGATGCCGATGTTGCCCTCGGCCCCGAAGATCGCCGTGTTGATGCCTACAGCCTTGCCATCGAGATTCAGCAAGGGACCGCCGGAATTGCCGAGATTGATGGCGGCGTCGGTCTGGATGAAGTCCTCGTAGTCCGCCACGCCCAGGCGGTTGCGTCCCTTGGCGCTGACAATCCCGGCGGTGACGGTATGACTGAGCTCGAACGGGTTGCCGATGGCAATCACCCACTCGCCAACTTCCAGCGAATCCGAATTGGCAAGTTCCACGTAGGGCAGGTTCTCCGCCGCGATCCGGACGACCGCCACATCCGTCTCCGGATCGGCGCCGATCAGCTTGCCGGTAAGCTTACGGCCGTCACCAAGCTGCACAGTGATGTCCTGGGCCTCGCCGACCAAGTGATTATTGGTCAGAATGTAGCCGTCCGCCGTCACGAGGAAGCCCGAGCCCTGAACCACTTCTTTGGATTCCGGCGGCTCGCGCCGGCCCCGCCGCCGCAGGAAGTAATCGAAAAGGTCTTCGCCATAGGGACTGGCGTCCCCATAGGAGTACTCGCGCGACCGGGCATCCGCGCGGACCACGCGGGTCGCCCGAATGCCCACGACGGCGGGAGAGGCCTTGCCGGCAATGGACGCAAAGGCCTTGCCCATGCGCCGCAGCGCCGCGATGCTCTGGTCGTCCTCGCCCAGCGCCGACAGCGGCAACAGCATCAGCACAAAAACTACGGACGCTGCCAACCGCTGGGGCCTGTGCCGCGAGCGTGCAACGCTTATATCCATCGAAGACCTCCCAACTTCAGCACGGAACTGCCAATACGACTCCCCAGGCCCGCGCACCGGGCCTTTCACACGACGAGGAGTGAGCGGATTCTATAGCCCCCGCGTTCCGTCCGTCAAATCTTTTCGGCCGTGTCTGTGGGTGGCACGGACCATTCCTGCCTCCGCAGGAATGACGTCACCCCTGCGAAGGCAGGGGTCGCTTGTCCGTGGGGTTTTGAACGCCGTAATGACATGGAACTTCCGTGGGACTTGGTTGTATAACTGGGCAGAAGGAGCACAGTGCTGCCGAACGCATGACAGACGAGTTGGACGTAATCCGGCGGGTCCTCGACGGCGACCCAGAGTCGTTTCAATGGCTGGTGGAGCGCTACGCCGGGCCGGTCATGCGCCTGATCCGAAACATCACGGGCGACAGTCATGCGTGCGAAGATATCGCGCAAGACGTCTTCCTGGCCGCATATGCCAAGCTCAGGAACTTCGATCCCGACCGCAGCCGGTTCTCCACGTGGCTGTTCACGATCGCTCGGAACAAGAGTGTCAATGCCAGTAAAAAGAAGAAGCCCTTGTGCGTGGCCAACGTGCCCGAGCGGACCGATGGAAGAGGCCCGGCGGAGGCAGCGGCCGGAGGGGAGCTTCTCGCGGCCCTGGATGAGGCGTTGCTCGGTCTGCCCGTGGACCAGCGGACAGCCTTTGTTCTGGCCGAGTTCGAGCAGCTCTCGTACGAAACGATCGCCCAGATCGAGGGCGTGCGGGTCGGAACGATCAAATCGAGAATCAATCGGGCGCGGAACAGGCTCAAAGAGGCTCTCAATCGCTTTGAGGTGGACGCATCATGAATTATCAGGAAGTCTTCGAGGCGTGGACCAGACGCAAGGAACAGATCGAGGTCCCTCACGACTTTTCCGCGGAAGTCATGGGCCGCATACGAGAGAGCCGCCCGGCCCGTGGAACGTCGGGCCGGGTTCTTGCCGCCCTGAACCGAATCGCGGTTCGGCCCTGGGCCAAAGCAGCCATGATTGTTCTCGGGGTGTCCCTCGGCCTGGCCAGAATCCTCCTGACTCTGCAACTAATCCTGTTCGCCTGATATCGAAAGGACTACGCATGAACGATACATCTGCCAGGAGATCCGTGTGGTTGGCCGCTCTCTTGTCCTTCATCCTGCCCGGCGTGGGACAGATCTACTGCGGCAACTTGGTTCGTGGCTTGACGTTTGGCTTGGTTTACGGTCTGGCCATTCCGGTGGCATTCGGATTGCTCGGCTGTCTGGGCCCCGTCCCCACGGTCCTCTTCGGACTGTTGGCGGCGGCCGCGATCTTCGGGGTCGTGATCGCGGCGACGGTCGATGCCGCGCGGCTCGCCGCCAGGACAAGACGAGACTACGAGCCCAAGGCATACAACCGCCCGGCCGTGTACCTGCTGATCGGGCTGATGATTCAGGGCAGTTCTATCGGCTATGCCCTCCACCTGCGCAGCAGTCTGGTCGAGGCCTTCCGCGTCACCGGCGCCTCAGAGTACCCCACGATCCTGCTGGGCGACCGCATCCTGGCGGACAAGATCGCCTATCGGAAAACCGATATCTCGCGCGGCGATGTCGTCCTCTTCCATCCGCCGACCGGCGACTGGCGCAGCAACCATATCAAAAGGATTGTCGCTCTCGGAGGGGACACCGTGGAGATCAAGCAAGGCGAGTTGTACATCAACGATCAGAAGCTGCCGCGCGAACTGGCGTCCGCCCATGTCATAATGACCGATGCCACGGGCAAGGTCATCAAGGGCAGCATCTACCGGGAGCAGAATGCCGGCACCAGCTACAAGATCTTCGTAGCGGACGACGAGCTGCCGTCCCAAGGGGATTCCGGGAAAATCACAGTGCCCGAAGATCATTGCTTCGTCCTGGGCGACAACCGGTCCCATTCACTGGACAGCCGCCAGTTCGGACCGATCGCCTACGGGCTGATCAAGGGGCGCGCCGACTACATCTACTGGCCGGTCGACACATGGTCCCGCTTCGGCCGGATTCAATGAAAGCACACGTCGCGAACGAAACAAGGGAGGTTATCCACAGATTACGTCGATTTCCGCAGATTCTTCCGTTGTCATTCCCGCGAAAGCGGGAATCCAGGTTCTTCAACCGCAGATGAACGCGGATGAACGCCGATTCCCGACTGAGAACTGCGAACTGAGAACCGGCAACTGCTTCTTTGTCCACAGCAAGTGCGAGGAGCGCCGCGACGTGGCAATCTCGACTGAAAACTGGGAACTGAGAACTGTCAACGGAGAACCGATTTCTCACCGCAGAGGCCGCAGAGGGCGCAGCGCAGCCTTCGGCCGCAACCAAAACGAGTCAGCCACAGATTGCGCCGATTAGCACAGATTTCTGAAGAAAGCCTACAGGGCAAGAGGAAGAGAATCGGCGACCGCGGGCCTATTTCCTCCCTCTTGAATCTGTGAAAATCTGTGTAATCTGTGGATTTTCTCACTCATTTACGTCTGGAGACTTACGGTATGTCCCATCAGAAAGCTTGTCAAGAAGACAAGATATTGCAGCTTTGCAGTACAGAGGACGGACGACGGAAGGCAGAGGACGGACCGATTACCGACTACAGACTACCGGTTCCTTTATCCACAGATTGCACCGATTTCCACAGATTATGTCGTTGCGGGCGAAGCGCGGCAAGCTCAAGGCCGGCTGTCCCACTTTTACCTTTTCACTTTTGCCCTTTTACTTTTCCGAGGTAGCCCCCTACCTCACTTTTACCTTTTGACTTCTCCGTCCCTCCTGTTCTTTCCTTTTTACTTTTGCCTTTTTACTTTTGCCTTTCTGCTTTTGCCCTTTTACTTGTCGGACAGAGCCATCCGCCGTCCTCCGGCGCCCGCCCCCTGCCCAACTTTTACCTTTTCACTTTTGCCCTTTTACTTGTCGGACACCGGCCCGCAGTCCCACAGAGGCCCCGTGTGCCCTGAGCAGGCAAGCGTTAAATGACAAATGAAGACCTGACCCCGTGCCCTCCTCCGTGTTCGCTCCGACATCCGCTATTACCCAATTTATTACCTAATTAACCGCCCATTACTTATTTCCTTGTTCTGCGCCATAGCGCATTGCGGCCACGACCCAGGCACTCTACCTTGCCCTGTTCGCGCTGGGCCTTCAGGACGTGCCGAATCATGTCTACGCTCACGCCGGGGCAGAGTCGCTGAAGCTGGGCGATACGGAAATCGACGGTCATCCGCTGTATGGCATGGACAATGATCTGGCTCTTCTCGCCCGGCACAGCCTTGAGGTCGCCGACCCGACGCTCAAACTCCTTATACGCCTCGCGCAGAATCCACAGGACATAGTTGATGAACAGCCAGCGTCATCATCAGACTAATCCCTTCCATGAAATCCGCAGCCGCCCGGCCCCGCCGCTCCGCTAAAGCTTATCTCAGTGCCTGACCCCAGAAGCCCCCCTGTACGCGCAATTGGGTACATCAATAAACCCAGGTCTCATGAGCTAACGGGGCTCGGTTGAGTTCCTCGCGATACAGCCGCCACTGCGGCATAAACCTCCTCATCAATTCTGCGAATCGGTCGTTGTGGTGCTGTTCGAGAAGATGCACCATTTCATGCACAACGATGTACTCAAGGCACTGAACCGGTTTCTTGGCCAGTTCCAGGTTTAGCCAGATGCGACGGGCCTCGCGGTTGCAGGTGCCCCATCTGGTTTTCATCTTCTTGACGCCCCATTCGGCCACTTCCACGCCGATGCCAGCCTCATATTGCTCGATCAACGACGGAATCATGCTCTTAAGCTGCCGGCGATACCACGCCAGGACCACCCGCCTGCGCCGGGCCGCATCACTTCCCTCTTGGATGAACAGGTCGAGGGTGCGATTGCTACGGATAGAGACGCGCGCGGGACCGTCCTGGTACACCACGTTGAGACGGTATCGCCGACCCTGGAAGTAATGACTTTCGCCGGTGACATATTCGCGGGCCGACTGGCGTTCCTGTCCCTGATACTTCGCCCGCCGCCGCTTGATCCACCCGAGCTTGCCGATCACCGCCAACCGCACGGCATTATCGCCGACTCGCAGCGGTGCCGCCACCCGCACGCGGCCATTAGGCGGATAGACGCCCAGATGCAGATTCTTGATGGCCTTGCGCACCACCTCCACAGCCACGCCGTTGACGGTGATCTGGTGCTTCTCAGTATTCATGCTGGTTCTTTGCCAATTCCAGGATCTGGTCCGTCAGCGATTCGTCACCCCTGAGGGCTGCCTTTATCGCAATCCTTACCTTCTTGACCTTGACTGGATTGCTGCGCCACTCATCCTGCTTGCTCTCACGCACGGCGCGGTCCACTTCAACGGCCAATGCTTCGTCCTTGCCGAGATTGTCATAGAGCGCCCGTTTGGCCGGGGTGTTCATTCCCTTTGGGTACGACTCGCCGAGCGTCGGGTTTGCTGCCTTCTTCGTCAGATCGGCGATTCTCTCCAGGTACTGCTGGTAACTCAGCGCCTCTTGTTTGCGCTGTACGATCAGGGCATCCAGCAACTCCGACATCTTCTCGTAATACTTCGGGTTGATCGGTTGCTCGTCGATAATCAGCCTGCGGACATTGTTTTCGATGGCCTCTGCCACAGCTTCCTTGTTCTCACGAATGCCCTTGGGCAAGGCGTTCACGGCCTCGGGGCCGCGTTCGACGATGAGTTGAACCAGCGACATATCGTCGAAGGCGGAGACCTTCTCGCTCTCTTCAGCCCGGATGTACGTGTCGATCAAGTGACGCATGGCCGGCTCGTACATTTTGAGGTCGATGTAATCGCCGCTGGCCAGCTTCACTTCATTGCGAACCTTCTCATAGTGATCCACTTCCGCTTTCAGAACACCGATCTCGGCGGCAGTGAAGCCCGCCTCCTCCAGCTCGTTGGCCAGATTGGCAAACGCGCGGACGAACGCCGCCACGTGTTTGTAGAGTGCCAGCCGAGTCGGCTCGTTCTCCTTGAGCTGGTCGGCGTTGCCGGAATCCTTGGCGCAAAAGTATCGTAGGTGGGCCGCCGTATCCTTGGGTGCCTCCACCGGCTCACACAGTGCCTTGACCGCCTCCCTCGCCTCCTCCAGATGCTCACGGGCCTTGTCGAGCCGGTCTTCCAACAGTCCGGCCACGTCCTCTTTCTCGTAGCCATCGAGCGCGCCGGAAGTGTAGTCCTGGACCGCCCCCTCCAGGCTCTTGAACAGGTCCTTGTAGTCGATGATGTAGCCGTATTCCTTGCTGTCGTCATCCAGGCGGTTCACGCGGCAAATGGCCTGGAACAGGCCGTGGTCGCGCATCTGCTTGTCGATGTAAAGGTATGTCGCCGGCGGTGCATCGAATCCGGTCAGCAGCTTATCCACTACAATCAACAGCTTCATCTGCCCAGGTTCTTCGATGAACTTCTTCTTGACCGCCTTCTCAAATTCCTCGATTCGGTTGACGGCCTTCTCCGGGGCTTCGTTGAACCAGTCGGCCACCATCTTCTGGTAGATATCATATTGCCGCAGTCTCTCAGTTACCCCTTCGCCGGATTCTTCGCCCTTGATATCAGCCGGCGAGGGCCTGTAGCTGGTGACGATAGCGCACTTGCCTGCCAGATCGGTCTGGGAAAATAGCTCATAGAACTTACATGCCTGATAGATGCTGCCCGAGACGAGGAGGGCGTTGCCGTGTCCGCTTTTGAGCCGGTCCCGGGTCTCCATGTCCATCAGGATATCGCCGGCGATCTTCTCCAGGCGGTCCTGGCAGGACAGCACCTTCTGCATCGTGCCCCAACGCTGCTTGAGTTGCGCCTTGGCCAGATCGGTCAGGCCCTTGGTCTTGGCC
>CAYHAJ010000419.1:0-10567 GCA_964354535.1 uncultured Pirellulales bacterium
GGTCCGGGTATGTGGCGGAGGTGTTTCGTCAGGCGAAGATCGAGCCCTATGTGAAAAACAATCGCACCGAAGGACTGAAGATCTCCGGCTTGGAGAAGATCCCCCTGGCGGAGATGTTCGGTCTGAGGAACGGCGATGTCGTGCAGTCCATCAACGGGCAGCAATTGACCAGCACGCAGAAGGCCTTTCAAGTCCTGATGAAAGCTCGGACGCAGTCGAAAGTGGACATCCAACTGTTGCGCGACGGCCAGCGCAAAGGTTTATCCTTCGATTTGTAACCCCAGGAGGGCGCCTTGAACACCAGGCAACACCAACCCGTAGGGCCCCAGAGTCATCCTCCCGCGGAGTTCCGTTACCGGGTGGCCCTTGCCGCCGTGCTCACGCTGCCGGCGTGGGCCCTGCTCGGCTCCGGCTGTGAATCGCATCCCCCCACCGCCGGCGGTAACCAGGTCCAGCCGGCCCCCGACCCACCAGCGGAGGCTTCCGGCGAGCGGCCGGGCCAGAGCCTGGCGGTGGCAGAGGAGCCCCCCGCTACTCGCGTGCCGCCCGCTGCTCCCGTGGCGCAGAGGCTGCCGTCCCCGGAGGACGACCCCCGGGTAGCGAGGCCCGCCGGCAAGGTCGCGGAACCAACCCCGGCCCCCGGGGCCGTTGGGCCGACACAGACCCCACCCAAGTCCCCGGGCGTGCCGCCTGTGGCGCGCGCCGCTACGTCCGCGGCCGGCTCGGCCCCGGAGGCAAAGACCGCCGGGGGAGCGCCGCGGGTGAGCACCGATCCCCATGAGCAAATCTCGGTCAACTTCGACAATGTCGAGATCCGCACCGTGCTGAAGACCATCGGCGAGGTCACCGGCATCAACTTCATTCCGCACAGCAGCATTACCGGCACGATCACGGTCATGTCGCGGACGCCCATTCCCTTGCGCGAGATCTATCCTTTCCTGCAATCGGTCCTGGAGGTGCACGGCTATGCCACGGTCGAGATGGACCACGCCGTCAAGGTCGTGCCCAGGGCCGAGGCCGCCAAGAGTCATATGCTCGTGCGCCTCGGCGCCGATCCCGCCCAGATTCCGCAGACCGATATGATCGTGCGCCAGATCCTGCCGCTCCAGTATGCCGAGGCGGCCGAGATCAGTGAGATCCTCACGCCCCTCCTCGCGCCGGGAGCGCAGCTCGCCACCTTTCCCCGCACGAATTCCCTGGTGATTACCGACACCTCGGCCAATATCCACCACCTCGCCGAGGTGATCCAAAAGCTCGATGTCGAGGGCTCCCGGGAGAAGGTTCAGTTGTATCCTCTGACCCATGCCTCGGCCCAGGTGCTGAGCGAGCAGATCCTGCGGATTCTCGATAAGACCAAAGCCGCGCTGCCCGCGCTGGGCCGGCCCCAGGCCCTGCCGGCCGTGGGCAACGGCCCCCGGGTGTTGCCCGACGAGCGGACCAACTCCCTGATCGTCATCGCGACCGAGCAGGACACCGAGATCATCGCCGGCCTGGTGCGCCAGCTCGATATCGAGCGGCCCCTGGGCACCGATCGCGTGCACGTGGTCTATCTCAAGAACGCCGACGCCAATGAAGTCTCGCGCTCGCTGCAGCAGGCCTTGACTACGATGAAGCTGACCGGCGCCGTGCCGGCTACCGCCCCGCAGATCCAGATCACGCCCGATGCCAGCACCAATGCCTTAGTGATCGTGGCGCCGCCGTCGGACTTCGATGTGCTCGAACAAATTGTGGAGAAGCTCGATATCGTCCGCGAGCAGGTTCTGGTCGAGATGCTGATTCTGGAAGTCAGCCAGGAATCCCTGCTGGATCTCGGGGTCGATTGGGCGACGTTGGACGAGCCCGCGGCGGACCACCTGCGGGGCTTCGGGCTGACCAACCTGGGACCGCGGGTCAACTTCCTCAGCGGGACCGCGGAAGGGCTCTCTCTCGGGGCCTGGCAGTCCGTCGGCGGCACGGCCAGGATTGGGGCGATCCTGCAGGCGATGGAAAAGCAGACCGGCGTCAATATCCTCTCGACGCCGCACCTCCTGGCCTCCAACCATCGTAAGGCCAAGATCATCGTGGGCGAGAATCGCGCTTTCGTGACCCAGTCACGGATCACCGAGACGGCGGACCCGGTGACGCCCACCGTGATCAAGAGCTTCGAGTACAAAGACGTGGGCATCACGCTCGACATCACGCCCCACGTCAGCCAGGGCGGCATGATCCGCCTGGAGATCAAGAGCGAGTTCACCAAGCTGATCGAGGATGTGACCAGCGTCTCGCTGGATACCCCCACCACGGCCAAGCGGACGGCCCAGACGGTCGTGACGATGGGCAGCGGCGCGACGGTGGTCATCGGCGGGCTGATCCGCGACGACACGGTCAAGAACGTCAAGAAGGTGCCGCTGTTGGGGGATATCCCGCTGCTGGGGCTGCTGTTTCAGTCGCAGAGCCATCACAAGCAGAAAACGAATCTGCTGCTCTTCATCACGCCGCGGGTCCTCTCGAGCCAGGAGGCCCTGCAGGAGATGACGGACCAGAAGAAACAACAGATGGATGAGGCCAAGGAGGGCAACCACTGATGGTGACCGCGCCCGCCTCAAGCAAGCCGTTGGCCAAGATCGCCCCGGAGCAGTTAAGCTCGGAGCTGATGCGGCTCTTGCCGCTGGAATTCCTCAAGAAGCAACGGGCGATCCCGATTCTTCTGGAGAAGAATGAGCCGGCGGTCGCCCTGGCTGATCCTTTGAACCTCCAGGCTTACGACGCCATCGTCGGTGTCCTGGGCCGGCCGTGCCGACGGATCGTCTGTCCCGCCGAAGAGATCGAGCAGGCGATCAGCCGCTGCTACTACCTCAATTCTTCCGAAGAAGGCAGCTATCTGACTCCCGATGCCCCGGATGGAACCCAGATGCCGGAGACGGGCACGCTCGAGGTCTCCAGCACCGTCCAGACCCGGGCGGAGGACCTGCTCAACATCGCGGACAAGGCCCCCGCCATCAAGCTGGTCAACAAGATCCTGTTCCATGCGGTCCGCAGCCGGGCCAGCGACATCCACATCGAGCCGTACGAACAGGAGGTCAAGATCCGCTTCCGGGTCGACGGCGTCCTGCACAATATTCTGACCTTGCCCAAAAACCAAGTGGCTCCGGTCCTGTCGCGGCTCAAGATCATGGCCAACCTCAACATCGCCGAGCATCGCCTGCCGCAGGACGGCCAGAGTCGTGTCAGCATCGGCACAGAGCTCGTGGACATCCGCGTCTCGGTGATCCCCACCGCCGGGGGCGAGAGGGTCGTACTGCGGCTCCTGGATCGAGGCCGGGGCGAGTTGAAGCTCCCGGAGGTCGGCTTCGGGCCGGAATTGCTCAAGACCTTCCGCTGCCTGATTGGGGTCACGCACGGAATTATCCTGATCACCGGTCCGACCGGCAGCGGCAAGACGACCACCCTGTACGCGGCTTTGAACGAGTTGAACTGCCAGGAGCAGAATATTCTGACCGTGGAGGACCCGGTCGAGTACCAACTGCCCGGCATCGGGCAAATGCAGGTGCGGCCCAAGATCGATCTGACCTTTGCCAACTGCCTGCGGCATATCCTGCGGCAGGACCCCGATATTATCATGATCGGCGAAATCCGCGACCGCGAGACGGCGGAGATCGCCATCCAGGCCTCCTTGACGGGACACCTGGTCCTATCCACGCTGCACACCAACGATGCTGCGTCCGCCGTGACCCGCCTGACCGATATGGGCATCGAGCCTTACCTGATCTCTTCGACCGTCGTGGGGGTCATGGCGCAGCGCTTGGTGCGGGTGATCTGCCCCCACTGCAAGAAACCGTACGATCCTCCCGAGGGCACCGTCTCGTGGCCCGAATTGCAGGAAGTCTCCCAGGGTTCCGTCAAACTATATCAGGGAACCGGCTGCGACAAATGCCTGCAGACCAGCTACCTGGGTCGCACGGGCATCTTTGAGCTGCTGCTCGTGGATGATCGGATCCGCAACATGATCGTCGGACGCGAGGAGGCGCACCTGATCAAGCGGGCCGCCGTGGAAGAAGGCATGGCCCCCCTGCGCCAGGACGGCCTGCGTCAAGCCCTCGCGGGGATAACCACGCTCGCCGAGGTCTACCGCGTCACACAAGACAGTGTCCCCACGGACCGGGAGGCCAGCTAAGATGCCCCCGGTGCGGAAGGATCTGGAAACGATGCAAGAGCAGTCGAATGACGAATTGCGGCTGGCGGATTACAGAATGGAGGCCATCATCGCCTCCCCTCCGAAATCCGAAACCCGAGATCCGAAATCTTCGTTGCCGCGTGTCGGCACGAAGGAGCTGTGCCGCATGACGCGGCAACTGTCTGTCCTGCTGCACGCGGGAATGCCCCTGGTGCCGGCCCTGACCGCCCTGGCGGAGCAGTTGCAGTCTCCCACGCACGCGCCGGCGCAAGGCCGGTCGAAACGGCCGCTGGCGGCCGTGATCGAGGAGATCCGCGACCATGTCAACGAAGGCGGCACGCTGGCCCAAGCCCTGCAACAGCATCCGGGGATCTTCTCGGCCCTCTTTGTCAACATGGTCAGCGCGGGCGAAAACAGCGGCGCGCTGGAAGAGGTCCTGGCCCGCCTGGCGGAGATCCTGGAAAAGCGCGTCCAGCTTACGGACAAGGTCAAGGCCGCCCTGACGTATCCGGCCCTGATGACCGTGGTCGCCGTGGGCGTGGTGATCTTCCTCCTGTCGTATGTCGTACCGGGCCTGACGCGTTTATTCGTCGAGATGAACCGCGACCTGCCCACCCCCACGCGGGTCCTGATCGCCGTCAGCGATTTTACCAGGAGCTATTTCGTCGTCCTGATCGGTCTGCTGGGCGGCGCCGTCATCGGCGGCACGGTCCTGTGCAAAAGCCAGGAAGGCAAAGCCTGGCTGGATCGGGTGGTCCTCCGCCTGCCGCTCTTGGGACCGTTGGTCTTGCGCCTGGAGCTGGCGCGCCTGACCCGCACGCTGGGCGCCCTGCTGAAAAGCGGGCTGCCCGTGCTCGGAGCGATGGAGATCACGCGGCGAGTCGTCCAGAATAGCCTGATCGCCCGGGCGCTGGACACCATCAAAGACGCGGTCCAAAAGGGCGAGAGCATCGCCGATGCCGTCCGTACCACGGGGCTGTTTCCGCCGGTGGTCTATCACCTGCTCGCCACCGGGCAACTCTCCGGCAATCTGGAACAGGGGCTCCTCGAGATCGCCGAGATGTACGATGCCGAGGTCCAGTCTTCCGTGCGCACGCTGACTTCGCTCCTGGAGCCATTGATCCTGCTGGCGATGGGCGCCATCGTCGGCTTTATTGTGCTGGCAATTCTGCTGCCAGTCTTTGAGATCAACCAAGCCCTGTAGCCATTGATTATTGATTAGGGGTTATCGATTATGGATAAATCATCAGTCATCGATCATCCATCATCCATTCGCAGGGGTTTCACCCTGATCGAGGTGATGATCGTGGTGGTCATTCTGGGCGTGCTGGCGACGATGGTCATGCCGAAGATCCTCGACAAGCCCGAGCAGGCCCGCCGGACCAAGGCCAAGGTGGACATCCGGGCCATCCAGTCGGCGCTGGCGCTGTTCAAGACTGACACCGGCCGCTTCCCCACCACCGCGGAAGGCTTGCAGGCCCTGGTCGCCAATCCGGGAGTTAACGGCTATGGCCGGGAAGGCTACCTGGAGAAGGTGCCGGCGGACCCCTGGGGCTATAAGTACATCTATCTCAGCCCCGGCGTACACAACAAACAATACGACCTGGTCTCCTACGGCAAAGACCGAGAGCAAGGCGGCACCGATGACAACGCCGATATCGAAAGCTGGAACCTGGAAGGCACGTAGGGCAAGAGTGGGAAGTGGGATGTATGAAGTGTGAAGTTGGAAGTCGGAAGCATGTCATTGCGAGTCGCTGAGCCGTTTTGTGGCGAGTGGAAGAAAGAAACCAAGCGACCTGCTTTGGGTGGCACGCCCAAGCGCAGCTTGAGCGCGTCTTCCTACGCCAAGACGCGGATCGAAGCGAGCACGGTCAAACAAGTTTGGCCGTGCCACCCGGCTCGTCGGTTCCTTAGGAGCGATTGGCAGCGACAAACGGGGTACCGATGAGACTGCAAAGACCAAACGGCTTTACGCTGGTGGAGTCGGTGGCGGCGCTGGCCGTAGCGGCCACTGCCCTGTTGGCTCTGCTGCAACTCCAGTTGCTCAGTATGCGTACGGCCGACAAGGCCCAGGTAATGACCCAGGCGGTCCTGCTGGCCCAGGAGAAGATGGCCGAGGCTCTCAGTAGCGGCTATCCCTCCGTGGGAGTCAAGTCAGGGATGGTGGAAACGGACGGCGAGGTGCTCACCTGGCGGACGGAGGTGACGGACGCACGGTTGCCGGCCGTGTGCCGACCCGCGGGCAGTCGCGACCGTCTGCGCACGCTCTCGGTCGAAGTCTCCTGGCAGAGAGGGGCCGGCGACAAACACATCCGGATGACCACCTGCGTGGCGGAGAATCTGGTTCGTGACACATAAGGCAAGAAGACAGGTAGGCGGTAGTCAGTTGTCGGTAGTCAGACGTCCCCAGCCGGTGGTACTCTCACCGACTACCGACTACCGACTACCGACTACCGGTTTCACCCTGATCGAGATGCTGGTGGCCCTGGCGCTCGTCGGCACGATCATGGCCATGGTCTACGGCAGCTACGCCGCAGCGAGCCGCTGCCTGGATCGGTACGGCAGCCGCATGGCCTCGTCCGAACGGGCGAGTCTGGTGCTGCGTTTGATGGCCCGCCAGATCCGCTGCGCCTATGCACCCGCCGCACCAAACGCTGCGACGCAGCGCACGCCGCTGCCGCCGCTCGTCGCTGCCCCCCCTGTCTTCCGCGCGAACGGCACAGTGCTGAGCTTTGTCACGACCGGCGGGCCGGATCGGTCCACCGGTGTCTCGCGCGTTCAATACCGCTGTGACTCGTGGAGTGGAACCTTGTCGATCAGCTACGCGCCCTACGTGTACGAGGCCGAAGCCCGGACCAACTCCGGAAACGAACAGCCCATCCTGCGCGGCGTCCGGCGCTTGGATTTGCACTTCTATGACGGCCGGCAGTGGCAGCCCACCTGGGAGGGCGCGGACCGCGCCAAATTGCCCCGGGCCGTCAGGATCGTGCTCACCCTCGTCGACGAAAAGAGCCGCTTGCACGAGTATGGGACGATGGTGCCGATCGTCTGTCAGAAGGCGGTGGCCACGCACGAGTCCGTGGCGGGAGTCGCCCAGCTATGACCCGCGCCACCGTCAAACGTAAACGGGAGGGATTCATCCTCTTGGTCGTGCTGGGAGCGGTCCTGGCGCTTTCGGCGATGCTGTTCGGCTTTGCCCGCACGACACGAACCCGCCTGACCACGGCGGAGGGCTTCCACCGGACCGAGCAGGCCCGCCAGGGCGCCTGGGGCGCAATTCAGATTGCGGCGGCCTTGGTCCGGGACGTCAACGACTTCTGGGCCGATCCGCAAACAGCCAGGCTGTTGAGCCGCGAAACCACCTTCCCCGTCGGCGACGCCAATTGCTGCGTGACCCTGACGGCGGAGAACGGCCTTTTGAACATCAACAGTCTTAGGGGCACCGATGGCCAGATTGACCGCAAGCGCGTCGACCAGTTCCTGCGGCTGATCGATATCTTCAACCACCAGCGGAGGGACCTGCCGCCGATCGGCTACGGGATCGTACCGGCGCTCCTTGACTGGATCGATAGCGATAGCGATCTGACGCACCTGGCCTTCATTCAGCAGGAGAACACCGGCGCCGAGAAGGACTATTACCAGACGCGCACGCCTGCCTACGCGTGCCGCAATGGGCCTATGGAGAGTCTGGAGGAACTGCTCCAGGTCAAAGGCATGACGCCCGAGGCCTTCGCCCGTCTGCGTCCGTACCTCACCTGCGTGGGCGACGGCAAGATCGACCTCAACGCGGCCCCCAAAACCATCCTGCAATCCCTCTCGGAGCAGATGGACGCCACCTTGGCGGAGATGATCGTCCGCCAACGAGCCCTCGCGCCGTTCAAGAGTCTGGCGGACCTGCGCCGTGTCCCCGGGATGACCGAGAGCGTCGCGCGTGACCTCCAAAACCTGGCGACGGTCCGCCCGACGAAGTCGTTCTACCGCGTCCGCGCCCAAGGCGAGGCCCAGGACTACAAGGCCACCTTGGAAGCCCTGCTGCAAAAGAATCCTCAAGCCGCCACGGTCGATATCGTTCAGTATCGCGAGCTATAACTCCCCGCCGGTGGACGCAGATTTCGTAATCCCTTCAGGATTCGTAACCCCCTCAGTTACGGGTGCAAGAACCGCGACAGGACTCCTTCTAACCGCGATTCCCCACCCCGTAACTGGGGGTTACCATGCAAGGAACTTTGCTCTTTTCCTTGACATTCCTTCGGCGGTCGAGTATGCTGTTATGTGACCTGCACTCGTCCCGCTGGCGGTATATCCCCGGAACTATAGACACATCGTTTCAAGATGCTCCCTGCGTACCCGGCTCGTGCCGCGGACCGCCGGGGAACAACGATCCGGGGAAGATCCATTGGGTGAGTGGAGGAGTTGATGAAAACACTGAAAGTCTGTGCCGTGCTGGGCCTCCTTTGGGCCTCCAGTGCCTCGGCGGCGCCCATGCCGCTGGACGGCACCTGGGTGTGGCGCGATGAGACCATGAGCCCGGGTGATTTCTTCGCCGGTACGTTCGACTGGGACTCGGTGCTCGACGTTTCTTTCACGATTACGGACTTTGCCGTGGTCAGCGACCGGTTCGAGGTCTATGACAACGGCGCCCTGGTCCTGACCACGCCGGCGCTGCCGGACTGGGATGATCTCGGGGTGGCCGATCAGTTCGTGTCGCCGCCGTATACGCTGGATCCGGAGGTGGCGCTGGCCAGCGGGGTCTTCTCGTCGGGCCAGATTCTCTTCGGGCCGGGCGCGCATTCGATCACCGTCCGCGATATCCACATTCCGCCGAAAGGCCCGGACACGCCGAATGGCCCGGCGCCGCCGATCGAGTCGGGTACGGTCGCCTTCAAAGCCCTGGAAGTGATTCCGGCCCCCGGCGCGATCCTGCTGGTCGGCCTTGGGGCGGGCATGGTCGGCTGGATGCGCCGACGCAGAACCTTGTGAGAATCGTTGATAGGCTCTCCATCAGGGCTGTGGACACCGCCTGAGACCCGCAGCCCTCAAGGGGACGCGGCGTGCCGTCAGAACCTCCGCGCCGGCACCGCAAATGCCGTTGTGTCTTCTTTGAAGACCCCATCGAGAGCCTTGGTCGGAACCAGGATGGCTTCTCGCCAAGACGCCAGGAACGCCACGGAATCACCGGTCTTCAGCAAGGCCGATCTCGTTCTCATCCACATTCAGGCTCTCGTTTCCCGCTCTTCCCTCGCGCTCTTTGCGCCTTTGTCTGTCATTTCCGAATAATCGTCCTACCAAGATCTGGTATCACACGGTAACCTAACGGTGAGGACTTTCGATACTGTCGGGAGATTCGCCATGAAGATCGAATATTTTCATGCCTCGAAGTATGGAAATGGCACCAGGGTCGCCGAGGAGTTCCAGAGGCAGATGGCCGCCAAGGGGGTCACGGTCAACGTCCATCACATCCGGGAGGTGCGGCCCAAGGAGATCCCGCCGGCCGACCTGTACCTGTTCAGCTCGCCGGGGCGTTGCGGCAGGCCCCCCTGGGGCATGCGCCGTTTCCTGAAGAAGGTCCAGTTGCCCTCAGCCGCGAAGTATGCCCTCCTGACCACGGAGATGCCGACCCCGGACGAGCGCGACAAGTGGCAGCGCGTGATCCCGATCCTGAACGAAAGACTCCAGGAAAAGGGCTTGGTCAAAGTCGCCGAGGGCAAGATCATCGTGACCGGCCTCAAGGGGCCGCTCGAAGAAGATTGGCAGAAGAAAGTGGAAGCCTTCGCCTCCCAGATCCCCATCCTGCCCTAAGGCCCCAGCCGATGGTCATGCCTGTGGCAATTGTTCTTTCGACACGGAGTCACGCGGGAGGAACACGGATTTCCCCTGCAAAGAGCACCCGGCACCGGCCCGTTCCCCTTCTACCAGAACCTGATCAATCTCTACCTCCGCGAATGCGCCAACGCCGGCAGGAAACCGGCCCTCTCCTGGGCTTCCTGACCGAGCCGGAAATTAGTAAGGCGTCCGAGATTCCCAAGAGGCTGCATCCATCACTGAAAGAGTAATGGAGCGCTAGTGGCGCGCCGATTTCGGCCTCGCCACGCCACCTTTTCTGCGAAGGTGCAAGCCCTTCAGGTATAGATCACCTACGTCGATGCGGCCATCCGACCGGAATGAAACGATGCCCAATTCAGCGAGGTAGTCCAGGAGTGCGTTAGGCTCAGTCTCCGCCGGGGCGGCTTTCCCATCGGAGACGGCTTTCTTATCAGACCAGTCGATCCGCAACACCTTGAGGACATCCTTTCTCATGGCCGGAACCTGAAACGGGTGGATTTGAAAAGTCCGCTCAAGCGTTCGGAGCCATGGAAACTCTTCATCGGTCAGTTCCTTGACTCTAAACTCCGACACTCGATCTAACGCCCCACG
>CAYHAJ010000420.1:0-47361 GCA_964354535.1 uncultured Pirellulales bacterium
TAAACCCAGTGCGGTGGTCGTGGTCGCCACGATTCGGGCCCTCAAGATGCACGGGGGCGGCCCGGCCGTCAAGCCGGGGGTGCCGCTGAGTGAAGAGTACACCCGCGAGAATCTCGCCCTGCTGGAAGCAGGCTGCGAGAACCTGCTGGCGCACATCCAGACCGTCCGCAAAAGCGGCGTGCGTCCGGTGGTCTGCGTCAACAGCTT
This sequence comes from uncultured Pirellulales bacterium, assembly GCA_964354535.1. Classification (GTDB taxonomy): domain Bacteria; phylum Planctomycetota; class Phycisphaerae; order Sedimentisphaerales; family Anaerobacaceae; genus PLanc-01. The sequence goes on from CAYHAJ010000420.1 coordinate 208, forward strand.
CTACACGGACACGAAGGCGGAAATCGAGCTGGTCCGGCGGATCGCCGAGCAACATGGGGCGCTGGCCGCCGTTTCCGATCACTGGCTTCGAGGAGGGCAAGGAGCAGTGGAGTTGGCCGAGGCGGTCGTGGCGGCCAGCGAGGAAAAGAGCAACTTCCGCTTCCTGTACGAAACCAGTTGGCCGCTGCGCCGGCAGATTGAGACCATTGCCAAAGAGATCTACGGTGCCCAAGGCGTGACCTACAGCCCGGCGGCGGCCGAGAAGCTCCAGGCCCTGGAATCGCGCAACGGCGAATTGGCAGGTTTTGGCGTCTGCATGGTCAAGACGCATTTGAGTCTGTCGCACGATCCGAATCTCAAGGGCCGACCGCAGCACTGGGTGCTGCCGATCCGGGACTTTAAGATCTTCCAGGGCGCCGGTCTGATCGTGCCCATTGCCGGCGATATCAAGCTGATGCCCGGCACGGCCTCCGATCCCGCCTTCCGGCGGATCGACGTGGATCTCGAAACGGGCAAAGTCCGAGGAATGTTCTGAGGTGTACCCATGAACAAGCGGAAGATTCTGATCGTGGATGATGATGTCGACCTCAGCGGCTCCCTGCAGGTGATTCTGGAGCGGGCGGGTTATGAGGCCCTGACGGCGTCCAGCAAGCAGGAAGGGATGGAAAAAGTCAGGACGGCGCAGCCTGATCTAATTGTTCTTGACGTAATGATGGAGACATGGCAAGATGGTTTTGAAATGTCCCGAGATCTCAAGGGGGATCCCCGTCTCAAGGACACACCCATCCTCATGTTGACTTCCATCGAGGAGTTGACAGGCGTTGAGGTGAAATCCTCTGTGGGTGATCCGGTCTGGCTGCCGGTGGATGCGTTTCTCGACAAGCCGGTCGCGCCGGACGTGTTGGTGGCGACCGTACAAAGCCTGTTGCAGGGCCCGAAAGCGGGAGCAGCCCTTCGGGGATGATTCGGCGCAGGGCGGCGGTTGGTGGCTCCGACACTTGTTGTGAAAGTTGGTGTCTTTTGGTGTATCTGAAGAACATATACCAGGCCGTTCGGACGGTGGCGGCAGGTCTAAAGGTGACGCTGCCGTATCACTTTGCCCGGACCGTGGTGGTGCAATATCCGGATGTCGAGCCGACGCTGCAGGCCCGCTACCGGGGATTTCACAGCTATCAAATCGAGCGGTGCATCGGGTGCGAGGCGTGTGCCAAGGCCTGTCCGGCGGGCTGCATCCGTGTAGGCAAGAGCGGGCCCCGCAAGATGGATAAGAGCCGCGATATCGCCGTCGGCGGGGCACTCACCGAATACAAGATCGACTACAATACCTGCCTGTTCTGCGGTTTGTGCACGGAAGTCTGTCCGACCGGCTGCCTGCAAATGGGGTCGATCCACGACAGCTCGTGCTATCGGCGCCAGGACCTGGGGGTGGATTTCGTGCGGCTCGCCAAAGAGGGCCGGCGGACCATCGAGCCGATCTGGCTGACGAAGACGAATCTGCCCGGCTGGGCGGCCCGCGTGCGCGATTATTGGCGGAACCTCGACCAGGATAAGCGCGAGTGGATGGCACGGGCGGACGACCCGCAATACTGTGCCGAATTGGCCAAGCAAACGGCGGCCCCCAAGGAGGGCGCCGTATGACCGAGTCCATCCGTTTTACAGTCGAGGTGCTGCTGTTCACCGCGGTGGGTACGGCTCTGGGTCTGGGATCGCTGCTGCTCGGCAAGCTGCTACGGCCGAAGAACCCCGGCGGTCTCAAAGATGAAATCTATGAGTGCGGCGAGCCGACGGTCGGGCCGGCGTGGGTCCAGTTTGACTTACGATTCTACGTTGTAGCTCTGCTCTTCGTGGTCTTCGACGTGGAAATCGCGCTGCTGTATCCATGGGCCGTGGTCTACCAGGACTACATCGCCCAGGGCCTAGGATCGGCGGCATTCTGGGCCATGGTATTCTTCCTGGGTTTGATCTTTGTCGGTTTTCTATACCTCTGGCGGTTCGGCTACCTCGATTGGGTACGGGCCGTGTCGCCGAGGGAGCAAGAAAGAGAAAAGGTAAAAGTAAAAAGTTAAAAGGTAAAACTTCTTCTTGCTTTTGCCTTTGTACTTTTACCTTTCTACTTTTGCCTTGAGGCATTGATGGGTCTGATTGAAGGCATATTCGAGCCAGGGCTGGTGGTCACCAGCGTGGACTGGGCCCTGAACTGGTCGCGGAAGAGTTCGGTTTTTCCGATGACGTTCGGACTCGCCTGTTGTGCGATCGAGATGATGGCGACGGGCGCGGCCCGGTATGATATCGACCGCTTCGGCGCGGGGGCCTTTCGGGCCACACCCCGGCAGTCGGACCTGATGATCGTGGCGGGCACGGTGACCTTCAAGATGGCCGAGCGGCTCCGGCGGCTCTGGGAACAGATGGCCGAGCCGCGCTACGTGATGGCGATGGGCGCCTGCGCCATCAGCGGCGGGCCCTATCACCTGCATGCCTATCATGTAGTCAAAGGCGTCGACCAGATCGTCCCGGTCGATGTGTATATCCCCGGCTGCCCGCCGCGCCCGGAGGCCCTGCTCGAGGGGCTCATGCGTCTGCAGGACAAGATCAGCACCCGAACCATTGCGAAGCAATAAACGACGATGACGCCAGCGGAAATCATAGAGATCCTGAAACAGCACGATGCCGACAGCATAGTTTCGGCGGTTGCCGACGGGCTGCATCCCCACGTGGTGGTCAAGGCCCCGCGACTCGCTGCGGTCGCTGCCTTCCTCAAGATGGACCAGCGGCTTTGGCTCGATCTGTTGCGGTGCATCTCGGCGATCGACTGGCCGGCGAAGAACACGGTGGAGCTTTCCTATGATCTGATCTCCACCTCGCTCGGTCATGCCATCGCGGTCAAGGTTCTGTTGGATCGTGCCAATCCCGAGGTCGAGTCGGTCAGTAGCATCTGGCCGGCGGCGGACTGGCACGAGCGGGAGGCCTTCGATCTGATGGGCGTCACGTTTTCGCACCATCCCGACCTGTGCCGGATCCTCCTGCCGGACGACTGGGTCGGTCATCCGCTCCGCAAGGACTATCCGTATCCCGTCGAATATAAAGGATTGAAGCTCAATCCATGAAAGAGATGGAACTGCAATATCGCCAACCGCCCGATTTGTACCATGAAGGGGAAGTCCCTTCGGACATTCGTACGGAGGAAATGACCGTCAATATGGGCCCGCAGCACCCCTCGACGCACGGCGTTCTGCGGATAGTCTTGCAGACGGATGGCGAGCTCGTGCTGAAGGCGACGCCCGTGATGGGCTATCTGCACCGCTGTGCCGAGAAGGTCGCGGAGAAGGTGGCGTATCGCCAGTTCACGCCGTACACGGACCGGCTGGACTATCTCGCGGGGATGAACAACAACCTCGGTTTCGCTCTGGCGGTCGAGAAACTGGGCGGCATCGAGGTCCCGCCCCGGGCGGATTACCTGCGGGTGATCTTCGCGGAGCTCAATCGCATCGCGTCGCACTTAGTGGCTACCGGCTGCTATGGCCTGGACATGGGCGCGTTCACGCCCTTCGTCTATTGCTTCCGGGAGCGGGAGTACGTCTTGGACCTGTTTGAGGCGGCGTCTGGGGCCCGGCTGACGTATTCGTATCTCACCATTGGTGGCGTGCGCGAAGATCTGCCGGAAGGATGGGTGAGCCGGTGCCGGGAGTTCCTCGATTATCTGGAGCCCAAGATCACCGAGTACAACAACCTGCTGAGCTACAACCATATCTTCATCCATCGCACGGGCAACGTGGGCGTCTGCCCGCCGGAGTTGGCGCTGGCCTACGGCCTGACCGGGCCGAGCCTGCGGGGCAGCGGCATCTCCTGGGACCTGCGCAAGGCCACGCCGTATTGCCGGTATAACGAGTTCGACTTCGACGTCCCGGTAGGCCACGGCTCCAAGGGCACGTTAGGAGACTCCTGGGACCGGTATTTCGTCCGCATCGAAGAGATGGCGCAATCGGCGCGGATCATCTGCCAGGCTCTGGACAAGCTCCCGGAGGGCCCCGTGCAGGCCAAAGTGCCGCGTACCGTGAAGCTGCCCGCCGGGGAGATTTACTACGAAGTCGAGAACCCGCGCGGGCAGTTGGGCTTCTATCTGGTCTCCGACGGCGGAACGAGCCCCTATCGGCTCAAGATTCGCGGCCCGAGCTTCTGCAATCTCTCGGTACTCCCGGCCGTGGCCCGCAACTGCCTTCTGGCTGACATTGCGGCCCTCCTGGGCAGTTTGGACGTTGTGATGGGAGAGGTAGACCGATGATGTATATTCCGGAGCGACCCCCGGTCGAATACAAGGGCCTGAGCCTGACCATCGTGCGGCTCGCCACGAAGTGGGGCGGGACCGGCATCTCCCTGTTGCTGCGTTTCGCCTGGGGTATCTTCTTCGCCGCCCTCGCGGTGGTCATAGCCTTTGTCTGGTTTGTCGGCGAGTTCATCAATCCGCTTTTGCCGTGGTTCCTCCGCGATGTGGTGATTGTGGTGGGCCTGCTGGGCTTTGCGTGTATCGTGGCGATCATCGGCATCTGGGCGGAGCGCAAAGTCTCCGGTCGGATTCAATCGCGGCTGGGCCCGATGCGCACCGGTGCCTGGCACGGCTGGGCCCAATCGCTGGCGGACGGTCTCAAGTTCATCCAGAAGGAGGATTTGATTCCCCGCGAGGCCGACAAGCCTCTGTTTCGCCTGGCCCCTTATGTCGCACTGGTGCCGGCGTTCTGTGCTTTTCTGGCCCTGCCCTTTGGGGCCAGTTGGATGTTCCGCAACGATGATGTCAGCCTACTCTTCGTCCTGGCCATGCTGGCGATCGAGGTCTTGGGCGTCATCATGGGCGGCTGGGCCTCCAATAGCAAATGGAGCCTCTACGGAACCATGCGAGCCGCCTGCCAATTGGTCAGCTACGAAATTCCCATGGGTTTGAGCCTCCTGGTGGCGGTGGTGGCGCTGGGGTCGATCAATCTGGTCGAGATGGGCCAAGCCCAGGCCGGCGGCTGGTTCCATTGGCTGATCTTCCGCAATCCGTTTCTCTTCATGGCCTTCTTCACGTATTACATCGCCGCCCTGGCAAGCTGCAAGCGCTCGCCGTTCGATCTGCCCGAAGGCGAATCCGAGCTCGTGGCAGGTTTTCACACCGAGTACAGCGGCTTTCGCTTCGTGATGTTCTTCTTCGCCGAATACGTCGCCATGTTTGCGGTCTCGGGGTTGGCGGTGATCATCTTCCTGGGCGGCTGGCACACGCCGGTCGGCGGGATCAGCAGTCCCCTATGGTTCGTGGCGAAGAGCACTTTCCTGGTCTGGGTGCAGATGTGGTTCCGCTGGACTCTGCCCCGCATCCGCATCGATCAGGTGATGCACGCCTGCGTGAAGTACCTGCTGCCGTTTACCCTGTTTCTATTCATCGGCAGCAGCTTCTGGCAATTGTACGACAATTCGGCACATCCCCTGTTCGAGGGATTTGCCAACCTGCTCCACTATGCCTTGGGCGGCGTGGGTCTGCTGCTGGTGGGCCTGTACGTCGCCGGAGCAGCTTACGGTTATTACCATCGCAATCAACTCGTGGGCTCCATGGTCCGCAAGCATCTGCCGGGAGCGTAAAGGAGAGTATGCTCGAAAGATTGATATTCTTTCTGTTTGCCGTGCCGGCGGTGATCGCCGGGGTGGCGATCCTGCTGAGCACGAACATCGTGCGGATGGCATTCTGGCTGATCACCATGCTGATCTCTGTGGCGGGCCTGTACTTCCTGATGGGCGCGTACTTCGTCGGAGTCATCCAGATCATGATTTACGTGGGAGGCGTGGCGGTCCTGCTGGTCTTCGGCGTTATGCTGACGAGCCGGCAACTGGCCCTGAAGCTGCAACCGGGACCCATGGAGACCCTCTGGCTGGTCATCGTCAGTGCGATTCTGCTGTCCGGTCTGACGCTGAGCATCGTGCATGCCGGCGTGGTCTCGCGGCACGTTCCCATGGCCAATTCTCCCCGCGACATCGGTCACAGTCTGATGGGGGACTTCCTCGGGCCGTTTGAGCTGGCCTCGGTCCTGTTGTTCGTAGCGCTTTTGGGAGCAGCCTACCTGGCCCGGCCGAAGGTGCCCGTCCAGAGTCCCCAGGGGGCCAAAGGAGGGACCGAGTGATGGGTGTCACGCCCTATCTGATCCTGTCGGCCATTCTTCTGGTGCTGGGCCTGGCGATTGTCATCAGCAAGCGTAACGCCATTGTCATGCTGATCGGCGCGGAGTTTATCCTGAACGCGGCCGCCTTGAACCTCGTTGCTTTCAGCCGTCACGGGATTGGCGGCCTGTCCGGACAGACGGCGGCCCTGTTCGTCATCGTCATTGCGGCCGCCGAGGCGGTCGTGGCCCTGGCCATTTTCCTGAACTTCTACCACCGGATCGCCACGGTCGATACCGATCAGGGCGACCAGTTGAAAGGGTGAAAGAATCTATGATTTATGATTTACGATTTACGATTTTACAGTTGAGGCCGCTGCCGCGGCAGGAAACCGTTCGAAGAGGGCGACAACAAATTCATAATTCATAATTCATAATTCATAAATCATAGATCCCTATGCTTCCTTACGCCTTTATTGTTGCTTGGCTACTGCCCCTGGCGGGCTTTGTGCTGCTGGTCTTTCGAGGCCGTCGCATCGGGGAGCCGCGCAGCGGCCACATCGCGGCAGGCCTGATGATTACGGCCGCCGCCATCTCGTTGGTCTGCGCGATCCGCTGGGTGATAGGTCACCCGGCCAGTGTCGGCGTATCGATCCCGTGGCTTCACCTCGGTGCCCAAGCCATCAACTTCGGCGTGCATATCGACAGCCTGACGATCGTGATGTTCACGATGGTCACCGTGGTGGCCAGTGCCATCTTCGTCTACAGCATCGGCTATATGCATGGTGATCCGCGGTTCCCCCGGTTCTTTACGTATCTCTCGCTCTTCGGCTTTTCCATGCTGGGGCTGGTCCTGTCCGATTCCCTGATCGGTCTGTTCATCTTCTGGGAACTGGTGGGTGTGTGCAGCTACTTCCTCATCGGTTTCTGGTTCGAGAAGCCGTCGGCTTCGAATGCCGCCAAGAAAGCCTTCATCGTCAACCGCGTGGGCGACTTCCTTTTCCTGATCGGCATCGCCACCATGCTGGGCACGACGGGAGCGGTCACGCTGGAAGGGGTGTTCAGCCAGGTGCGGCAGGGGGCCTTCCATGGACATGAGGCTCTGTTGACATTCGCCGGGATCTGCCTGTTCTTTGGGGCGGTGGGCAAAAGCGCCCAGTTCCCTCTGCACGTCTGGCTGCCTGATGCGATGGAAGGCCCGACGCCGGTCAGCGCGTTGATCCACGCCGCGACGATGGTCGCCGCGGGCGTGTATCTGGTGGGGCGGATCTTCCCGATTCTGACGCCGACGGCGCTGCTGTTCGTCGCGTACATCGGCGCGATCACCCTGATCGGCAGTGCCCTGATCGCCATCGTCATGACCGACATCAAGAAGGTCCTCGCCTACTCGACCATCAGTCAGTTGGGTTACATGATCCTGGCGCTGGGTGTTGGCGGCTGGGTGGCCGGACTCTTTCACCTGATCACGCACGCCTGCTTCAAGGCGCTGCTATTCCTTGGCTCCGGCAGTGTGATTCACGGCTGCCACGGCGAGCAGGACATCCGCAAGATGGGTCGGCTCCATGGCAAGATGCCCATCACCAGCATTACGTTCCTGATCGCCACACTGGCTATCGCGGGCGTGCCCCTGTTGAGCGGCTTCTACTCGAAAGACGCGATCCTGGCCTCGGCCCTCGGTTTCAGTTGGACCCACCGGGTTCATTGGCTGCTGTTTATCCTGCCCGCGGTCGCCGCCGCGATAACCGCGTTCTACATGTTGCGGCTGTATCTCCTGACCTTCTGGACCAAGGCCCGTGACGAGCATGTCCATCATCACGCGCACGAGTCGCCCAAAGTCATGTGGGTGCCGCTGGCGGTCCTGGCGGTCCTGACGATCTGCATCGGCTGGTTCGGACGCATGCCGGAACGCCATTCGCTTGGCGAAGGTCGATACGAGTATAAGAATGGCCGGGGTCTGGTCGGTCTCATTGCCGAGGCGCAACCCCAATGGGCGGTCAGTTGGCAGATGCAGGAAGCGGGTCATGCGTCCGCGCATGGCGTCTCGAAAGAGGAAGCGGACGCCGAGGCAGCGCACGAGGAGCATGGCTTCCACCTGGTGGCCATGGCTATCGCCACCTGTGCCATGCTCGCCGGCGTGTTCATGGCTTGGCTGGTCTACAGTAAGGAGCTGATCTCGGCTGCCAAGGCGGCGCAGGTCTTGGCGCCGTTGCACAAGTTGCTCTTGAACAAATTCTACTTCGATGAGCTATATCGTGCGACGTTCGTGGAAGGCGTGTTGAAACTGGCGGCGTTCGGCAAGTGGTTCGACAAGACGATTCTGGACGGCCTGGCCGACGGCTCGGCCCGCTGGGTCGCCAGAACTGCGTTCTTCAGTGGCTTGACCCTGGATAATCGCGGTGTCGATGGTCTGGTCAACGGCGTCGCCCAAGCGACCCTGGCCGGCGGCAATATCGCCCGTATGGGCCAGACCGGCCGGATCCGCAACTACATCCTGGGTCTGACCACGGGCGGGGCCTTTGCCGTCGTGATTCTCATGTGGATATGGTAATCGGGGAATAGACTTCGATGGGAAATCATTGGTTGCTCACTTTGATCATCTTCGTGCCTCTGGTCGGCATGGCGGCCGTGCTGGTGGTGCCGCGACAGTGGGTGCGGCAAACCGCGTTGGCTTTTGCCGTGCTGGCGTTTCTCCTGTCGCTCGTCATCGTGCCGCAGTTCCTGGGCGCGCCCGCGGAGGTTTTCGGGTCGGCTTACCAGAACGGCTTCAAGCTGGTCGATCGTCTGCCCTGGATCCATTCGGCGGGCTTTTCCATCGACTACATGGTGGGCGTGGACGGCATCGGGTTTCCCCTTGTCCTCCTGACGACTCTGGTCTGCCTGCTGGCCTGCATCGCCAGTTGGAAGATCGAGCAGAGCCCGCGCGGCTATTTCGCCTTGTTCCTGCTGCTGGAAACGGGCATGCTCGGCGTCTTCACGGCCCTGGACTTCTTCCTGTTTTACGTCTTCTGGGAATTGACGCTGCTGCCGATGTACTTCCTGATCGGCATCTGGGGCGGACCCCGCCGGGAATACGCCGCGATCAAGTTCTTCCTCTACACCCTGCTCGGCAGCGTCCTGATGCTGATCGTCATGCTGTGGTTCTACTTTGCCAGCAGCTACGAGGGCGGCCACACCTTCAACCTGATCGCCCTGAGCACGCCCGGCGTGCTGCCGGACTTCGCGACCCACAAGACGATGTGGATCGTCTGCTTCGTGCTGCTCTACATCGGCTTTGCGGTCAAGATCCCGGTCTTTCCGTTCCACACGTGGCTGCCCGATGCGCACGTCGAGGCGCCGACGCCGATCAGCATGATCCTGGCAGGTCTGCTGCTCAAGATGGGCGGCTACGGCCTCCTGCGGATCAGTTATCCGATCCTGCCGAATGCGGCGGCGGTTCAGGCTGTCGCCTGGACTCTCGGCATCCTGGGCGTAATCAACATCATCTACGGCGCCCTGTGTGCCTTGGCGCAGACCGACTTCAAGAAGCTGGTCGCGTACTCATCCATCTCGCACATGGGCTTCGTGCTGCTGGGCATCGCGCTCTTGACCCCGGCCGGTTTCCAGGGTGCCATGTTCCAGATGATCGCCCACGGCATCACCAGCGCGGCCATGTTCTTCCTGGTCGGCGTGGTCTATGATCGCGTGCACCACCGCGATATCCCCCGCCTGGGTGGCTTGGCCACTCAGATGCCTGTCTACACGGGCTTGGCGATCCTGGGCTTTTTCGCGGCGATGGGCCTGCCGGGCATGTGCGGCTTTATCGGCGAAATTTACGTCCTGTTGGGCAGTTGGCAGGCGACAGCGCTGGGACCTGTCGGCGCCAAAGTGCTGACCGTGATTGCCGCCTCGGGGGTCGTCCTGACCGCCGGGTACATTCTCTGGTCCATCCAGCGTGTCTTCCTCGGCCCGGCCAAGCCTGAATACGCGAACGTGCCGGAAATCTCCGGGCGCGAGATCGGCATCATGGCCCCTCTGGGGGTGCTGGCCATCGCCCTGGGAGTTCTGCCGTGGCAAACCGTGTTCGCTTTTGTTCATGGGACATTGGACAATATCTTGAAATTGATGATTTATAATTGATGATCTATGATTTGGGTTGGAGGCCGCAGACGCGGCAGGAGACCTTGCGACGAGGGCGGCAGCAAATCACAATTCATAAATCATAAATGAAAAGGGGTCTTTCGTTTGACCGACAGATTGACACTTGAGGCTCTGGGACAGATTCGGCCCGTGCTGGTCCTGATTGTCACGTTGGGCGCGATCCCTCTGGGCGCGCTGCTGGGCCTGCGTCGCAACCTGCTGGTGGTGGCGCTGGTGGGACTGGCCGCGGCGGTGGTCTCGGCTCTGCGGCTCAGCCCCGAGGCGGTAGGCTGGCTTTCCGATTACCTGTTTCTCGATCCGCTCTACCGATTCGCCATTCTCTTTTTGTGCGGTTTTCTCGCGGCGGTCTTGCTGGTCTCCAACTCGCTGTGGCAAAAGCCCTCGTGGGAGTGGCCGGTCTACTTGTGCATGCTCATCGGTAGCCTGGCCGGGATGATTCTGCTGGCCTCCGCGCGGCACCTGATCTTCCTCGCCGTCGCCTTCGAGCTGGCCTCGTTGCCCTCGTATGTCCTGGTGGGCTTTCGGCGGTTCAGCGCGAAATCGGCCGAGGGCGCCGCCAAGTACGTCATCTTCGGCGCCGTCTGCTCCGCCCTGATGGTCTACGGCATCTCGCTGCTGTACGGCCTGACGGGCACATTCGACTGGGAACAAGTGGTCCTGCACCTGGCGACCAACGGCATCTCCGTGCTGGCCGTCCTCGCTTTGACTTGTCTTTTCGTCGGCCTCGCCTTCAAGATTTCCCTGGTCCCGATGCACTTCTGGTGCCCGGATGCCTTCGAGGCCGCCGGGGCGGATATCGCCGCGTGGCTGAGCGTCGCGTCCAAGTCGGCCGCTTTGCTGGCCCTGGCCCGATTGGCCCGTGTGCTGCTGCCGTCGGTCTCGCCGGGATTCCAGAACCTCGTGATCCTCTCGCTGGCCCTCGTTGCGATTGTCACCATGACCCTGGCCAACCTCTCCGCCTACTGGCAGACCAGTGTCAAACGGCTGCTGGCGTACTCTTCCATCGCCCACGCAGGCTACATCACCTGCGGCGTCCTGGTCTTCTCCGACGCGGGGGGCACGGCGGCGATCGTCGCTTACATCCTGGTCTATCTCCTGATGAATCTCGGCGCTTTCACGGTGGCAGGGCTGGTCGAGCGGCAGACCGGCTCGGACCATCTGGACCAGTTCGTTGGCCTGGGGACTCGCAATCCCAAGCTCGCGGCGGCGATGACGATCTTCCTGTTTTCTCTGGTGGGTCTGCCGCCGATGGCGGGATTTGCGGTCAAGTGGATTATTCTGTCCACCCTCTGGCAGCACCAACTCTTCTTTGTCGCCGTCGCCATCCTGGCCAACACGCTCCTGAGCCTCTTCTACTACATGCGGATCGCCCGGGCCATGTATTTCAGTGATTCGTCGGCAGGTAGGGTGGGGCTTGCCCCACCAGAACGTGTTGGCGGAGGAATCGGTGGGGCAAGCCCCACCCTACAGGTGGCGACTATTGAGGTTCCCGGTTTTGCCGCTGCCGTGCTGACCGCCTGTGCCGTGGGTTTGCTCGCGGTGTTTGTGGGCTGGGGGGTCCTCAACAGCTTCAGCGTCAATCTTCTCAGCTTCGCGTAGTGAGCCTGAGCGATACCATGATGTCCTCGGTCCCGGCGGCTTGCGCCTGCAAGGTCCACTGCCGGAGAAGCCGCACTCATACCAGCCTGGATGCGTTGAGCGAAGTGTTCTCCGCCTTACCGTCGCCCGCTATTCTCGGCGGCAATCCGGCCAAGGCAGATGCGGATGGATTCAGCTACTGGGCCGCCGAGCCACGGCAGGTATTCGAATTCACCGCGGCGCAGACGAACCCCTTCCCAAGACTCCAGAAGATCCTGGCCCGACACACGCTCGCCGATCCCGGCCGGCACGACCTCCCCTCGTCCGGCATGTTCTGCGGCGGATGGATCGGGTATTTTGGTTATGAACTGGGCCGGTACATCGAGCGGCTGCCGGAGAAGGCCGTCGATGACCTTCATCTGCCTCTGATCCGACTGTGTTTCTATGATCGGGTCATTGCCTATGACCACCGATCTGATACTTTCTGGATGGTCGTATTGGAGCTGCCCGATGATTCGGAAAAGCCGGCCGAAAAAATGACTGCCTTGGAACATTATCTGGATCGATCCCAGCGGGTCCACGTTCCGGAACTCGCCCGCGTGGATATGGAGGCGGTCGATGCCGCCGGCACTCGACGAAACATGACGCGGCGGGATTACCTGGACGCCGTGCAGCGGATCAAGAGGTATATCCGGGATGGCGATGTCTACCAGGTGAACTTTTCGCATCGTTTCGAGCAGCCGTTCGCGGGCCGACCCGCGCATCTGTTCCATTGGCAAAACCGCTTCAATCCGAGCGGCTACGCGGCCTATCTGGATGCCGGCGATTTCCAGATCGTCAGCACGTCGCCCGAGATGTTCGTCACGATCCGCGATGGGGTAATCGAGACGAAGCCGATCAAAGGGACGCGCCCGCGCCTTGTCGCCTCGGACCCGATTGCGACAAGGCTCAATGAGCAGCAGTGCCACGAGTTGCTGACGAGCGAGAAGGAACAGGCGGAGCTGAACATGATCATCGACCTGGAGCGCAACGATGTGGCGCGGATCTGCAAGCCGGGGACTCGCCACGTCGTTCAACCCCGGACGATTGAGGCCTATCCCAGCGTATTCCACGCCGTCGCCACCATCGCGGGAGAGTTGCGGGATGACACAATATTTTCGGATGTCCTGAAGGCCATGTTTCCCGGCGGTTCGATCACCGGCGCGCCCAAGATTCGCTCCATGGAGATCATCGACGAACTCGAGCCGACTGCCCGAGGCGTTTATACGGGCGCCGTCGGCTACCTCGGCGTGGAGGGGACGGTCTGCTTGAACATCGCCATTCGAACCGTTATCATCACCGGCGGCCGCGCGTTCGTGCAAACCGGAGGCGGAATCGTCGCCGACTCCGAGCCGCAGGCCGAGTGGGATGAAACGATTACGAAAGCCCGAGCGCTTTTGGCAGGTCTCCAAGCTGTGGCGTGATCCCCATGGCCGAGATGGTCTTCCTGAATGACAGTCTGATCGACGTGGCCGAAGCCCGGATTTCTGCCATGGATAGCGGCTTTTTGCACGGCGCGGGGCTCTTCGAGACGATGCGCAGCCGCCAGGGGGTAGTATTTCGCCTGGAGGACCATCTGGAGCGGCTGTTCGCCAGTGCCCGCGCCCTGTCGATTCCTCAGCCTTACGAGAAGGCTTACCTTGCGGAAGCGATCGCCAAGGTGCTGCAAGCCAACCAACGGACCGAGGCGCGTCTGCGACTGACGCTGACCAAAGGCCCCTTGACGACGCCGGAGGAGCAACGCCGGCCGACTTTGCTGATCACGGCGACCGAGTTTCGGCCCTATCCGCCGGAATATTACCGGGCAGGCGTACTCGCCATTTTCTGTCCTTTCCGCCAGAATGTCACGGACCCGACCTGCGGGCACAAGACGACGAGTTACTATCCGCGCCTCTTGGCGCTGGAGATCGCCCATCAGAAGCAGGCGGCCGAAGCTTTGTGGTTGACTACAGACAACCGCCTGGCGGAGGGGTGCGTCAGTAACGTCTTTCTTGTAAAGAACTCGGTTCTCTATACGCCGTCTCTGGAGACACCTGTACTGCCAGGCATCGCCAGGAAGACGATCTGCCAACTGGCCCAGTGGCAGTCCGTGGAGTTGGCCGAAAGGGATCTCTCCCTTTCCGATGTGCTTGCGGCCGAGGAGGTCTTCCTGACGAATGTCATCATGGAGGTTCTGCCCGTCACCCGCATCGAGGAGCACCCCATCGGCGGCGGCAAGGTCGGCCCCGTCGCCAAGGCGCTGCGCGAGAGCTTTCTCCAATGGATCGATCGCTCATCCTCTTCCGGCAGTCTGCAGTAGCTCTTTGAGGCGTGTCCGGATTTGGGCGCGCCGATCCCAAAACCGGACACGGCAACGACGCGCCGTGCCCAGTGGCGGCCGCCGCGGCATCATCAAGGGCGCAGCTCTCGGCGTCTCCCGGATGCTTGATCCCACACTGCTCACTTGGCATGGCGTTTGCATACGCATCTGGCGCGAAGGTTCTATCTAAGACGAGGTGACACGTGGGAATGTTCTGGCAAGACATTCGGTACGGCTTCCGCATGTTGGCGCGGAGTCCCGGCTTTACGGTAGTGGTAGTTTTGATCCTGGGGCTCGGCATCGGAGCGGCGACTTCGGTCTTCAGCATCATCAACGGCGTGTTGCTGCACGCACTCCCCTATCGGGACCCGGATCGCCTCGTGATGCTGTTCTCGACGTATCCCCTGCGGCATGAGATGCGATCGATCACCTCCGGCATGAACTTCTTGGACTGGCAGAAGCAGAACCAGTCCTTCGAGGACATGGCCGTCGTGCGGAGCGAGGGGACGACCTATCGGCATGACGAGGGGACCGATCATGTCGACGGGATGTGTGTGTCCACGAACCTGTTCTCGTTGCTGGGTTGGGAGCCTCTGGTCGGGCGGACGTTCCTGCCGGAGGAGACTTGGCCGAATCATCGCTACGTCGTGTTGGGCTACGATTTCTGGCAGCGACGCTTCGGCGGCGAGGAGGCGATCTTGGGCAAAGGAATCATCTTGGGAGGGAGTGATGCCCCGTACACGGTCGTTGGTGTCATGCCTCCGGGTATTCGATTTCTGGACGCGAGCGCGGACGCCGTTGTGGACTTCTGGATCCCGGTGGATCGAGACCTCCCGGAGACCCGGATGGGCGGGCGGGGCTGTCTGCGGTGGCGTGTGGTGGGACGGCTTAAGCCAGCGGTGAGCGTCAAGCAGGCTCAGGCCGAGATGGATGGGATTGCTAGCCGGATCGCTACAACCGAGTTCGCCGACCCAACCCATGCCCCGGGTGTCAATATGGTTCCGCTGCACGAGTACGTGGTGGGTGAGACTCGCACCCCGGTTCTTCTGGCGGGCGGGGCGGCCGGTTTCGTGCTGCTGATCGCCTGTGCCAACGTGGGCAATCTCCTGCTGGCCCGTGGCCTGGCACGTCGGCGGGAAATGGCGACACGGGCGACACTCGGCGCCGACCGGCTGCGGCTGCTCGGCCAGGCAATGACGGAAAGCGTCCTCCTGAGCCTGCTGGGCGGTGGACTGGGGGTCCTTCTGGCCATCGGCGGGGTGGCGGTCTTGCGGGCCATCGCACCCGGCGATATGGCGCGCCTGGAGGAAGTCGGCATTGATTTCGGCACCCTGCTCTTCGCCCTGGGTGTGGTCCTGTTGACCGGCGTTCTGGTCGGGCTGGTTCCGGCGTGGCGGACTTGCCGGCCCGATCTGAACGAGGCCCTCAAAGCAGATAGTCGCGGCGCGACCTTGGATTTTCGGCGCCGCCGGTTGGCGAGCCTGTTCGTTGCCTTCGAAGTGTCGCTGTCGCTCATTCTGCTCGTCAGCGCCGGCCTGCTGATCAACAGCCTCTCGCACCTGTTGCAGCTCGACCCGGGGTACAGGACCGACAATCTTCTGACGGTGAAGTTGGAGAACATGCGGGGCAACAGCCCTCGTGAGCTCCTGGACCGGGCCCAGTTGCTGCCCGGCGTCCGCTGCGTGGCTTTGATCAACGATCTGCCCCTTTGTGGGATGACGGGCGGGAGCAACATCCGCCCCGAAGGTCTGTCGGACAGTCAGATCGGTCCGCACATGGTCGCGGCGCGAATCGTCAGCCCCGGATATTTCCAGGCCATGGGCATCCAGTTTCTCGCGGGACGCGACTTTAGGGAGGAAGATACGCAAGACTCTGCGGACGTGGCGATTATCAACGAGAGCCTGGCGCGGCGGTTCTGGTCGGACCAGGACCCGATTGGGAAGAAGTTCTACTTTGGATGGGCGGGGATGAACCCCGAGATCATCGGCGTCGTGCGCGACACCAAGAGCACGGCCCTGGATGCGGACCCCATCTTGGAGGCGTTCCTCTGCTCTCAGCAAAACGGGACCAGCCGCTTCTCGTTGGTGGTCGCGACCCAGTCCAATCCCACGAGCCTGGTGGGGTCGTTGCGAAAGGAAATCCGCGCGATCAGCGCAGATGCGGTCGTCCACGAGGTCCGGACCATGGGGGACATCGTCGGCAGAACGCTGGCCACCCGCCGGTTTTTGGTGATCGTATTGTCGGCTTTCTCGGTGACGGCCATGGTCTTGGCGAGTTTCGGCATTTATGGCGTCATGGCGCATTCCGTGCGGCAGCGTACGCCGGAGATTGGTGTCCGCATCGCCCTGGGCGCCACGAGCGGGCAGGTGCTGGGGGCTATCCTGAAAGAGGGACTCCGGCTCACGGTGGTGGGAGTGGTGGTCGGCCTGGCAGGTGCCGTGCTTCTGACGCGGGTCATTGCCGGCTTCCTCTACGATGTCAGCCCCACCGACCCGGTGACGTTCGTCTGCACGTCGCTCCTGTTGACAGGCGTCGCCCTTTTGGCCAGCTACATCCCTGCCCGCCGAGCCGCGCGGATCGATCCGATGGTGGCACTCCGGTGCGAATAGGAGGAACCGATGAGAACACTCTGGCAGGACCTTCGGTATGGCGCGCGGATGCTGGCGCGCAGCCCAGGCTTCACCCTCACCGTGGTGCTGATTCTGGCGCTGGGCATTGGGGCCAATACGGCGATTTTCAGTATCGTCAACGTCGTGCTCCTGCGCCCGCTACCGTTCCGGGACCCGGGTCGCCTGGTGCAAATCTCGACCCGTCTCGACGATCCGGAGTTGCGTCGCATGATGGAACAGATGAGCCGGACACTGGGAATCTCGATTTCCGGCAATAGCCGCTTTGATTTTCGCGAGGTACAAACACGCAGTCACGTCTTTGCCCAGATGTTTGCCCTGGAACATCAGTCATTCGTCGATGTCAGCGGGGAGGAGCCTGTCAGTCTGCTGGGCGCACGCGTGTCGGGCGAGTTTTTTGCCGGCCTGGGCATTCAGCCTTTGCTGGGCCGGGGATTCCTTCCCGAAGACGATCGGCCGGGAAGCGACCGAGTGGTGATCCTGGGTTATTCGTACTGGACGCAGCGCCAGGGGGCTGATCCGGAGATCATTGGCAAAGACCTCCGATTCAAGGACGGAACGTACACCGTGGTGGGCGTTCTACCGCCGGGCTTTCGCTTCCTGGAATACGGGGGAGTGTCGGACGCTTTTACGTTCCTTGGGAAGGACTCGGTATCCCAGGACATTGATCTCTGGAAACCTCTGGCGCTAACTCCGGAGAGATCAGGCGCCGACAGTCTGTTCTCGTTTGGCACACTCCTTCTGGCCCGTCTCCAGCCCGAGGTCACCCTCGACCAAGCTCAGGCGGAGCTGAATGTTGTCAATGGTCAATTGACGCGGGAATACAAACAACGCGGCCCGCGCAGCCTGGGGTTGACGCTGATTGCGGAGTGTGTAACCGGCAAGGTCCAGCCTGCTCTGTGGGCGCTTTGGGGCACGGTGGCATTTGTATTGCTCATTGCCTGTGCGAACGTCGCCAACATGCTGTTGGCCCGTTCACTGGGCCGACAGCGGGAGGTCGCTATTCGCACCGCTCTCGGGGCGGGACGTCTGCGGCTGGTGCGCCAGTTTCTTACCGAGAGCACTCTGCTCTCCTTGGCCGGCGGTGTGTGCGCCTTGCTTCTGACGGTTTGGTGTCTGAACATCACGAGAGCCTCTCTCCTTTCCCAGATGCCCCGTTTGTCGGAAATCCAGGTGGATGGTAGGGTCCTGTGTTTTGCGCTCGGCGTATCCCTTCTCGCGGGAGCCCTGATCGGACTCGCGCCGGTCCTGCGCTTACCCGAACTGCGCGTCGGGCGCGCCCTGAAGGAAGGGGGCACCGCCCTCCGTAACGCCGCCTATCGCAGCATTCTGCACCGGGTCTTGCTGGTCTCCGAGGTGGCGTTGTCGCTGATCCTGCTGATTGGGGCGGGGCTGATGATCAAGAGCTTCTGGCGTCTCACGACCACGGACCTGGGTTTCGATCCGCAGAATGTCCTGGTGGTCGCCAAGGGGTTCGACCTCCTCGCGACGGATCGGGTCCGGCAGTTGCCGGGAGTGGAGACCGTCGCCGTCGGGTCCCCGTGCATCCTTCCCGTGCAGACGGCAGAGTTTCGCATCGGCGAGCAGGCCAGCCCGAACGAGGCGAGTTGGAAGCGCGTCACGGAAGACTACTTCGCTGCCTTGCGGATCCGCTTGCTTGCCGGAAGGGTCTTTACGTCGGGCGATCATGCCAAGGCGGAACGGGTGGCGATCATTAATGAGATGATTGCCCGGCAGTTCCTTCCCGACGGCTCGGCGCTGGACCAGATTGTGACCTGCCGAGGGAAGTCCTACCGAATTGTCGGGGTGGTGGCGGATGTGCGTCCGGGCCTGGGTGGCGATGTCCCACCGACAATCTATATCCCTTTCTCCCAAGGCGATTGGATCACGGGCAACGTCGATTTCCTTGTTCGTACGCGCGACCACGTCGAAGCCATGCTCACCCCCGTTCGCCGGGTGTTTCTGGCGCTGAACCCTCTTTCGCCCGCCCCGCGCATGCAAGCCTTCGAGGAGATGCTGGCTGGTCCGGTAGCGCCGATGCGTTTCAACGCGCAGTTGCTCAGTCTGTTTGGCGTCTTGGCATTGGTTCTGGCCTCCGTGGGCGTCTACGGCCTGATGGCCTTTTTCGTGTCCCAGCGTACCCAAGAGATCGGCATCCGCATGGCCCTGGACGCTCGAAGCATCGATGTGCTGACGTCCGTGGTGGGACAAGGACTTCGACTCGCTTTGGTGGGGACGATCATCGGCTTGGTCGGGGCCTTTGGTCTGACGCGGGTCATTGCCAGCCTGCTGTACGACGTCAGCCCCACCGATCCGCTCACGTTTGCCTTGGTGTCGCTCATCCTGATCGGTGTGGCGGCCCTGGCCAGCTATCTCCCGGCCCGGCGGGCCGCACGGATCGATCCTATGGCGGCACTGAGATATGAGTAGGAGTGGAATGATGGAATATTGGAATACGGGAACAATGGGTCGGAATGCCGGCACTCCTACAACATTCCATCGTTCCACCATTCCAATATTCCGGCACACGTTTGGAGTCATGCTATGACGACCTTGTGGCAGGACGTTCGTTACGGATTTCGGATGCTGGCAAAGAACCCCGGCTTCACCATCGTGGCGGTACTCATATTGGGTCTGGGCATCGGGGCCAACACGGCCGTCTTCAGCCTGATTGACGCACTGCTGCTCAAGCCGCTGCCGGGGGTGAAAGACCCGCAACAGCTTGTGCTGGTGACGGACAACGGCTGGGCGTCTCTTTCCTATCCGCTCTATGAACGTCTCTGCGATGGCAGCCAGCCGTTCTCCGACCTGTTCGCCAGTTCCGGAATCGGCAAACGCAAGATGAGAGTGTTGGATTCCAGCACGACCAGAACGGAGCCGGTGTGGAGCCAGCCGGTTTCCGGGAACTTCTTTCTCGCTCTGGGTGCGCGGGCGGTCCTCGGGCGGACTCTGACTCCGAATGACGACCAGCCAGGCGCGGCGCAACCGGTGGCGGTGATCAGCTATGACTTCTGGCGGCGCCGCTTTGGGCAGGATCCGGCGGTGGTCGGCAAGACGGTTACTCTGGAAGATGTGCCTCTGACGATCGTCGGCGTTGCCCCACGAGGATTCCTCGGCTTTGTCGTGGGAAGCCGACCGGACCTGTGGTGGCCGATCCAGATGTATCCCCAAGTGGCGGGGTGGAAAGACGCGCTGACCTCCGAAGGTTCGCAATGGCTGCAAATCGCCGGCCGGCTGAAACCGGGTGTGGCCCAAGCCCAGGCACGTGACGGGCTGGACGTCATCTTCAAGCGGATGCGTCTGGAGCACGTAGACAAAATGGGGTGGTCCGGCAAGAAGCGGGAGGATTTTCTGAGCCATCGGATTGAATTGCAGTCTGCCGGGACGGGATTCACTTGGTTGCGCAGGGACTTTCAACGGCTGTTGTTCATCTTGATGACCATCGTGGGCCTAGTCCTGTTGGTGGCCTGCACGAACCTGGCGGGGCTGCTGTTGGCGCGGGGTGCAGCGCGGCAGCGCGAGCTCAGCGTCCGAGCGGCCCTGGGCGCGGGGCGCTTGGCTCTGGTCCGCCAATTAGTGACGGAGAGCCTGTTGCTCGCGGCAGCGGGCGGCGTGTTGGGCTTGCTCCTCGCCCAGGGAGGTGTGCGGCTGCTGGCCCACTACATTCCCAACTATGGCGAAGGAGTCCTGCTCAGGCTCACACCCGATCTGAAGATTCTGGTGTTTACGTTCCTGATCTCTATCGGCACCGGGTTTCTCTTCGGACTGTTGCCGGCTTGGCGGTGTACTCGTGCGGACCTTGTGGCGACGCTCAAAAACGAAGCGGCCGGCGTGTTAGGACGCACCTCGGGGCAGCTTTGGAACAAGCTGCTCGTGGTCGCGCAGATCGCGCTGACGTGCCTGCTCCTGATTGGGGCGGGGCTGT
The DNA here is from genome assembly GCA_964354535.1 of uncultured Pirellulales bacterium. Taxonomy (GTDB): domain Bacteria; phylum Planctomycetota; class Phycisphaerae; order Sedimentisphaerales; family Anaerobacaceae; genus PLanc-01. Next base: position 20,932 of record CAYHAJ010000420.1, read on the forward strand.
TCGTGCGGACGCTGCAGACGCTCAGGGCCACCGACACGGGTTTCACGCGCGAGAACCTGGTGCTCTTCGGGCTCGATCTCGGGAAGGACTACGACAACTCCCGACGAGCGTCCGTGCACCAGGAAATTCTACACCAGTTGGAGGGCCTGCCCGGCGTGCAATCCGCTACTTTGGCGAGCGTTCTCTCTCTGGGCGGTAGTTCGAGCTACTTCACGCCGAATCTGATGACCGACAGCGTCGCGGCAAGAAACACCCAGGGCTTGCACTGCCGGGGGATGGGGGTTGCCCCAAACTACTTGAGAACGATGGGGATTTCGCTGTTGGCAGGGAGAGACTTCGGTCCGGAGGATTTGCCCGTGGCCGGCGCTGACGACGGGAAACGGACGCTCCGCAAGGTGATCCTGGGCGAGTCGGTGGCCAAGGGGCTCTTTGGCCAGGAGAACCCGGTCGGCGGGCCTTTGTGGGAGTCCGGTCGGTCCGAGCCCACGCTGGAAGTCATCGGCGTTGCCCGGGACACCAGGCACGGGCGATTGAGGGACGACCCGTCCGCCACCTTGTTCTACTATGTGAACCTGGAGAACTCCGTCGCCACGTTCTACGTCCGGACCGGGGGCCATGCCCTCTCGCTGGCGGGGGGGATTCGCCGGATCGTCGGTGCCGTGGTACCCGACGTGGAGGTGAGCGGTCTGCGAACGATGGCGAATGTGGTGAATGATCAATTGCGCCAGGAGCGGATGCTTTCACAACTTGCAGGCTTCTTTGGCCTTTGTGCCCTCGCCTTGGCCTGCCTGGGTCTTTATGGCACCCTTTCCTATGGCGTGGTCCGGCGAACCCGCGAGATCGGGGTGCGCATGGCCCTCGGCGCGCAAAAACGCAACGTGCTGGTCGTGGTCGTTCGGCAAGGAATGACCCTGACCCTGGTGGGCTGCGGTCTCGGCGTGTTGCTGGCCGTCGCGTTGACTCGGATCATCTCCAGCCTGCTCTATGGGGTCACACCGACCGATCCGCTGACGTTCGTCCTGACGGTCCTGCTGCTGGGCGGCGTCGCCCTGGTGTCCTGCTGGCTCCCCGCCCAGCGGGCCGCAAAGATCGATCCGATGAAAGCCCTGAGATACGAGTGAGTAAGGCAGTGTACAGAACACAGGAGACGGAATACTGAATCAACGATACCTCAAAACGATGGAGCAAGACCTGCAACACGGATTTCGGATGTTACTTGAGAATCCGAGTATTACGTTGGTCGTGGTCTTACGTTTCAGGCCGGCTCAATAGGAGGCAACAAGCCATGAGACGAGCTACCACAGTACTATTAGTCCTAGTCGGAATTCCGCTGGCCGGTTCTCACTACGTGCGGGCAAGTCAACCAGTGCCTGCGAAGCATCTCATTGTGCCCGGCGTGGGTGTGGGTGACTGTACGCTGGGCATGAGCAAAGAGGAGGTGTTGAAGAAGCTGGGCGAGCCCCAAACCATCGAACTCGGGGAAAACCAGGTGGTTCGGCGCGGGGAAGAAAAGTACAGCCTTAAGAACCTTCCGGCGGAATGTACTCTGTGTTTTGGTGACATATCGTTTTGGCTCGAGGATGGTTCTGTGCGGGTGATATTCGTGCGGAGTTCTCTCTACAGACTCAGCACTGGATTAGGCGTGGACGACTTGGAGCAGAACATCAAACAAGCCTTTGGTAAAGGCTACAGAGTAGTAGAACAGGCCACCGGAAAGCACGTTCTCCGTTACGCGGCCCAAGGGGTTGACTTCACCATCGACAAGAAGAACCACGTCGCGACCGAAATCTGCGTTTTCGCCAAGAGAATCGTTTACCCTAAGGGGGTGTTGAAAACGCTTCCGAAGTACGATCCTAACTCGGACGATGCCTACCAGGTCGATTTGCGGGGCTGCGATTTGTCGAAGCTCGATTTGCGTGCGTCTCTCGGGGATCTCATGTATGCGGCCTTCGATGACAGGACAATCTGGCCGGCTGCCGAACGGATGCCCTCCGGCTTCGATTGGCGAACAATCATGGAACTGGGCAAGAATCCCGGCTTGGGCGTCCGCCGCTTGCACGAGAAGGGAATTACCGGCCGCGGCGTAAGGGTCGCCATCATCGATCAGCCTCTGTTGGTTGGCCACCAGGAGTATGCCGACCGTCTGCGTTTCTACGAGGAAATAGATGTGCCCAGCCGAAGTGGACCGCAGATGCACGGGGCGGCCGTCGCCTCGATTGCCCTGGGCAAGACCGTCGGCGTCGCTCCTGAGGCCGAGCTCTATTATGTCGCCTGGCCGGGCGCTTTGCAAAACCTGGCTCGATGTATCCACAGAATTATCGAAGTCAACGCGCAGCTCCCGAAAGACAACAAGATTCGCGTCATCTCCATGTCGACAGGTTGGACGCCGTCGCACGAGGGCTATAAGGAAATCATGGACGCCGTGCAGAGAGCGCAGGCCGCGGGTATCTTGACCGTGTGCGTGCATGGCCCGGACCTCCACGAGGGATTCGATCTCAGCGCACTGGGCCGTTCTCCTTTGGCTGACCCGGATGTGTTTGAATCCTATCAACCGGGGATATTCCTGGCCAAGTCCTTTTGGGCTCATCCGTCGTCTCCTTCGGGAAAGAGTCTCTGGGTCCCGATGGACTCACGAACCACCGCCAGCTATGAGGGTGTCGATCAATACGTCTTCCATGGAATTGGCGGCATGAGTTGGACGGTCCCTTACGTCGCCGGTGTGTATGCTCTGGCGGTACAGGTGGATCCCGCCATTACCCCGGCAAGATTCTGGGCGTTAGCCGTGCGGACCGGGCGTACTATCGAACTAAAGCGCACCGGCATGACGAAGCGTTTGGGACCGATCGTTGATCCGGTCCGATTGATTGGTGCGATTCAAGCGGGTGAGACGGCAACCGTGAACCGCCAGCAGAGTGACAATCAGAACGAACAGGCGCCTCCGCCAACGAATTCTGAGACTCAAACTATCGTGCCGGGAGTGCGGGTGGGTGCCTGCACGTTTGGCATGAGTAAAGACGAGGTGTTGAAGAAGCTGGGAGAGCCAATATGGATTCATTGGGGGGAAGAGAAGTACACTCGGGATAATCTCCCGAAACGCTATACCATGTCTTATGGGGATATCGCGTTTGGGATCAATGACGATGCCGTCACCGGGATCACCGTGCTCAGTCCTTCTTACAAATTCGCCGGCGGCCTGGGAGTGGGGGACTCGGCGGAAAAGGTTAAACAAGTCTTTGGGAATGACTTCCAGCTCAGGGAATTTGCGACCAAAGACATTCTCACTTATGAAGACCAGAATCTCTCCTTTGAAATCAGCAAGAACGATAGCACGGTGCTGGAGATCAACGTCGGCCCGGCCAAGCGCGATAAGACGGATAGTCCCAGGGCGGATCGTCGCGAGGCTCTCGCGGCGTATGCCAGTGTAGGTGGTAAAGATTTACGCGCCTCCGATCTGCGTTATGCGGGTGATATCCTGGATACCCTCGAATTCAATCAGGAGACCCAGTGGCCCCCGGCGGAACGCTTGCCCAAGGGATTTGATCCGAAGACACTGTTGCAGGAGGGCATGAATCCTGGGCTTGGGGTCCGGGCTTTGCATGCCCAGGGGATCACCGGGTCGGGTGTCCATGTGGGGCTGATCGATCAGCCGCTACTGCTGGATCACCCGGAATACGCCGGGAAGATCGTCTCCTATCACGCCCTTGATTGCGGCCCGCACAAAAGCAGCGGGCATGGACCCGGTATGGCCAGCCAATTGGTGGGCACGCGATGCGGTAGCGCCCCGGGGGCCAGCCTGCACGTTGTGGCAGTTCCGTCCTGGGAGACGGATGCCAGTTATTATGCTCGGGCCTTGGACCGGTTTGTGACGTACAATGAAAACGCACCGAAAGATCAAAGGATACGGGTCGTGTCTGTATCAGCCCAGCCCTCCGGCGAGGGATCGGTTTATAAGAACCAGTCCCTGTGGGACGAGGCGGTACAGCGGGCCCAGGACAAAGGTATCCTGGTGTTGGATTGTACCTGGCACCACGGCTTTGTATCCCTCTGTTGGTTGGATCCGGAAGATCGAGAACGTGTCGAGGCCTGTACCCCGGGTTTCCGCAACGGGCCGGCCGAGGTCGACCAGGGCCATATCCATGTACCGTCCGCCCCACGAACGGTAGCCCAGGCCGATGAAGACGGGCGCTTTGGTTACGCCTATGATGGCGGGGGCCGGCGCAGCCGCAACGCGCGGTCGAGGGCCGGATACAGCGATACGATCCCTTATGCCGCCGGCATCCTGGCTTTGGGCTGGCAGATTTGCCCTGATCTAAGTCCCGAACAGATGAAGGAGTTGCTCTTGGCGTCGGCCTATGTGCATAAGAGCGGTGCGAAGATCATTCACCCTGCGGCGTTTATCGAACTGATTCGAAAGCATGGAGATAAACAGGAACGCACCCCGTTTTAGCTCCTCTTTGACAAAGAGTGTTTCTGTTGTCATATAGAACGCAGGTCATGGAAGAAGCTTTAGAAGTGCGGCTCCTTTTGTAGAAAGGAGAAGCCCAATGCGTACCTCTTCACGAAGAGAATTCTTGACGCGGACTTCTGGGGCGGCGTCGGCTGCATTGGGAGCGAACCTGGTACGATTGCCGCTGCTGCACGCGGCGGGGCCGGCCCATGAGAAGCTGGGGGTCGCCGTCATTGGTTGCGGAGGGCAGGGCAAACGACTTCCGCTATTGATGGCAAGGGCGCAACGACTGGTCGCGATGGTGGATATCGACGATAACGCGATCGCCACCGCCCTGGAAAATATCAAGGACACCAGCGTCAAACCCAGAATATATCACGACTACCGGCGCATGCTCGACGAGTGTCACAAGGAACTGAACGTCGTTCTGATCGCGGCGCCGGACCACCATCACGCCCCGGCCGCGGTACGCGCCATGGAGCGCGGGCTGCACATCTTCTGCGAGAAGCCGTTGGCGCATAATATCCGGGAGTGCCGAATCCTGGGCGAAGTGGCCAAGAAGAACAGGGTCTTCACCGCGCTGGGCAACCAGGGCCACTACGGGGAAGGGCATCATCGCTTGTGCGAGTACCTCTGGGCCGGGGCTATCGGAGATGTGACGGAAGCCCATTGCGTCGTCGACGATAGCTTTGGCGGTTACGGGGGACGCCCGCCTGCCAAGCCGATACCTGCTCAGGTGCACTGGAACGAGTGGATTGGACCGGCTCCCTACCGGGACTACCACGACGATCTGCATCCGGAAAAATGGCGCAAGTGGCGGCCCTTCGGCACCGGCGGACTCGGAGACATGGGCTGTCACAATCTGGATGGGGCCTTCGATGCCCTGCGTCTTAGGCAGGCTGACCGTTACACGGTGGAGTGCCTCCACCTCCAAGGGGGCAGTGAGGAACTGTATCCCTTGAACATTGTCTTGCGCTGGGAGTTTCCGGCGCGGGGCGAGATGCCCCCGGTGAAGGTGTATGCGTATGAAAAAGCCGAGGACATGCCCGAATCCCTGAGGGAGTTGCGCCGGGAGCTGCAGCCGCCGAGTAGGGTCGGAAACATCTTCATCGGTAGCCAGGGCTACATGTATTCCGGTTCCTTTTGTCTCGACACGCGCATCCTACCCATACAGAAACACAGGGAGTACTCCCCGCCGCCGAAAACGCTGCCACGCACCGGCGGCGCGCTCGAGGAGATATTCGACGCGATCGAGAAGGGAGGCCCCCTCACGAATGACTTCAGCACCATGTCCGGCCGGCTCACCGAGTGGATCCTGACCGGTCATCTGGCGGCCTTCGCCGGCGCGGGCAGGAAACTTGAGTGGGATGTGCAGAAGAGGGAGTGTGCGAATGAGCCCCAGATCAATCAGTATGTCGGCCGGACGTACCGCAAGGGCTGGGAGGTCTGAGTGCTACTCGGATCGTGAGGCATCTTGGCACGGGACTGTTGGAAAGGGTCGGATCTGACCCCCGGCAGAGTCGAAGGGACAGCCTTCGGAAGGAATGGCAAAATGAGAACCATAGGAAATGACATACGTTACGCCTTTCGTCAGTTGTGGAAGAGCCCTGGTTTCACGGTGGTCGCGGTGCTGTCACTGGCCCTGGGCATTGGGGTGAATACGGCGGTCTTCAGCATGACCAACGCCATCCTGTACAAGTTGTTGCCGGTGCGCGATCCCCAGCAGTTGCGCGTGATCACCTGGACCTGTGAGGACATTCATAATCACCCCAAGAGGATGTTCAATCTTGATTACGAAATCGCCGCCACCAGACGCGGCGACCGCCAGTTCTTTTCCTTCCCGTATTTCGCCTATCCGGACTTCGCCGAACAGGTGCAGGGTTCTTGCGAGGTGTTTGCTTTTTCCCGCGGACAGTCCGTGACGATCGAGGCGGGCGGCGGTCCGATTTCGGCCAGCGAGCAGATGGTGTCGGGCAACTTCTTCCAGGCCTACGGGACACCGGTCCTGATTGGCCGGCCGATCGCACCTGAGGATGACCGCCCTGGCGCCGTGCCGGTGGCCGTCCTCAGCTATCCTCTTTGGGAACGCGCCTTTGGTCTCGATCCTCAGGCCATCGGCCGGACGCTCATGGTGGGTAAGACGGGTTTCACCGTCATTGGCGTGCTGCCTCGTCATCATCTCGGCCCCACGGCCGGAGAAGGGCGCACCGATTTCTACGTGCCCCTGGCGGTTCACCCGTGGGTGAATCAAGACAACTTCTGGTGGGTCCAGATGATGGGCCGACTGGCGCCCGGGGCCGATGAGGTTCAGATCCAGGCCTCCCTGGAGGTCCTCTTCCGCCAGGTTGTTGAGCGCGCGGGAGCGCTGGTTGACCGGCCTGGGATCCTGTTGCAGGAAGGTCGGCGCGGGGTGCTGATCGATGAGCGTAGCGAGTGGGGCGGACTTTTCTGGGACCTGCAGAGCGTGGCAGGACTGGTCCTGCTGATCGCCTGCACGAATCTGGCGGGCCTGCTGCTGGCGCGGGGAGCGGTCCGGCAACAGGAGATGGCCGTGCGGGCGGCGCTGGGCGCCGGGCGCTGGCGCCTGATCCGGCAGTCCCTCACGGAGAGCCTGATCCTGTCGCTGGCAGGGGTTTGTCTCGGATTGCTGCTGTCTCTATGGCTCCGAGGGATCGCGAGCGGCCTCATCGTCGATCCGTCCAGTCAGCGCCACTTTGATCTGCGGATCGATGCGCGGGTCTTGCTGTTTGCGCTGGCCGTGGGCGTGGCCACCGCCTTCTTGTCCGGCCTTTTCCCCGCGTGGCGGGCCGGCCACACCGATCCCTCGGCCGGGCTGAAGGGAAGCGGCAGTCGCGGCGCCCCGCGGCTGCGCCTGGGCAAGGTGCTCGTCACGGCGCAGATGGGGATGTCCGTCCTGTTTGTCGTGGTCGGCGGGCTCCTGTGTCGAACCCTGGTCAATCTCTACCGCGTGGATCCCGGGTTTGACACGGAGAATCTCCTGCTGGTTCCCCTCGATCCCGGCAGGTCCCTGTCTCCCCCGAGAGACAGGATCGTCTTTTTTGATGCCGTGCGTCGGCAGATTGGCGCCATCCCCGGCGTTCGGTCTGCCGCCCTCTCCGATACGACGCTGACGAGGGGATCGGCGCAGAGGGAGAACATATCGATCCCCAGCCATCCCGAAGTTGAGCCGCGCGAGGTACTCAGAGTGAACGTGAGTGAGGGGTATTTCGCGACCGTGGGGATCCGTCTGCAAGGGCGTGACTTCCTGGCTACGGATACGTCCCAGAGCGTTGTGATCGTCAATGAGGAATTCGCCCGGGTGTTCTTCCCGCAGGAGAATCCTCTGGGCCAGTTCATAGCCGAAGGTAGAGACGAATATCAGATCGTGGGTGTGTGCGGGAACCAGAAATATGGCAGCGTGCGCGACCGGGTTTCTCCGACCCTTTACAGAGCCCATGGTCGAATCAGACCAAAATCCATGGTTTGCTTGGTACGCAGTGTACTTCCCCCTGTGTCTCTGATCCCCGCCGTGCGCCGGGCCGTGGCCGAAATCGATCGGAGCCTGCTGCTGGAAGGGATCACGACGCAGAAACTCGCGGTCGGGGAGTCCCTGCGCACGCAACGGCTCGTGACCGCGCTGTTTGGCAGTTTTGCCCTGCTGGCCCTGGGCCTGTGCTGCATCGGCCTGTATGGACTGATGGCCTACAATGTCGCCCGCCGCACCGGGGAGATGGGCATTCGCAAGGCGTTGGGCGCACGTTCCTGGGACGTGGCCTGGCCGGTCCTCCGGGAGGCCCTGATACTCACGGTCCTGGGTGTCGCCATCGGCCTTCCTGTTGCTCTGGCTCTGAATCGCGTGGTCCGGTCTTATCTCTACGAAGTGGAACCCCATGATCCTGTCACGATCATCGGGACCGTCGCAGTTATGGTTGCCGTCGCGGTCCTGGCCGCCTGGCTGCCCGCCCGCCGGGCCGCGCGCATCGATCCGATGGTGGCGCTGAGATATGAATAGGAAGGAGTTGACAGTTCGCAGTTGGCAGTTGCCGGCAAGAGAGCCGATGGCTCCCAACTGAGAACTGACAACCGGGAACTGAGAACTGGAGTGATGCTATGACGACTTTATGGCAAGACACACGTTACGCCTTGCGTCAGTTTCGCAAGAGCCCCGGCTTTACGGCGGTGGTGATTCTGGTGCTGGCCTTGGGTATCGGGGCCAATACGGCCATCTTCAGCGTGATCAACGGCGTTCTGCTGAAATCGGTGCCGGTGCGCGAGCCGCAGGACCTGCGGGTGCTCGCCTGGGTGGGCTCCAATGGCCCGATCGTCCTCGAGTCGGGCGACCTGCATGGACCCCGGGTCCCCGGCAAGATGTCCTGGCTGGCCTTCCCGTACCCCACCTACCGCGCGTTCGCCGCAGAGGGCGAGGGGTTCTCCCACCTTTTTGCCTTCTCGTATGTTGAGGAGGGTCTGACGGTTCAGGCCGGCGGCGGGCCGGCGGTGGCCTACGGGTTGATGGTGTCGGGCAATTTCTTCGACGGGTATGGCGCGGGGGTCCTCTTTGGACGGCCCCTGGCCCCGGAGGACGACCGTGCGGGGGCCGATCCGGTGGCCGTGATCACCTACCGTCTCTGGGAACGCTACTACGATCTCGATCCCCAGGTGCTGGGCCAGACCCTGATGATCAACAACGCCGGTTTCACGATCATCGGCGTGCTGCCCCAACGTTACCGGGGGCCTTTGCAGGGCGATCCGGCGGATTTCTACGTGCCTCTCGCGACCCAGGCGCTGCTGACGTCGCGCCGGAGGCAGTTGGAAGACCGCCGCCTTGGGTGGATCCGCATCATGGGACGGCTGGCCCCGGGTGCCAACGAGGCTCAGGCGCTCGCTCGCCTGGAGGTGCTCTTCCAGAGGAGTCTGAGCCAACGCCCGGCCGACGAGGAGCGGCCGTCGCTTTTCCTGGTGGACGGCCGACACGGACTAACGTTCGACCGCTGGGGCCGGACAGGCGAACTGATGCTCCTCCAAGGCTTAGTCGGCCTGGTGCTGCTGATCGCCTGCGCCAACGTGGCGGGCCTGCTGCTGGCGCACAGTGCTGGGCGCCACCGGGAGTTGTCGGTGCGCGCCGCTCTCGGGGCGGGACGGTGGCACCTGATCCGCCAATCGCTGGTAGAGAGCCTGCTCCTGTCCCTGGCAGGGGCGGCGGCCGGGTTGGTGGTGAGCGTGTGGCTCAAGGGGGCCCTGGCGGGGACGATGACCAATCTGATACGCGGGATGTACGGTGATCTGCAGTACATGGGCAGATCTTCCGCCGGCGTCCGCTTCGGTCAGGGGATCGATCGGACCGTGCTGCTGTTTACGTTGGGTGCGGCGGTGCTCACGACCTTGCTCTTCGGGTTGCTGCCGGCCTGGCGGGCCGGACGCGTGGACCCCTTGGCCGAGCTCAAGACCAGCGGCGTCCACGGCCTCTCCCGGTCGCGTTGGGGGAGAACGCTGGTCGTGGTGCAGATGGCCCTGTCGCTGCTGCTGGTCACGTGGGCCGGGCTGCTGACCCGGACCGTCATCAATCTGCGCCAGGTCGATCGCGGGTACGACACGGAGAACCTCCTGGTCTTCGATCTCCGTCCCCTGAAGTCGGTGGTCAAAGAGGAGGATCTCACCGGTTTCTACGATAGGGTGCGCGTGAATCTGGCCGGGATTCCCGGCGTGCGGTCGGTGGCGTTCTCCAGCGGTGGTTGGTGGACGAAAGCCTGGATTCCTGGCCTTCCTCCCGAGAAGACCATTCCCGTGGGTCTTGTCAGCGACGGATGGTTGGCGACGATGGGAGTGAACCTGTTGGCCGGGCGTGATTTCACCCCGGCGGACACCGGTAGCTCCGAACCCGTGGCCATCATCAACGAGGCCTTTGCCCGTCACTTCTATCCCGCGGCCAATCCGGTGGGGGTGTCGGTCGCCACGGGAGGTATGAGCGGCAGACCCGAGCCGCGCCAGATTGTGGGAGTGTGCAGCGACCGGCGGCGCGAGGCGCGCCAGGAGGCCGAGCAGCCGGCGATCTACTTCTGCCAGCGGCAGAATCTGCGCCACGACGCCAGCTTTGTCGTGCGCAGCGTCCTGCCCGCGCTGTCGCTGGTGCCCGCCGTGCGCCGGGCGGTAGCCGAGATCGATCCCGCCCTGCCCTTGCAGGAGCTCACCACCCAGAAGCTGTTGCTGGAGAAGGACCTCTCGCAGGAACGAACTCTCCGGCTGCTGTTCGTTGGTCTGGGTCTGCTGGCCCTGGGGCTCTCCTGCCTCGGGCTGTACGGGCTGATGGCGCACCAAGTGACGGGTCGGACCGGCGAGATCGGCCTGCGCATGGCCCTGGGAGCGCGGCCGGCGGATGTAGCACGGCCCATCCTCTATGAGGCGGGAAAATTGGCCCTTTTGGGCGTCGCGCTGGGTCTCCCGCTGACCCTGGCTCTGGCCCGTATCCTGGGCGCCGTCATTTTCGGCATTGCCTCCTATGATCCTGTGACTCTGATCGTGTCGGGGCTGATCCTGCTGGCGGTGGCCTTGGCCGCCGCTTGGCTGCCTGCCCGCCGGGCCGCGAAGGTCGATCCGATGGTGGCATTGAGATATGAATAAGAAGGTAGTCGGTAGCCGGTAGTCAGTTGTCGGCAAGAGAAGGGCGAAGCGGAAACCGACTACCGACTACTGACTACCGACTACTGGAGATGGATTATGACGACTTTAAGGCACGACGCACGTTACGCCTTTCGTCAATTGCGAAAGAGCCCTGGTTTTACGGCAGTCGTGGTCCTGGTGCTGGCGTTGGGTATCGGGGCCAACACGGCTATCTTCAGCGTGATCAACGGCATCCTGCTGAAATCGCTGCCGGTGCCCGATCCGCAGGACCTGCGGGTCATTGGCTGGAGGCGGGGCGAGAATGTCCAGATCGACGGCCTGACGAGCGACTCCCAAGCTCAAAGGGGGTTCGGCGAACGATTCTGCATGGCCTTTCCCTATCCCCTCTACCGCCAGTTCGTCGAGAAGGCCGAGGAGTTCTCCTGTGTCTTCGGCTTCTCCTATCCGGAAGGTGGTGTGACGGTCAGCGGCCCGGGCTTTGCGGTCGCGACCCATGGCTTGACGGTCTCGGGCAACTTCTTCGACAGCTACGGCGCCCGGGTCTTGATCGGACGGCCCATCACCCCGGAGGATGATCGCGTGGGCGCTGAGCCGGTCGCGGTGATCACGTACCCCTTCTGGCGCCGTCACTACGATCTGGACCCGCACGTCCTCGGACAGACGCTCATGGTCAACAGCACGGCCTTCACGATCGTGGGCGTGCTGCCCGAGCGGTATCGAGGGCCCCTGAGCGGCGATCCCAGCGAGTTCTATGTGCCCCTCACCGCACAGCCGCAGATTACGTCAAATGATGAGCTGCTGGAGCGCCCCAGGTACGGGTGGGTCCGCATCATGGGGCGCCTGGCCCCGGGTGCTAATGAGGCGCGCGCCCGCGCGTCCCTGGAGGTCCTGTTCCGCCAAGTGGTGCGCCCCTCCGAGACCAAAAAGGAGCGGCCGTTCATCGTGTTGGCGGACGCCAAAGAAGGTCTCGGGGCCTTATCCAGCTTCATGAGCATGCTCGTCCTGATGTTTCTGCAGGCGCTGGTTGGCGTGGTCCTGCTGATTGCCTGTGCGAACGTGGCGAGCCTGCTGCTGGCCCGGGGGGCCAGGCGTCACCACGAAATGTCCGTCCGTGCGGCGCTGGGCGCGGGACGCTGGCGGCTGATCCGCCAGTCGCTCGTGGAGAGTCTGATCCTGTCACTCGGAGCGGCGGTGCTCGGACTGGTTCTGAGCGTGTGGATCAACGCGGCCGTCCGGGGGTCTGTGACCGCTCTGCTGCGCCAGACGCAGGCTGATTTGGATTATATGGGCAACCCGTCCGCCAACGTTCGCCTGGCGCAAGGGATCGACGGCAGGGTCCTTCTCTTCGCGTTGGCGGTCGGGATGCTCACCACGGTGCTGGCCGGCCTGATTCCCGCGCTGCGCGCCGCACACGTCGATCCCTCTGCGGGGCTCAAGGACAGTGGCGGCCGTGGCGCGCCCCGCCCGCGCATGGGAAAGATGATGGTTGTGGTGCAGGTGGCGCTGTCGATGGTGCTGGTCACGGGGGCCGGGCTCCTGACGCGGACCGTCACCAATCTCCATCAGGTCGATCCGGGATTCGATACCCAGAACCTGCTCGTGTTTGAGCTCACCCCCCTGGAGCGCGACCATGCCTCGCGAGATCTCGTCGGCTTTTTCGACGACGTGCGGAGAACCCTGGCCGCGATTCCCGGCGTCCGGTCGGTGGCCCTCTCCCACGTGGAGGGAGGCTGGTACACGGGGATCTCCGTCCGCGGGCGCCCCCCCGAAGGGCGCGAAGTACCCATTTGTATCGTCAGTGACGGATGGCTTGCCACGAAGGGGGTCCCTCTGCTGGCCGGGCGGGACTTCGCTCCTACGGATATCGCCGGCTCCCGGCCCGTCGTCATCGTCAACGAGGCCTTCGCCCGCCGCTTCTTCCCGGGTGAATATCCTCTCGGCCAATCCGTGACGACAGAGTTGAGATACGACGACTACGAACTCGTGGGCCTGTGCGGCAATCACAAGCTCAGGCTGGGTGGCGAGGTTTCGCCGATCCTCTACTTCTGTACTCGTCAGGAAGGGCATCGCCGGATGACGTTCACCGTGCGCAGCGTCCTGCCGCCGCTGTCGCTCGTGCCGGCCGTCCGCCGGGCCGTGGCGCAGATCGACCCTGCCATTCCCTTGGAAGGGGTCACGACGCAGGAGTTGCAACTCAAAGAGTCCGTGGTGCTGGAGCGGACCCTTGCGCTACTGTGTGTCAGTTTGGCCTTGCTGGGGTTGGGACTTTCCTGCATCGGCCTCTATGGGCTCATGGCCTACAACGTCGCGCGCCGCACGGGCGAGATCGGCATCCGCATGGCGATAGGAGCCCGACCGGCCGACGTGGCCCGCCCCATCCTGTGCGAGGCGGGACTGCTGGCCCTCCTCGGGATCGTCATTGGTCTTCCCGCGGCTCTCGTTCTGGCTTTCATCCTGAGTTCCGTTATCTTCGGCATTGCACCGTACGATCCGCCGACCATGGTCGGTTCGGGGCTGGTGTTGCTTACGGTGGCCCTGGCCGCCGCCTGGCTGCCCGCCCGCCGGGCCGCGCGGATCGATCCGATGGTGGCGCTGCGATATGAGTAGGAGTGACACATGAGGACGCTATGGCAGGACACTCGGTATGGCGCTCGGATGCTGCTCCAGCGCCCGGGCTTCACCGTCACGGCGGTGATCGTATTGGCGCTGGGGATCGGGGCCAATACGGCCCTTTTCAGTGTAGTGCACCGCGCCCTGTTCAGTCCGTTGCCCTTCGGTGAGGCCCAGCGTCTCGTGATGGTATGGACGTGCTGGCGTTCCTCGAGTGGGACGATGAGTTGTTCCGGACCGGACTACCTGGACTGGGTCGAGCGCAACAACGCCATGGAAGGATTGTGTGCCTTGGCCATGTCCCAATTGAGTCTCACCGGCGCGGACGAGCCCTTGGCCCTCCAGGGTTTCCGCATCTCCGCGAACTTCTTCGACGTGCTGCAGCCGGGGCGAATGACTCTGGGACGCGGCTTCCGTCCGGAGGAAGCGCACGTGGCCAACCACTGTGTGACCGTATTGAGTCATAGCCTCTGGCGCGACCGGTTCCACGCGGATCCGAATATTGTCGGCCAGACCATTACCCTGGATGGCACTGCCGTTACCGTGGTCGGCGTGGCGAAGCCTCTGATGGGTTTTCTGGAAGAGATGGCTCGGATCTACATCCCCCTCACCCAGGAGGAATTGACGGGCAATGGCCGCGCCAACCATTATCTCGTGGTCCTCGGTCGCCTCAAGCCGGAGGTCTCTCTCGCGCAGGCCCAGGCCCAGATGGACCAGGTCGCCGCGCAGGTTGAGAAAGAGAATCCCAGCACCAACATCGATAAGGGAACAAAGATCGAATTCCTTCACGAGGTGGTGATCCGCCACGTGCGTCCGGCGCTTCTGGTTCTGTATGGGGCGGTGAGCGTTCTGCTTTTCGTGGCGTGTGTGAATGTTTCCAACCTGCTGGTGGCCAAAGGCTCGGCCCGCAGCCGGGAAATTGCCATGCGTCAGGCGCTGGGCGCCGGCCGCGGACGGCTCGTCCGGCAATTGCTGACCGAAAGCATCCTGGTCGGCCTGCTCGGCGGTGTCCTGGGACTCGCGCTGGCCTTTTGGAGTCTGGATCTACTTCAATGGATTGCTCCCCGACTCCCCGTGACGGGCGGCATTGGAATCCCCGGCTTGGACGAAATCCGGGTGAACCTGCCGGTGCTGGCTTTCACGATGGGTCTGTCACTGATCGCCGGACTGCTCTTCGGGGTGGTTCCCGCCTGGCAGGACTCGCGCCAGCGGCTGAGCAACATCTTGAAAGAGACGGGTCAGAGCGTGTCGCGCGGTCGTGCCCGGCATCGCACACTCGGGACGCTCGTCGTCGCCCAGATCGCCCTGGCCATGCTGCTGCTGATGGGGGCGGGTCTGCTCATCAAGAGCTTCGTCCTCCTGCAGCGGTCCCACCCGGGATTCCAGGCCGACCGGCTCCTGGCTCTGCATGTGGTGCGTCCCAGCACCGCGCAAAATCGTAGTCTGCAAAATCGTGTGGATTATTTCCACCGTGTCCTGGAGAAGTTGGCGACGCTGCCGGGGGTGGAAGCGGCCGGCGCGATCGATACGCACGCCATGGATCCCTCCAGCAGCGTCAATTCGTTCAGAATCCTCGGGCAGGAGGGCTCGCCCTCGGCGGAGACGCGGGTGGTGTCGTGTGACTACTTCCGCTGCCTGGGAATCCCGCTGGTGCAGGGGCGGACCTTCACCCCGCAGGATAACGAAGAAAGTCAGCGGGTCGTGGTCGTCAATCAGGAGCTCGTACGGCGTTTCCTCCCCGACCGAAACCCGCTCGGCCAGATGGTCAACTTTGGGGGTAGCGACAGAACGATCGTGGGCGTGGTGGGGGACGTGAAGATCAGAACCCTGCATAGCGATGACTACCCGGCTTTTATCTACACGCCCATCGCCCAGCAGTGCGGACGCGACATGACCTTCCTGATTCGGACCGTCCGCGAGCCCCTGCGCTGGGCCGGCGCGGCGCGCAAAGCCCTGTGGGATATCGATCCGAGCCAGCCGATTCTTTATACGGAAACCATGAATCAACTCGTGCTGAATTCCATCTCGGTGGAACGCTTCTGTGCGATCCTGTTGACCGTGATGGCTGGCGTCGCTCTGCTCATGGCCCTGGTGGGGCTCTATGGTGTTATGGCCTTTGCCGTGACGGAACGTCGCAACGAAATCGGCATCCGTATGGCGCTCGGTGCCCGGAATAAGGACATCCTGCGCCTGGTTCTCCAGAAGGCCGTCGTGCTGACTATCTTCGGCCTGTTGATCGGCCTGGCCTGTACTTTGGTCCTCTGCCGCCTCTTATCCAGCCTGCTCTTCCGGATGAGCGCCTACGACCCGGCGACGTTCGTGCTGGTCCCCCTGTTGCTGTTCGCGGTGGCGGTGCTGGCTTGTTATCTCCCCGCCCGCCGGGCCGCGCGGACCGATCCGATGGTGGCGCTGCGATATGAGTAGAACTGGAATGATGGAATAGTGGAATAATGGAATAACGCGTCCAGGAGCCGACCCTCCTGCAACATTCCAGTATTCCATCATTCCATTGCTCCAATGGTCGAAACCTGTGCTTCTTGAAAGGACTGCGGATGGGAGCTGTAATGAGACGAGTGCTGTTCGTCGGCTTGCTGGGTCAATTCCTGGTGGTGAGCGGATGCTACGGAACCGCCGTCTGTCTGCGGGGGGCCCTGACAGACTACAAGAAGAACGTCGAGACGCAGGTGCCTTTTGCGCCGGGGTCAAAACTTGTGGTGCAAAACGAGGCCGGTGCCATCCGGGTCGGTTCGGACGAGAGAACGGACTGCCGGATCACGGCCAAGGTGTATGTCCACGCGCCGCACAAACAGGAAGCGCGGGAGATCGGTGAGCAGGTGCAAATTGTCGCCGAACCCAACAATGCCGACCCCAACCATGCAGTCGTGCGCGTCACGGTCAAGGAACCGTCGATACCGCAAGACCACCGTTTCATATCGGTGGACCTCGACATCCTCGTTCCCCGACAGGCGCACGTGGACTGTAAGACCGAGTTCGGGCAGGTGCGGCTCACGGGCATCGAGGGGAATGTGAAGGCGGAGACGCAATTCGGCGCCGTCATCTGCGAGAAGACGCAGGGCACGTTGGAGATGGGAACCCAGTTCGGCCGCGTCACGGGTCGCGAGATCGTGTCGGACCGTCTCGTCGCTCGAACGCAATTCGGCTCAGTGGACATCGCCTGTTCGAAATCGTGTCCCGCGGAAATCGCGGCGGAAGTGAGCACCCAGTGGGGCAAGGTCCGGTTCAAAGTGCCGCCGGGCTATCAAGGTGCCTACCGCCTCGACAATGACTGGGGCGCGGTGCACTCAGCGCTCCCGCTCACCGGGGAGGGGAGGATCTCACGCCACCAGATCGTCGGGACCACCGGCTCCGGCAACGGGAATCTGCGTCTTTCCAGCGACCACGGGTCCGTGTGCTTGCGATAGTCTTCGACTCAATAGAGAAGAACAGCGGAGGTGTTTTCATGGGAACGTTGTGGCAGGATGTTCGCTATGGCATTCGGATGCTGGGCAAGGCGCCAGGATTCACGGCGATTGCCCTGATTACTCTGGCGCTGGGCATTGGGGCGAACACGATCATGTTCAGCGTGGTCAACGCCGTGTTGCTGCGGCCGCCCAATGTGAAGAATCCGGATCGCGTAGTCGCCTGCTATACCCGTATGGAGGGCAGCAACTATCGGAAGGTCTCTTATCCACAGTATCTCGATGCCCGGGACCATAATCCGGTATTCCAGGAGCTGATGGCCTACAACGTGAGATTGGCCGTCCTGGAGCAGGGAGAGATCGCCAAGCGAGGCTTGGCCGCCTTTGTCTCGGCCAATTACTTCTCGACTTTGGGGGTGACGCCGATTCGCGGGCGGGTATTTCTTCCGGAGGAGGAACAACTTGGGGCGGAGCCGGTCGTTGTTCTCAGTCACCAGGCGTGGTTACGGCAGGGCGCCGATGCCGACATCGTAGGTAAGCCCGTCCGCGTCAATGCCAGGTCCTTTCATGTCGTGGGCGTCATGCCCGAGGGGTTTACCGGGCCGGCGCTGGCCGGCCCCGATTTCTGGATGCCGCTGGGCGCCTATAGCTTGTTCAACGATCGCGTGGGATCGACGGTGGCAGACAGTTATCCCGGCCTCACGCTGGTCGGGCGGCTTAAAGCGGGCCTGAGTCTCGCTGTCGCCCAAACCCGGTTGGAGCCGCTGGCGGCGCGCTTGGCACAAGAGTTCCCGGACCGCTGGAAAGGCCTGACGTTCCACTTGGATCGTTTGCCCCGAGCCAACATTTGGACCGGCCCGGACGATCGACGTGATCTGCTGCCCTATGCTCTATTCCTGATGGGTGTATCGACCATCGTCCTGCTGATTGCTTGTCTGAACCTGGCGAGTATGTACCTCGTTCGGGGTGCTTCGCGCCACCGAGAGATTGCGATCCGGATGGCCGCCGGCGGAAGCCGATGGCGCATCGTACGGCAGTTGCTCGTGGAGTCGCTGCTGCTGGCGCTCCTCGGCGGTCTCCTGGGACTGGGTCTGGCCCAGGGAGGCGCCCGGATCCTGAATGCGTCGATCACCTTGGTCGTGGCATCCTTCTACGAAGTGACCCACGGATTCAAGGTAGCGCTCGACCTTCGCGTGCTTCTGGCGACCGTGGCTTTCTGCGGCCTCGCGACGGTGCTGTCGGGCTTGAGACCGGCGCTACGGCTCTCCCGCCGGCCGATCTTCGGCGATTTGAAGGAATCGCGGAGCAGCCCCGCGCGACCGACCCGCCAGACGCGTCGGCTTGTCCCCGCCGGTTTCTCGGTCGCCTGCCAGATGGCCCTGTCCGTCGTCCTGGTCATGGCGGCAGCGCTGTTCGCGCATAGTGCGCTCAAAGCCGCCCGGGCGACCCCCGGTTACGGCTTGGAGGGAAAGCTGCTGGTGCGCGTCGACCCGCGGGCGGCGGGATATGACTCGACGCGCGGTCAGCAGATGTGCGAGAGGCTGGTCAGTCATTTGGGGGCGCTGCCCGGCGTTGAGGCGGTCGGGATCTCGAGCGAGATGCTCTTTGAGCTCACCCCCAGCGAGTGCACGATCTCCGCGCGGGGTCGAGATTCCGGCGCGAATGCCCCCGTGGAAAGACAGGTGAGGTCCGTGCTGTACAACAACGTCGGTGGGAACTACTTCCAGGCGATGGGTTTGCCCCTCTTGCAGGGCCGGTACTTCACGCCCCAGGAGAGTGCCTCGAACGCCAAAGTCGTTATTATTGACGAGCCCTTGGCGCGCGGGCTCCGGCCGGATGGCAAGGCGGTGGGCTGTCTGATCTCGGGTTACGGCGGCGGCCTATCGGAGGTCGTCGGGGTGGTGCCGGGGGTGCGCAACTGCGTCTTCGATGAGGAGTTCCGGCCTCACGTTTACGCGCCCTTCGAGTACGAGCCGGATTCGTTCTTGGGATACGTTCACCTGCGGCTGGCGAGCGCGGACCCGGGCGCGGAAGCCGCCTTGCTGCAGAGGATACGCAAGGAGATTCGCGCCGTGGACTCGAGCGTGCCCGTGCTTTCCCTGGTGACCTTGTCGGAGTGTTACCACAACAGCCTGCCCATGTGGCTGGCACGCATCGCGGCGGGGCTCGCAGTGACGTTCGGGACGATGGCCCTGTTTCTGGCAGCGCTGGGCATCTACGGCGTCAAGGGTTATCTGGTCGCTTCCCGGACCCCGGAGATCGGCATCCGCATGGCCCTGGGCGCCACCCGCCGAAACATTCTGGCTCTGGTGCTGCGTGAGGGTGCGGTGTTGACACTGATAGGATTGTCGGTCGGGATGTTGCTGGCAGTCGGCGTCGCGCGGGTGATGAGCAGCGCTCTATGCGGCATCAGTCCCACCGACCCGTTCAGTATCGCGGCGACTCTGACCCTGCTCGGGACCGCCTCACTTCTGGCGAGCTATGTCCCCGCCCGCCGGGCCGCGCGGATCGATCCGATGGCGGCGTTGAGATATGAGTAGGGTTTGCCCCGCTTGCGTAGTATAATCCCCGGTTGCTGCGAATCGGTATGGGTTCTGCAACGATACGTGGAAAGGGGTAGATCATGTTCGACGCACGCATCACACGCCGGGAACTCATCAAGACCGCCGGAGCGGTTGTACCTCTCGTCGGTGCTTCGCTGACCTCGGGCAGCCAGGGCGCCAACCCGGCGACCGGCGCGGTTATCGGTGTTGCGACGCTTGGATTCCCAAAGTACACCAATGCCCAACTTGCTGAGGAATTGGCCGCCGCGGGTATCCGCATGGTGCAGTTGTTTCTGAATCAATCGGACAGCCGGTACTGGAAATACAACGGCCGCTCCGATCTGTCCGACCTGACTACGACCCGCTGTGAGGCGATCGCCCGAGCCTATCGGTCCGCGGACATCGCCCTTCACAGCATGGGCGTTTATACCAACCTGATTCATGCGGACCCGGCCGAACGGCGGGCCAATCTGGCGTACTTTGAGGACATGATGAAGGTGGGCAGGGCGATGGGAATTCGGATGTTCATTACCGAATCCGGACACTACGAGCCCGAAAAGCCGGCGGCAGGGGCCGCGTACCACTTCCGTCAGCAAGTTTGGGAACAGATGCTGGCGACGGTCAAGCAACTGGCTGAGATGGCCGAGCGGCACGACGCCACGGTGCTGCTGGAGCCTTATTTCGGCGGCTTTCTGAGCAGCGCCAAGCGCACGCGTGTGTTTCTGCAGGAGGTCAACTCCCCGCGGATTCGGGCCCTGCTCGACCCGGCCAATATACTGGAAGTGAACGATCTCGAGGAGATGTTCGATCAACTGGCGCCGTGGATCGACTGCCTCCACGCGAAGGATCGCAAGCTGCACGTGGAGAAGGGTGTCGCGGCGGGGCAGGGGGATCTGGATTATCGCAAGTTCGTTTCGCTGGCCCTGCGGCGCACGCCCAAGGCGCCGCTGATCCTGGAGTACGTCGGGCCGGACAACTACCAGCAGGCTCTGCAACACCTGCAAAAGGCCCTGCGGGAGGAGACGGCTTCATTGCCACGTGCTCGCTGAGAGACTTGTTACGCCGTGTGCGGGGTGCCATGTCTACGCTCGCGTAGACATGTTCCATCCGATAGACAAGACATGCTTGCGCAAGCATGGCGCCCAAACGGTGCTGGGTTCCTTTGTCAGTACTCCCGGTCCTTCAGGACACCCGGCTGCGGCGTGGGGTACAGACCGTCGGCCCCGGCCTGCACGGGCGCCGAGGAATCCATTGTCAGCTTGTCCACATCCGGGGCGAACTCCTGCGGGCTGTTAAGCATCTCCTCGTAAGTCACGATCTGGCCCGTGTGGACGGCCCGGCGGGCCATTGCGGTAACGAGACCGGCCTCCGCGCCGCGCTTGACTTCGTTGAAGGGCTTGTCGCTGCGGATGGCCTCAACCAGATGGTCCCATTCGAGCTGGTAAGGGTTCGGCTCCGGCTGCGGGAACGCCCACGTGAGGTTCTCTTTGGCGAAGTCTTGCCCTTTGTACAGGCGGCATTTGGCCGGCGTGTGCATGTACGTCGAGATCACGGCCGAGCCTTTCGTGCCATGGGCGTAGCTGGCGAACTCGCCGTGGCAGCCCGGCATGTTGCGGGCGTACAGAAACAGCTTCGCGCCGTCAGCAAAGGTGTACTCCACATCGTAGTGGTCGAAGTTCTGGTCCACGCAATTGCCGCGCTGGCAGCGGCCGCCGGAACCCTGGGCCTTGACCGGCCAGGACCCCTTCATCCAGCAGCACTCATCGACGTTGTGCGCGACATAGTCCTGGACGAGGCCGCCGCTGGCCCACATGAAGCCCAGGTAGCTGCGGATCTGCCAGAGCAGCTCGCTGATATTGCTGGGCCGTGGCCCTGTGAAGCCCGCGGGTCCCTGTTGCCGATAGGTGCGCAGCGTCACCAACTCGCCGATCGCGCCGGCCTTGATCCGATCATAGAGCTCCCAACGGGCCTTGCAGTGCCGGCACATCAGGCCCACGCCCACCTTGAGGTTCTTCTTCACCGATTCCTCGGCAAGTTGGAGCATTTTGCGGGTGGTCGGCCCATCCACGATGATGGGCTTTTCCATGAAGAGGTTGATCCCTTTCTGAATCGCATAGCGAAAGTGGACCCAGCGGAACGCCACGGGCGTCGTCAGGATCGCCACGTCGCCCGACCGCAGGCAGTCCATGGCCTTTTGATAGGCATCGAAGCCGAGGAATCGTCGCTCCGGCGGGACATCCACCTGGGCCGCCTGGTAGCCCATGACCCAGCTATCGGCCGACCCGCTGGTGCGCGGTGCGCTGGCGGCGTCGATCAAGCCTTTGTAGCTGCGTTCGAGCCGGTCCTCGAAGAGGTCGGCCATTGCCACCAGCTTGACCAGGCCGTTCTTGACGGCCAGAGCGTTGGCTGCCGCTCCGGCGCCGCGCCCGCCGCAGCCGATGAGGGCCACCTGGATCGTATTGTCCGGGGCCGCATAGACGCGCGGCGACAGCGCCGCCAATAAAGCGGAGGTCGTGGCGACTCGACCGGTGCTCTTGAGAAACTCGCGCCGTGAGGCGCCTCTTTCCGTGCTTTTGCTCATGATGGATCTTCTCCTATCGACCTCTGTCAAGACCGGAATAGCACGTCTGTTCGACGAGCCGCGACCGACCCTCGGTTCATACGCATTTCCCTTACTGCCTTTGACCCTGTGCCGCTTGCGACCTCCATAGTCCTTGCCTCGGCGTCTCCGGCTGCACCGGGGCCTGACCCGCCCGGATAGGGCTTGGTCATGCGGGGGTCATCGATGTAGCTGCGACCGGACCCGTCCGCCGCCGGGTCCTTGCGGTCACCCACAATGCCACCCGTTGGGAGTCAACGAGACTCCCGTGCCAACAGGATCAGAAGTAGAGCGGGGCGCCGTCGTGTGGACGGACACCCCGCTTTCACGTCATCGTGCGTCGCATGTTGCGACGCAGCCTTGTCTTGGGCTGTCTCAATTGCGACGGCAGTCAGCGGTCCTGGTCCTTAGAACGGTTTAGCCATGCGCTGGGTCTGTCCGGCCAGGCCGGCCACTTCACCGGCCGACAGCGGCCGGCTGTAGATTCGCACGTCGTCCACCACGCCCTTGAGGTTACGGCCTGTCTGCTGGGAGTTCGCGCCGATATAGAGGTTGTAGGCGCTGGCGTTGATCTGGCCCGTGGACGCCACGCGGGCATCCTCAATGCCATCGATGTAGACGATCTTGTTGGTGCCATCATAGACCAGCGCCACGTGACGCCAAGTATCCGTGTTCACCAGGGTCTTTGCATCCAGGTTGCCGCCGGTCGGCCCGTTACAGCCGAAGTGGATGGAATTGCCGGTCGTCGCCGACCTGCTCATGCGGTAGGAGTCGTCGCCCATCGCGAGGATGGTCTCCCAGTTGCGCGTGAACGAGGCGACTTTGATCCAGCAGGCCACGGTGATGGTGTCACGAATGACCAGCGAGGCGCCCTTGCCGCAGTCGACGAAGTCATCCACGCCATCGAACGACATCGCGTCGCCGATCTTGCCCGGTACCCACTGGGGATTACCGCTGGCGGTCCCGTTGTTGCCCTTGCCGGAGGTGTCGCCGACCCGTGTGCCGGAACCTTCGTCAAGGGTGTAGTACGCTGCCAGATTCGTAGCCGCCGGCTGGATCGGGGTGATGTACTCCGGCGTCTTGGGATACAGGCGGATGTCGTCGAGGTACAGAGTGCCTTTCGCCCCAGCGCCCTCGATCCCAATCGTCAGGGAACGAACGCTGTTGACCTTGCCCGCTTGGGACAGATCGATGTTCCACACCTGCCAGGCGGTTCGCGCCAGGTCCGCCGCATCCCCGTCGTAGACCACCTTGGTGCTGTTGATCTTCACGTACAACTGTCCGCCATTGCCGGCCACACCCTGGAACCACAGCGACAGGCTCTTGATGCCGCTGGTGGTCCAGTCCTGCGGGGTGTCAAACGTCCAGGTGGCCTCAGAGTAATTCGGCGCCTTGGTGTTGTCGTACCGCAGCGGCATCGACTGCTTGCCGCCGTGGAAGATCATTGTTTCGCCGAAGGTCCCGTTTGTGGCCGTATCCAGACCGACGGTAGACCCGCTGGATTTGTAATTATCGGCGAAGCCGTCGATCCAGGCCGAAAAGATCTCCGCGCCGGTCTGATCGGTGTAGCTCTCGAAGTCGTCCACGACTTTGTAGTCCTGGGTCGTGAAGCTCCAGACGGTGCCCGGATACGTGACGGCGTTGACTTCATCGACCCGCCAATAGTAGGTCGTGCCCAGATTGAGAGAGCCGGGGCCATAGCCATGATCGGCCACGGTCTTGGCGGCGACCGTTCCGTTGGCGACCGCGTTCGCATCGGTGCCGAAATAGACCTTGTGCGAAGCGGCCGCGCGGCCCGGCCGCCAATCCAGGGAACTCTCCACGCTGACGCCCTTGGCGGCACTCGCCGGCTGCGGTACGCGGGCCCGCACCGGCACGTAGGAGAACCGCACTTCACTCAGACCCACCTGTGGCGCCATGCCGCCCCAGTTCGCCGTGGTCGTCAGCTTGACGTACTTGGCCTCGACCCCGCCGAAGTTGACGGTGGTGTTGGCGGCGTAACCCGCCAGGCCCGTGGCCCTGGCAAACTCCGGCACGTTGGCCAGCGCCGTCCACGTCGTGCCATCGGTGGAGGTCTCGACCGTGACTTTCTTGGCCCCGAATCCCAGGAAGCCCTCGATCAGTTGGTTCGAGTTCCATACTAAGAGGTTGTGCAGCTTGTAGACCTTGTCGAACTCGTACTGGATCCAGTTCGGCTTCGCGCCCGCACTCATCCACATCGAGGTCGGCTCGGTGCCGTGCAGGTCGCTCTTGTCGAGCCCGGAGCCGTCGATGGTCTTCTCGGGGCCCATGCCGGCCTGGGAGCTGGAGGCCGTGGCCTTCACGGGTATAACCGGGTAGCCGTACGGCTCGACCGTGAACGACCACACGCCACCCTTGTAGATAGTCTTATCGGCGGAGTTGTTGACTTCATCGATCCGCCAGTAGTAGGTCCGCCCATAGGCGAACAGGCCGGCGGGGTCGAACGCGGTGGCCGTTTGGCCCTGGCTGGCCAGCAGGCTCTTGGGGGCTGTCCGCGCGGCGGTGTTCACGTCCGCAAACACGGTCCCGAGGTACACATCATGGGTCGAGGGGTACTGGCCGGCGGTCCAGTTCAGCGTCGCGTCGCGCGGCACATCCGTGGCGGCATCCGCCGGGCTGACCGCCTGGGCCAGGGACTTATCGGACAGGCCCTTCATGAGGCTCTGGATCTCCGCGTCCGTCAGGGCCTGATCGTAGATCAGGATGTCGTCGATCCGTGCGGGGGCGAACTCGGTCACGCCCTTGGCGGCGCCGAACCACAAATCGCCGGTGTTGTCGCCGTTTTGGGACGACACGGTCCGATTATCCAGCTTGCCGTTGAGGTAAATGCTCTTGGTTCCATTGTCGTAAACCATCGCCACGTGGATCCAGACGTTGGGAACTGCGACGCTGCCGATTTGGTTGTTGCCGCCATGTCCGAAGACCCACGCGTTGCTGGGGTCGAGCCAGATTCCGTACCAGTTCCCGACCTCCCTTCCTTTGGTCACGACACCCGACCAATGTCCCGGCAGAGTCGTCCAATGGACCCAGGCCGCCAGGGTGTACTTCGTGTTGGCGGCGAACCGCAGGTCGTTGGCGTGGGGGACTTCGACACGGGCATTGACACCGTTGAACTGTAGGCACGCCCCGCGGCCGTCCCAGCCCGGACTGACCCACGTGGCCCCGTTGATCGTGCCGTTGTGGCCCTTGCCTGACTTGTCGATGGCTTGGCCGCCGGCGCCTTCACTTAGGGGCCAATAGCCGATCAAGCCTGCCCTGGCGCTGTGAGCCGCACTCAGCACCGAGGCCAAACAGATGAGAGCAATCAGTCTTCGCCACATGGTATGCCTCCTTCCACAATTGAACGTGGCATGCACGTTCCGGACAGACCAGAACGATCTTCTCCTCCAACCGTCGGGAACCAGAGAGCACGCTAATAGCTGGCGTAATCCTTGAAGGGTTTCATCCATTCGGGCCAGACGGGCAGCCCGCGGGTCGCCCGGTCGCGAACCCACTGTTTGTGCCAGTGCACCTGCCACAACTCCTTCAAACCGATGGACCGGACCGAGGTATCCATGAAGACAGCGTTTACTGACCCGTTGTGCCGGTTGATGCAGAAGCTCCGCATGGCATTGCCGTACCACTGCCAGTGACACTCCCCGTCAAAGACCGGCGGCTCGTCGACCGCCTCCGGCAGGCCGTCCACCCACTGGCAATCCACGAACACGGGGATCTCGGAGCCGCCCGGGACGTGAATGGACCGCCAGTTCTTGTTGGCGTGCATGCCGTTGGTATCGTTGGCGACCCAAGCATTGAGGCCGAAGCTGCCGTAGTCGTCCAGCAGGGCCCAACTGGGCACGGTCCGAATGAGGCCCCGGCCATAGACACCCCAGCCGACGAAAGGCCCGGTCACGCCATCACTGTAGAACTTGGTTGTGGCCGGGCAGGCGCGGATCTTGGGCTCGCGGCTGTAGTAGGGCCGCATCGCGGGCACCCAACTGTGGCTGGACTCCCCGCCGTCCTCCTGGTGGAAATAGCCGTTGTTGTCCTCCGTGTACATGGAGAAGGTCAGACCCATCTGCTTGAGGTTGGATTGGCACGCGACCGCCCGGGCCTGCTTGCGAACGCGCTGCAACGCCGGCATGAGGATCGACATCAGGAGAGCAATGATCGCGATGACGACCAGCAGCTCGA
>CAYHAJ010000421.1:0-7482 GCA_964354535.1 uncultured Pirellulales bacterium
ACCCGCGGTTCCTGGCCTAATACCGTTGCTCAACGGGGATGATCCAATTAAGCGAGAGGAAGCAGTCGAAACGCTCAGATGGCTCGGCCCGAATGGCAGGCAAGCAGCGGCAGCGCTCGCGCGACTGACTGCTGAGGATAAGGAACCGCGCTTGCGTGAAAGGGCTGTCATCGCCTTGGGCGAGGTTGTCGATGACGCGATCATCGACGTCGAGAACATCATGCGACGCCTGCGCCTCCACCGGGCGGCCGGCGGCACGCAATCCGCATTTCACGTGGTCCTCAACGCCTCCGTGGAGGTGCGGAGCGCCGTGTACTACGGCAGTCTGATCGTGGCGTTGGTGCTGCTGCCGGTGTTCTTCCTGCCGGGCCTGAGCGGCAAGTTCTTTCGTCCGTTGGCCCTCTCCTACATCCTGGCCATCATGGCTTCGCTTTTCGTGGCCCTGACCCTCACCCCGGCGCTGTGCCTGCTCATCCTGCCACACGGCAAGCTGCGGCAGACCGATGCTCCCCTGGTGGCGGTTCTCAAACGCGGCTATCGGGCGATCCTGCCGGGCCTGATCCGCCGTCCGGGCCTGGCGATCTTCTTCCTGGTCTGCCTCGTCGGTGGCGCGGCGGTTGCTATCCCATTTCTGGGGGAGGAGTTCCTGCCGCGCTTTAAGGAGTACGATTTCCTGATGCATTTCGTGGAGAAGCCCGGCACGTCGGTCGAGGCGATGGACCGCATCACGATCCGCGCCAGCAAAGAGCTTCGGTCCATTCCCGGCGTGAAGAACTTCGGCTCACACATCGGCCGGGCGGAAGTGGCCGACGAGGTCGTGGGCACGAACTTCACGGAGCTTTGGATCAGTGTCGATCCCAAGGTCGATTACGATGCCACGGTCGCCAGAATCCAGGAGGCTGTCGAAGGGTATCCCGGCCTCTATCGAGATGTGCTGACTTACCTGCGGGAACGGATCAAAGAGGTGCTCACCGGGACCAGCGCCACCGTGGTGCTGCGCCTCTATGGGCCGGAGCTGGAGGTCCTCCAGCAGAAGGCCAAAGAGATCGCCGAAGCCATTGGCAGCATCGAGGGCATCGCCGACCTGCACGTGCAGCCTCTGACGATGATCCCGCAGGTGGAAGTGCGTTTTCGTCCGGAAGCGGCGGCCCAGTTCGGTTTGGTGCCCGCCGATGTCCGCCGGGCTGCCACGACCCTGGTCAAAGGGACGAAAGTGGGGGAGATCTATCAGGGCCAGAAGATCTTCGATGTGACGGTGTGGGGGACTCCCGAAGTGCGCCGGGATGTGGCGGCGCTGCAAGCGCTGCCCATCGACACGCCGACCGGTGGGAGCGTGCCCCTGGGGCATGTGGCCGATGTCCGCATCGCTCCCACGCCCAGTCAGATCACCCGCGAGGCGAGCTCGAGATACATCGACGTTTCCTGCAACGTGGCCGGACGGGACCTGGGCAGCGTGGCCCGCGAGATCGCCGCGAAGGTCAAGACGGTGGATTTCGACGCGGGCTATCATCCGGAAATCCTGGGGGAATACGCCGAGCGGCAGCAGTCCAAGAACCGCCTCCTGGGCGTGGCGGTATTGTCCGCGTTGGGGATCTTCCTGATCGTCTACGCGGATTTCGCCTCCGTTCGTCTGGCTTTGCTGATCATGCTGAGTCTGCCCATCGCCTTGACCGGCAGCATCGGTGCGGCCTGGCTCGCCGGGGGGGTGTTGTCCCTGGGCTCGATCGTGGGATTCGTCACCGTGCTGGGGATTGTCGCCCGCAACGGCATCATGCTGATCAGCCACTACCGTCATCTGGAGACCCAGGAAAAGATGCCGTTTGGCGAAGAGTTGATTGTCCGCGGCGCGCTGGAGCGGCTCTCGCCCATCCTCATGACGACACTCGCCATGGCGTTGGCGCTGGTCCCCATCGTGGTCGGGGGCAGTCGACCCGGGCACGAGATCGAAAACCCCATGGCCATCGTGATTCTCGGCGGCCTGTTCACCTCGACCCTCCTGAACCTGCTCTTCATGCCGGCCCTGTACTGGAAATTCGCAAAGGCTGGCTCGCCAGGATAAGTGCGGAGGATCTTGAGCAGAGGCGGCGGACACCGATTGATGGATTACATGAGATGGGTGGAATGCTATAATGGTCTCGGCGTGTGAGATGCGTCGCTCTCTATAAATCGTAAATCGTCAATTATGAATCATCAATTGTGTTGGGTAGGTATATGGGCGACAGAAAAGGGTTCACGCTGATCGAGCTTCTGGTCGTGATCGCGATCATTGCGCTGCTGATGTCGATCCTGATGCCGGCCCTGTCCAAGGTGCGGGAGCAGGCCCGGACCGTGGGGTGCCTGGGCAACCTGCGCCAGTGGGGCGTCGTTGGCACGATGTACGCCGAGGCCAACAGCGGCAAGCTCTGGAGCGGCATCGGGACCAATGGCTGGTGGTGGCTCTACCAGCTTCCGGAAGAGTTGAAGTGCTGGAAGGAGAATAAAACGTGGTTCTGCCCCACGGCCACCAAGCCGATCCGCGATGAGCACGGCGTCAGCGTCGCCACGCTCAACATCTTCAACGCCTGGGGCATCTATACAGATTCCTTCGAGGGCTATTCGGCCGGCCACCTGGGTGTCGCCGGCAGCTACGGCCTCAACAGCTATCTCCTCAGTTGGCCGCTGACGACACAAGACCGGCGCAATAGCTTTTGGGGCACGCTGACGAACGTCAAGACGCCGAACACTGTGCCCCTCTTCGTGGATGCCCTGCGTTTTGACTTGTGGCCGCAGGCCACGACCCCGCCCGCCCAGAGCGAGTATGCCGCCTGGACCGACCAGGACATGGCTCGTGTCTGCATCAATCGGCACGCTGGCTACGTCGGCTGTGCGTTCGCCGATGCCTCCGGGCGCAAGGTCGCCCTCAAGGAATTGTGGACGCTCAAGTGGAGCAAATCCTTCAACACGCGCGGCCCGTGGACGCGGGCCGGCGGCGTCGATGACAACGCCTGGCCCGACTGGATCCGGCCGATGAAAGACTTCTGAAGGTTGGTGCGACTCGGTGGCAGCTTGTTTGTAGTGTGCTCGTAAGAGCATAGTCTTGGATGCTATGGCTGCACCGGCGGGTTCGCCTTCTCGAAATAGGCCATGAGGACTTTCAAATCCTCGATGGCCACCTTGCCGTCGCCGGAGCCCCGCCGCGCACGCGGCGCTAAGGGACTTCCGGCCCGATGTCGCAGGGCCATCTTGGCCCTGCCTGCACGGGCGAGACGCCCGTGATACACATGGGCGGGGACGCCCATCCTACGGCTTCACCGGCGGGTTCTCCTTCTCGAAGTAGGTCATGAAGACCTTCAAATCCTCGATGTCCACCTTCCCGTCGCCCCAGCCCCGCCGTGCACGCGGCGCTCAGGAACTCCCGGCCCGAGGTCGCAGGGCGTTTGGTTCGTGCCCCGGTTGTCGATCCGCCCTCGCAGGGTGCGTATCACGCCCCATGTCCATCCGAAAGACGGTGCGTGGTTGCAGATGACCCCTACGGCTTTACCGGCGGGTTCGCTTTCTCGAAGTGGGTCATGAAGACCTTCAAATCCTCGATGTCCACCTTCCCGTCGCCCCAAGGCATCGGCCCGATGTCGCAGAGCGTCTTGTTCGTACCCCAGTTGTCGATCAGCGTCACCAGATCGACGAGGTCCACCTGACCGTCGGCGTTGAAGTCCACGATGGGAATGATCGGCGCCTGCCAGTTGTTCCAGACGCCGGCGCGGTTTTCGCTGAAGTACAATCTGGAGCCATCGGGTAAGATGCGTGGGTAAACATCAGCCCCAGACTTGTTGACCTTCGGTCCAAGATTGACCGGCGCCTGCCAGGGGGAAGAAAGGGTCGCTCGCCTTGCCATCCACATATCCTCCCGCGCGTACCCGCCTGGTCTGGGCGTGTCATAGTCGCAAAAGAGGAGCAACAGCCCGTCTGGCGAGAGTGCAACGGATGTTTCGTTGTAGGCGCTGTTCACGACGGGGCCAAGGTTCACCGGTTCACCCCAGGGATCGTTCGTCGTCGGGCGTTTTGCCACATAGAGATCGGACCCACCATATCCGCCGGCCCGGTTCGAGTGAAAGTAGAGTTCCAGGCCATCCGGAGATGTCCAGGGCCCCCCATCATCGGTAGAACTGTTCATCTTGGGACCCAGGTTCACGGGCGAGCCCCAAGGGGCATTACTGGCCGCCCGCGTCGTCATGTAGATGTCAACACCGCCGTACCCTCCAGGGCGGTTGGAGGGGAAATAGAGCGCAAGCCCGTCCGTCGAAATGCATGCGTACGACTCAAGATTCTGGGTGTTAACGATCGGCCCGAGATTCTCCAGAGGACCCCAATCATCGTTTATGGAGGCACGCTTCGACATCCATATGTCCCATTTGCCGCACCCTCCGGGTCGGTCGGATTCGATGTACGCTTCAAGCCCATCGGAGGAGAAGCAGTCGACAGTGTCGTGCGCAGCGTCAACGACCGGGATGACAGATTTCAGATTCACCGGCTCTCCGAAGGTGAAATCCGCATGGGCGGCCGGCGTGTCAAACCCCGACAGCAGACTAAGTCCAACCAGTGACATCGCCAACATCGGAATCTCAAACACTCGCATGTCACACCTTCCCTTCTGCCCGAAGGCAACACGTAGAACTGGAATCCCGTTGTCTCGCCCTCCAACAGAGAAGGCGAGTTGATAGTTGAATGGACCGTCGATAGCGCCGCGGAGCCTCCTTGGCGTGGCGCGGTGAAGATCCGAAGACGCCTCTCCGCTGAGGATCGCCGAGAACCGCCTCATATCGGCCTCTGCCTTCTGGCGGTCGTGCAGGTAGTCATAGTACTTCGCCCGGCTGGAATGGGCGTAAGCATCCTGTGGATCGACCTCGAGGCGGCGGGTGTAGAGACGCACCATTTCTTGGAGGTATTCCGCACGCGTTTGGGCGGCGCCAAGGGCCGCGCGAGCCGGGGCGTTGGGGTCGAGGTCGGCGACCCAAAGCTCATAGTATGGGGCACCCAGGCCGAAAACGAGTTTGGCTCCATCCGCCGTCCACGAAGCGGCCGTGATCTGTCCGCCGAGGCTTCTTGCTGGTTCCTTGCGGTCAAAGCCGTAAATCCAGAGCCCGGTCCGATCCTCGCTGTTGTTCCGCCCAGCCAGACAGAGCTCACGGCCTGTCGGAGACCAGACAGGCCCAGCCCCGGCGGCAAAAGGCACCGGCCACTGGGCAACCAATGTCTGCGAAGCCAGGTCCTTCACCGTGAGCGATGGGTCTTCCAGAAAGGCTACGCGCTGTTGGTTCGGCGACACCGAGGGGTAGGGACTCGAACAGGCCATGATCTGCTGTGGCTTGGCGTCGCGCTCGACAATGGAGATCGAGCAGAAGGCGTTCTCAGCACGCGACGGATAGTAGAGAGTCGTCGAGTCCTGGCTCCACGTGGGCCAGCCGCCGCGGGCCAGACGGCGCGGCTCGGTGCCCTCAGCCTTGATGATCCAGATCTCTTCATTGCCGATCAAACGGTCCTGTTCGCGGCGCTCGGCCGCGGTGAGTTCTTCCAGCCGTAGGGCCTGACGATCTCGGACGAAAGCGATATGCCTTCCATCCGGCGACCACCGGGGGTCTTTGCCGGGGACAATGAGCAAGTCCGTCTCTTTGGTGGCGGGATCGAAGATGGCTACGCCACTTCGCCCCTGCACTCCCAGGCTGAACGCCAGCTTCTTGCCGTCCGGAGACCAGTGGGCGCTGAACCCATCGGTGGTGACGCGTCGGCCCTTGGCGGAGAGTTGCTGGTAGATTTCTTCCGCTTCTACCATCGCCAGGAAGGCCGGTCCCACAGGCTCACGACTCGCCGGATGCCACGCTCGCCCGGCCGCCAGCGTGTCAGACACATACTTCATCGACCAGTACTGGAATTCGTTGCGGGCCGTAGGCGTACGCCGGACGATCTCGCCAAATGCGGCATGGGCCTTCTGGTAGTCACCCAAGGCCGTCAGAGCGCTGAACAGGTGGTATTGAAAGACCGGCTTATCAGGGAAAGACTTCAGACACTCCGGGGCCTCGGCCACGACCTGCTCGTTATTGCCCATCCACATAAGAGTCTCGCTCCGCTGGGTAGACAGATCGACGTACTGCGGGTCCACCTTCGGCGTCAGCGACAGCGCGAGGTCATACTCCGCGACCGCGTCTTCGTGGTTGCCCAGTTCGCGCAAGGCCATCGCCCGCAGCGCGTGGCCCAGCGGGTCGCGCCCGCGCAGGTAGGTCATGCCCAGGGCATCATCCCTCATCTTCTCATACTTGCGGGAGGCATAGTAGGTGAAGGCCCGCAGGCGCAGAGACTCGTAATGGTGCTCCAGCCGCAACGCCCTGTCGAGCGAGACAAGCTGCTCCTTCACCGTCAGAGCCGTCATCGCCCGCAGGAAGTACGCCTCGGCCGTGTCGGGCAGCAACGTCTCAGCCTTCTGGCGGTGTTCCTCGATCTCCTTGAGTTTCTCAGCGTTGGGCGATCCCGTCTCCCATAGGATGCGGGCCAGGAGGGCATGGGCCGCGCCGGCAATCACCGGTGGTTCGCTCAGGAGCCCGTTCAGCACGGCCACGGCTTCCTCCGTACGCCGATTGTCCGCGAGAATGCCGGCTTGGAGGAGCTGTGCTTCCGCCCCGACGTGCTTGCTGCCCAGGATGGGCTGAATTGTCTCCAGAGCGGCATCGCGCTCGGCCGTGGCGTACTGCTCCCGCGCCTGAGAGAGGATGGCCCCGTGCCGGAGTCCTTCGGCCTCGGCCAGTTGGAGCCGGTCCCGATTCCACAGGGAAAGCACGACCACCGCCGCACCAGCGAAAACTGCGATGGCCAGCGCGGCGATGGTCTGCCAGCGGTGCCTACGGAGGAACTTGTGCAGGCGATAGGTTGTGCTGGGCCCTCGGGCGAGGATGGGTTCATGTTCCAAATGCCGCCGCACGTCTTCGGCCAGACTGTTGGCCGTCTCGTAACGTCGGGCGCGGTCTTTCTCCAAAGACTTCATCACGATCCAGTCCAAGTCGCCGCGCACGGCCTTTCGGAGTAGATCGGGGGTAGAACTGCGACGCTTCGCGATGTCGGTTAGCGTCTCGCCAAGGGTGCTGAGTTTGGTAGAGGGTTTCACTGGCTCCTGTTCTCGAATGACTCGCTGCATCTCGATGTACCCGGCCTTGCGAAGCTCTTCTTCGCTGAAGGGCGTGGTGCCGGTCAACAGTTCATAGAGCAGCACGCCAACCGAGTAGACATCGGACCGAGTGTCGATATCCAAGTCGCTCAGTTCCGCCTGCTCGGGACTCATGTAGGCAGGGGTGCCGATGATGTGGGCGTAGCGGGTGAAGAGCGTCTTTTCGGTCAGTAGGGGCGAATGATTATTCGCCCCTACAGTGGCTTTGGCAATGCCAAAGTCGATGACCTTGGGGACGGGCTTGCCGTCATGGTGCGTCACCATCACATTGGAGGGCTTGATATCCCGGTGGA
>CAYHAJ010000422.1:0-70446 GCA_964354535.1 uncultured Pirellulales bacterium
ACGGGACACACGGCGGCGGCGGAAGCACACTATGTCCCGCACATTCGGCGGATCGGCGAAGAAAAGCTCGACGAGAAGAATCGCAAGCGGCATCCCGCTCGCCGATGGGTCGTGGAGCGGACGCTGGGCTGGATGAGCAAGTGTCGTGCAATTCTGATTCGTTACGCCAAGAAGTCATGCAATTACCTGGGCCTGATCCAACTGTGCTGCGGCTTGCTTTGGTATCGCCGTCAGCACCGCCTGAGCCTTTTGAGATAGTTACTTAAGATGATTAGGTCTTTACACGGATGATTCGGATAAGTCTAAAACTGGCCCACATTGTGGACAGTGGATCATTTTGTGAACCAGATGCCGCCACCCTGCGTCGTCAGAACGTGCAACGCAATTCTGAATCGTTTGCGGGCGCATTGCGTCTTCGTGGTAGTGGTAGAATCACAGACGCGCGGCCAGAAATCGCGGAGGTGAAGATCATGACAGACAGGTTGGCGGGCAAGCGGGCGACAGTTCTGACAATCACCCTGGCCATCGGGGCAGCGGCTACTACCGTTGCGTCTGCGAGTGAGGTTCGGCCACCCAGTACCGGCGCGACCGGGCCCGCGGCTAAGATCCTGCACTTCCCTCAAGATCAGTCGGTCGGCGTGGTCTATACCCAGGACGAAAACCTGGTGATCCCGGAGACGGTCTACGGCTTTCATTCTGGATATACGTACGCAGAGCGTGAGAACTTCTGTCCTGCCAGGGGCGAGGTTCGCATCCCGCCGGGACAACGTGTTATCCTGATGATCCGGGGGGTGGGGGCGACGCTGGCGCGTTGCCGGACGGCTTTGGAGTCGCTCGAACCCAATGACCTCTACGGTCTGGTGTTCTTCTCCTTGCAGCCGGTCGAGCTGAGCCCGGAACTCGTACCGCTCATCGCCCGGCTGACAGGGCTCAAGAGTCTTGCCTTGGGCGAGGTGCGCGTCAGTCCCAAGGACTTGGCAAGAATCGCGTCGCTGCCGGCGCTGGAGGTGATCAATCCAAGTCTCGGTTTGTCTGACGCGGGCATGGCGGAGATCGCGAAAATGCGAACCCTCAAGAGACTCAACCTCGGGCCGGACCGAATGACGGACAAGGGCTTGGCTTCACTGGGTCAACTCAAGTCCCTGGAGGAACTGAACCTTTACGGCAATCCCGCTTTGACCGACGACGGATTGAAGGCTTTGGCGAATCTGCCTGTGCTGAGGTATCTGCGTCTTGGCAAGGAGGGACTCTTCACCGATCGCGGGATGGAGTACGTGGCGGCCATGCCTTCCCTGAGAGTCCTGTGGCTGGACACGCACAACGTGACGGACGAAGGCTTGCGGCAACTGTCCAAGAGCCGGTCGCTGGAGAGGCTGTGCGTGTACTGGCTGGAGAAGATCACGGATCGTGGCGTCGCGTACCTGCGCGACATGCCCCAACTCAAAGGATTCAGCGCCGGCCAGGCCAGACTTACCGATGCGTCGCTCGCCTACGTCGGCGCCATGCCCAATATAGATTACCTGCAATTGCCCATTGGCTTCACCGATGGGGGCATTCGTTCCCTGACAAGGCTCAGTCGCCTTGAAGTTCTGCGAATCAATACCGCTGACAATTCGCCGCTGACGGACGAGACCCTGAGAGCCGTCTGCCAAATCCGGAGCCTGAAGGAGCTTAGCATCGCGGGCAAGGGGTTCACGGATAGCGGAATTGAGATGCTTGCCGGGCTTGCGAATCTGGAGACTCTTAACATCATGCAGCCCGGCGCGGATAACGAAACGCTGAAGCGGCTGGCCGGGTTGCCGAAGCTCAGAGAGCTGAGTTGGGGGCTCTGGAGCAATGTGACGATGTCAGGGTTGAACGCGTTGAACCAGCTTGGCGGCCTGGAGAACCTCAGAGCCGACTGGGTTCATCAGGATGGCAAGGGCCTTGACCTTTCGGGTCTGAGGGATCTCAAAACCGTAAGAATCGACATGTGGTCTCAATCCACCCGCATCGGCAGTGAGATCGTGTCTACCTCCGATGCCTTCCGGGACAGCGACTTGGCCTGCCTGTCCGGATTGACGAAACTGGAGGACCTCTCCCTTACCGGTCCCGGCATCGGAGACGCGGGGATACAGCACTTGGCCACCGTGACCCGGCTGAAGTACCTGCAATTAGGAGGTAGTCCCGACCTGACGGACACCGGCTTGCGGCACTTGATCTCCATGCACCGGCTCGACAGCCTGCGGATTCTCAACAGCCGGATCACGAACCGCGGGCTGGAACATCTCTACCCCCTGAAGACCCTGAACATTCTGCAGATCACCACGACCGTACCCATCAGCGGACAGGCCATCCTCCGCCTCCGAACGGAACTGCCGCATCTTCAAACACTCGACCTCTCGCAGCCCCAACCGGCGCGAAGACCCGCGCCCGCAAAACCAAGAATCCGCCCGCAAGCCAAGTGAATCGCCCCCGGAGACCGTTGTGGCGATCCGAAGGCGAGACGCCTTCGACACGAAATCGGTGGGGCAAGCCCCACCCTACTCACTCAGGCCGTACTCTTGGAGGCGTTTGTGGAGGGTCGTGCGACTGAGACCCAGCTTGGCGGCGAGGGTCCGCTGGCTCATACCGTCGGCGAGCGCCCGGGAGATGATGAGACGCTCAATCAGGCCGTGGAGGCCCTCTCTGGCCCCGGCGGCGTCTTCGGCCGTCTTGTAGTAGCGGCCCAGGAGCGCCTGAAGCTCATCTTCCAAGATAGGGGCCAGGGGTCGGGTGTCAGGTGTCAGCCGGCCGATCCCTGCCCCCTGATCCCTGATCCCCGGTGAGCACCTCCGCGGGCAGCAGACTCGCTGATAGCGTATTGCCGGGGCTCATCACCACAGCATGCTCGATGCAGTTCTCCAACTCGCGGACGTTGCCGGGCCAGGAGTATGCCAGGAGGTGATCCAGGACTTCGAGGGAGATCTTCGTCACACTCTTGCCGTTCTCGCGGTTGTACTTCTCCAGGAAGTGATCCACCAGCATGGGAATGTCTTCGCGGCGTTCCCGCAGGGGCGGCAGATGGATCGGCACGACATTGAGCCGGTAGTAGAGGTCCTGGCGGAACCGGCCCTGGCGAATGGCCTCTTTCAAGTCGGTATTCGTGGCGGCCACGATGCGCACGTCCACGCGGATCGTCTGGGTGCCGCCGACCGGCTCGAACTCGTTTTCCTGCAGGACCCGCAGGAGCTTGACCTGGAGACGCGGACTCATCTCCGAGACCTCGTCCAGAAAGAGCGTTCCCTGATGGGCCAACTCGAACCGCCCCTTGCGGTTCTGGATGGCGCCGGTGAACGCCCCCTTGACGTGGCCGAAGAGCTCGGATTCGAGCAGCGTCTCCGGCAGTGCCCCGCAATTGACCTTTACGAGGGGACCCTTGGAGCGGGGGCTGTTATAGTGGATCACGTTGGCCACCAGCTCCTTGCCCGTGCCGGTCTCGCCCTTGATCAGAATAGGGGCATTGGACTTGGCCGCGGTGGCGGCGGTGGCCAGGATTTGCTGGATCGACTTGCTCTGGCCGATGAGGTTCTCCAAACGGTAGCGGCTGCGCAGCTCGCGCACCATCTGCTCGTCGCGAACGAGAATCTCGTCTTTCTCCACTTGGAGCAGGCGGTTAATCTTGAGGACTTGGGAGGCGAGCGAGGCCACGATGGATAGAAGCCGCAGATCTTTGTCGAGGGTGGATTCTACCGCAAATGGCCGGTCCACGCTCAGGGCGCCGACCGTCTCATGGTCCACCTTGAGCGGCACACAGATGAACGCGATTGGCCAGGCGGAATCCGCCTGCCGTGCCGAGGTCCGGTTCAGGAACCTGGCGTCCTTGGAGATATCCGGCACGACCTCGGGCAGTCCGGTCTTGACGACCCGACCCGTGATGCCCTCGCCGATGCCGTACTCGCCGCGTGCCCGCTCGGCGCTGGACAGCCCGTGGGCCGCCACGATCCGCAGCTTACCCAGGGTCCGGTCGAGAAGCACGACCGTACCGCGGATCATGCCCAGTTCGCTGGCCAGCACGTTCATCGTCTCGTCGAAGAACGCGTTCGGGGTCAGGGCGGTGCCCAGGGCCTCGCCCATCCGCGTCAGGAGGCTCAGCTCGCGGTCCTCCCGCGACTCCGCGGCAATCGCCAGTTTGCCCTCGACAACCCGGAACCACTGGGGCACGCCGATCGCGGTGCTCCGCCGGTTGGCGGCTTTTCGCACAGTCAGCGTGCGGATACCCCGGGAGATGCGATTTCCAGCACCACCTGCGTGATGTGGCGGACCTTGGCGAGAAACCGTTGCGAGTGGGCCTCCGTCTCCAGGGACCAGTACGCGATCGTGCTGAGGTCGAACAGGCGTGGGCAGATATGGCCGAAGAAGCGCAGGACCACGTCCTCGTCGCCCCAGAGGTCCAGCATGCCCGTGAGGCTGTCAAAGACGTACCGGGCCTTGATGCCCCGCCCGGCAGCCCCTGTATTGGTCAATGCTCTCTCCAACTCCGTCGGATCGGAAGGATTGCCCACATGAACGACGGAACTGCGCGATCCTTCGCCGCCGGACTCGTAGAAGTCGAGAAAGACCTTGTCGTTATTGCCCTTGCCCGAGGAGAAGCAGTCAATGAGCTGAAAGGCCCCCTGCGACACGTCCCGGCTCCAGGCCCGGCTGATTGTCTGTGGCGAGCGGTTGAAGCTGACATAAGTGATCGTGGCGCTCTGGGCTTCGCTGGCGGCCAGATAGGCGGCGACGAATTGATCGACGGGCGCGCCGGAATCGACCTCCCAGACGATATTGTCGCCCGGCAGCACACCGCCCACCAGACGGTCAACCTCCACCAGTCCAGTTGTCAACACAGGTTCACTCAAGCCATACCCCCTAAATTATCACATATAGCTCTTATCATTGCCGTCGGTATGCGCTCACAGATGCGTCACTCGTCCTGCACGTAGGCACATTGGTGACGATCGAGCACTCCAGCGCGGACGATCTTGAGCAATACAGCCCCATTTACCATACCCCCCACATCCATGGGGAGAAGACCACGTGTGCGCCTGGTGAACACACGCAAGGCACGCTGGGCCTTGGCTCGACGAACGATGCTCGCTCCGCCAACTTGCCGCCCAACAGCATATTTGCACAGTTATGACAAACTTGCTGTCTTCTGGTAGCACTGCCCGTACGCCCGACCAGATCCCCACCATCCGTCACGATCAGTAGTCTTAGGTCTACCGGCCAAGTGGCTCCATTCTTGCACAGCTCAACGAAAAGCAAGTGCGTGCGACAGATAGACTGGCACGTGACTGGAACCGCGGGAATGTTGCCGATTCCCGCGCGCGCAGCAATGTCGAAAAACTCGGGCGGCCGGTCTCTTGTTCTCCCCGCCAAACAGCGAAGAAGTCGTATTCTGACACCGGTACGGAGTGGAACCCGGTGTGACTTCAGGTGGGGTTTCCAGTAGCGTCCAAGACCTAATATTCACTAACATTCCACAGCCCACGTCTACGCCTTTTTAAGTGGCGACCTCTCAACCGCGCAGCCTGTTCAGCGGTATGCTCTTCGAGCCCGGAACTCACGCCGCCTCTGCCGTCTGATCGCCCACGAATAAACCCAGTCCAGGCCCCGTTTGACGTACTTGAATTGCTCCCGGCACCATCGCTGCAACGTCCGACGAGGTGTTCCAGGTATCCGTGCCGCCGCTCGCGCACCGTACGCGTCTATAAGCTTCAGGGCATATTCCTTCTGCGGCTGGCAGTACCGGTCACCCGTGCCCATCGCCTCGAATTCCACGCGCATCTCATCATAGGCCGCCTGCTGTGCCTGAAGAACCACCGCTCGCGTGCTCATGTTCGCCATATCAGTCCCTACCTGCTGCTATTTGTCTGGACGAGTGCCAGAACCGCCGCTTTGATATGCTCCGGCAGCATCGGCCAACAGTCCACGATCCGGGCAAGATCGGGGTCCTGGATGGGATTTGGCGCATCGTGCGCGTCGGATTTTGCGCCGCCACTTGACAAAACCGCTGTTTCTGATAGTGTCGGTGGGGATTGTTGGGTCCCCTATCGCCCATTTTTTGGAGGTACCACCATGACTGTCGATCCCCGTCAGACCACGCGACGCCAGTTTCTTCGTAACTCGACCGCTGCCACGGCCGGGGTGGCGTTAGGCTTGAATCTGTTTGGTGCGCCTGCCGGGCGCTCGGTTTTGGGCGCTAATGAGAAGGTCCGCGTGGGGTTCATTGGCGTGGGCAATCGCGGCAGCCAGTTGCTGGCGGGGTTTATGGCCCAGGACGATGTCCAGATCGCCGCTCTGTGCGACGTTTATGAACCTTATCTCAACCGGGACTACAGTCAGGTGGGCAAGGATGTGATCGAGTCCATCGGCGGACGGGTGCCGAAGATGGGTGAGAAATTCGCCGGCCAGGTTGACCGGTACAAGGATTTTCGGCGCGTGCTCGACCGCAAGGATATCGACGCGGTGGTCATTGCCACGCCGGACCACTGGCACGCCATTCAGATGATCCAGGCCTGCCAGGCGGGCAAGGATGTGTACGTGGAAAAGCCCCTGTCCGTGACCATTCACGAGGGGCGCAAGATGGTCGAGGCCGCCGCCAAGTACCAGCGCGTCGTGCAGGTCGGCCTGCACCGGCGGTCCTCGGTAATGTACGCCGAACTGGCCCAGGAGATGCAGAAGGGCAAGATCGGCAAGGTCACGGTCGCCCGGGCCTATCGCGTCAGTAACATGGACCCGGTCGGGATTGGCAAGTACCCCGATGTGACCCCGCCCCAGGAGTTGGATTGGGACATGTGGCTGGGCCCGCGCCCGCTGCGGCCGTACAAGAACAACATCGCGCAGTACAAGTTCCGCTGGTGGGAGGCGTACTCGTCGCAAGTGGGCAACTGGGGCGTTCACTACTTCGATGCGATCCGCTGGGTCCTGAACGAAGAGGCGCCGGTCTCGATTTCCGCGCACGGCGGCCGGCTCGCGGTGGACGACGATCGTACGATTCCCGACACCATGGAGGTAATTTTCGATCTGCCGTCCGGCGCTTTGCTGGTCTTCGGGCAGTATGAGGCAAACGGCGTATCCCCCCTGCCGT
The DNA here is from genome assembly GCA_964354535.1 of uncultured Pirellulales bacterium. Taxonomy (GTDB): domain Bacteria; phylum Planctomycetota; class Phycisphaerae; order Sedimentisphaerales; family Anaerobacaceae; genus PLanc-01. Next base: position 7,094 of record CAYHAJ010000422.1, read on the forward strand.
ACGGCGAGGTTGAGTTCCGGGGCACGCTCGGCAATCTGTATTCCGGCTCCGAAGGCGGCGGCTATCAGATCGTGCCGTCCCCGGGCGGCCAATTCCAGCCCGCCAAGCCCCGCATCCAGCCGGAGCAGAAGGCGCCGGGCAAGGGGGGACCGGATCTGACGGTGGCGCACATCCGCAACTTCCTCGATGGCGTGAAGAGCCGGCAGAAGACCCACTGCGACATCGAGACGGGGCACCGCTCGACGACTTTCGCCCTCCTGGCCAACATCGCCCTGGCCACGAAGTCCCGCCTCGACTGGGACCCCAAGGCCGAACGGATCACGAACAACAAGCAGGCCAACAAGCTGCTCCATTACCGCTACCGCAAGCCCTGGACCCTGTAAGGGGAGTAGACGCGAACAAGATCTGCCCCTGCGGAATCTGGGGCAATTCTATTGCGACTGGCTCCGCGTTGCCTTTGGCAGACGGTTCGGGTCGAAGACCCCTTCAGGAAACACCGGATCATCGTCTAAGTAGATTGTGTGAATAAGGCCGCCCCAGTCGATCTTCTTGGGGTACCACCGGCCTCCTTTCGTTTGGCCGAATTCTGCGACTTCTTCCGTCCGCCCGTCCGTGGTGATTCGCTTCTGACAAATATAATCTCGATCCGGATTCAGCCAGAAGATTCTCCCCTGCGATTCGACGCGGACCAGATGGTTCTTCCGGGCGTAATCGTCTTGGATGATGTCGGCCTCTCCGCGAATCTCCGGCCAACCCAGTTCGGCCACGGGACAAATGTTCCAGCGGTCATAGTTACTCTGTCCTCTCTCTTCGAACGTCCGCTCGGCCCTGCTCCAGGAGCCATCCTCGTCGCGCCGGCAGTCGTAATAGTGGTTCCGGTCAAACAAGGTGATGGATATCCGCCCGTGTGCTTTGTAGGCGTGCGACCATTTCAAGATCGAATCGAATGTGGTGCCGAGTTCGGCTGCCTGTTGGGACCACTGCTCGCCAATTGGTCCCAGGCCAAACACGAAATGCTGCTCTCGTCGAAAACGGTCGCCCTCCGCATAGCAGATCTCTACGGATGCCACGGGATTGCCCCGAATCGTCATCTCCTCGGTAACAACAGCGATGTATCTCTCCACCGGCGCCCGGCGGTGGAGAGATTGGTAGGCCATACTGATCTGACTCCACGCCGGTAGCGGCAGGCTGTTGATGGTGGCGATGTCGCGCCGCACTCCCACCGCGTAGATATCGGCTGGACCCTGCGCTGGATAATCGAACGTTCCGGTGTCTACCTGCTGAGGCGTCCCGGTACTCGTATTGATGAATGTTCTCTCTTCGGCGATTGGCAAGAATGTTTTGCGATCCACGAATATCTTGTCATGAATCGTGGCGACTCCCGGTTGAGCAACCGAGACGATCTCAAAGATATTGACTTCCTGCCCCTGGTATTGCCCGATCCTACGGGTGACATGACCCCCCGATGGTGTCGTTATCCGCTGGATGGTTCCCTCCAACCAACTCCAGGGCGACTCCGATGTAAACGGCAAACGGTCGCTGCCCAAAGCCGTGAGGATGATCCGGTGGGAGACAGGGTTGTAGGTATAGACCTGTTGCTTGCCGTAGTCACTGTAGATGATCTGCCCGCCGTGGTATTTCCGGATTACGGTCCGGGCGTTGAACGAATACCACACTTCGGTATCCAATGCTCCCTCTTTGGATATCCTGTCTCCTTTTTCATTGAGGCGGTATCCCGTATACCGGATGCGCATCCAGGGCACATTCCGAACCGCCTTCGTCACCTTGGCATACGCGGCAGTCGTACCATCCAGCGAGGGAGTGAGTCGGGATACCACCAGGAGCACCGCAAGGAGGACGGCAGCAGCGACCGACAGCCGGACTACCCGCCTGCCCCAACCCGCGTTCCAGCCGCCGGCGCGACCCTCCACCGGCGCGCCGCCGGCCTTCGCATACGCCTCCCGCATCTCTTGCAGGACCCGCTCGTTGGCCGCTTCGCTCGTCCGAATCGAAGCGTTCCGGGCCAGACACGCGATCTTTCGCCGCGGTTTCATTCTTCCACCTCACTGTTCAAGAGCAACCGTAGCTTGTCCAGCCCGTAGCGGTATCGGCTTTGGACGGTCTTGATCGAGGTCTTCTGCCATTCGGCGATTTCCCGAAACGGCAGATCGCCATACAGGTGCAGGGTCAGGACTTCGCGTTGTTCCGCCGGCAACTCGCCCAGGGCCGCACGGACCCGGTTGAACTGTTCGCTGGCGATCAGCCAGTGCTCGGGATTGTGGGCATCCGACGCCGATTCCGCCGCCTCGTCCAAGCCGGCGGTTTCTCGGCACCGTGCGGCCTGGAGATCATTGCGGGCGGCGTTGGCGACACAGGTCGCCAGATACCCCTTGAGGCTGCCCGTCAGCCGAAACGTCCGGGCCGCGCCGGCGAAACGGACGAAGACATCCTGGACGATATCCTCGGCCGTCGCCCGATGACTCAACAGCGACGCCGCCAGCCGCAACAGATCGTCCCGGTACTTCTCGTACACGCGGGACAACGCCGTCGCATCGCCGCGATTCAGCCGGCGGACCAACCCCTTGTCTTCCCAAATCGCCAAGAAGGTCCTTTCGTCGAGAGCGATCGCTCCCTATCAGTATAACAGACGAGGAACCGGCTTTGCTTTAACGGTGTACCATCTCGCCGACCGGAAATAGAAGACGCCAGACTCCTCTTATGGAAGCCCGGCGTCTGAACGAGTTGATGTATGCCTTTGGCTGACGGCAGGTGACGTCACGGTTCCACGGGTAGAGGCAGATCCTCGGCGGCCAGGTCTTTGATGCTCAGGTCGCCGTAGACCACGCGGTAGGTGGCGGCGTCCTCGAGCCTGTACCAGCAGACGATACGGTCCTTGTCGCCGAGCTTGACGCCGTTGCCCAGGTAGCGGAAGCTCCCCTTGATCGTGTGGTCCTCAATGAAGTGAGCGGTGGGCATCATGTTCAGGCTGGCCATCTTGTAGTGATTCACCGTGTCCAGAAGCTTCTGTTCAGCCGCCGTGCGGTCCGCCTTCGGCTTGTCGTAGATTTCGTTGAGCCTCTTGCTGTCAATGGAGTAGGGCCGGTCGGGAAAGGTCTGGCCGTTGTAGTCCGCCATGATGCCGAGGTAGTCCACCATCTCCTTTTCCGTCACCTGGGCCCGCTGCTCGGTCTGGAGCGTGTAACCGGCCGGCGGCACGAGACTGAACAAGGAGTCGTCCAGCGCGGCGTCACAGTCGATGTCGTACATCAAGACGCAGGCCGGTGTGATTCTACCCCAGGCCGTCTCGACCGGGTTGTGACGTGCCGGGTCCGTTTCGGGGTCGTAGACATCGGCGCCCGGCGATTGCACCGCGACCAGCCGCTTGGTTGCCGGGTTGACCCAGAAATCACGGCTCGGGTATCCCCGGCCGGGATCGCGGTGGAAGACCTTGCGAAAGACATTGACCTCGCCTTGGGCCGTGGTCCGTTTTCCGACCCACTGCAGGTCGGGCTCGTTCATCTGCTCCTTGAACCAGGCGAAGGGTCCACGGGGGCTCTCTGGGGTCACGGCCAGCTCGCGCAAGACGGCGCTCTTCTCGGTCGGGACCAAGCTCAGGCTTTTGCGATTCACGGCATCCGTGATACAGGTGTGTTCGATCTGCCCGTGAATCGTCGGATGCAGGACTTCGCGGTGGAGTCCCGGGGCCTTGTACGCCATTTCCCGTGTTTCCGTCTCCACCCACGTTCGCTGGCCGTCCTTGCTCGTGACATGATTATAGAAGGTCTGCTTCCAGGTAATGGTCCTGGCCTTCTCGATCTGCTCCACGAGTTGGGCGAAGGCTGTCCCGTTGTTCTGGTGATGATTGAGGTAAGGCACGCCCAGACAGACCCCGAGGAAGATCAGGGCCGCGGCGGCGATTTTGAGGGTACGAGTCATAGTCTCTCTCCTTCCTATCCGGATGGTCCCGGGTGCATGAGGAGGCCAGGTTTCCGCGTGAAACTCATCAATCTGACGTTGATGGCTCTGTTTCCAGCGCGGGAAATCAAAAGCCAGACGGTCTCTACTGATGGCGGCCTGGATCAATTCGTCCAGCCGCTTGTCGTCATTGTCCGCTTTCATGGCATATCCTCCAGCGCGCCGTGGCGGCGCAGGTACCTGGCCAGCTTGCGTTTGGCCCGCGTCAGCCGGCCGTTGACGCTCATTCTCGATAGGCCCAGCACGGTGGAGATCTGCTCGTAGGAACAGTCATTGTAATAGCGCAAGATCACGACCTCCCGCAGACCGACAGGCAGGCCATCGATTGCCTCTCGGACAACTTGATTGGTCGATTCATCTTTTTCACAATCCATCATGGGTGAGAGCTCATCCCCACGAATCTGCGGCGGCCGATTCCGCATCATATCGACGGCCACGTTCCGGCAGATGCGGGCCAGCCAGGGGGCAAACTTGGCCGGCTCCTTCAGCTTGCGCAGGCTCACCAGCCCACGAGCAAAAGCCTCCTGGGCCGCGTCCTCCGCGAGCTGATGGTCCTGAAGCACACTGTAGGCCACTGCGACCATCGGGCCGTAGTAGTGCTCACACAGCTTACCGAAGCTGTCGAGATCGCCCGCCCGGGCGGCTTGCATCAGTTTCATCTCCGCGGCGATGAAGTCCATAGCTTCTGCCTTCACCCTATTGTCGGATTTCGACGCGAAAAGTAGGCGCGAAAAATCATTTTCCCGGCTGAGGTCAGCGCAGAAAAAAGGCCGAGCCGGGCGGCTCGGCCTGTCCATACATGTGCGGGCACCTGCCCAGGGATCATTGGCCAGCGGACTTCTTCGACGGCAGAGTCTGCGGCGGGCCGCCTTTGGTCCCCAGCGGGTGGACTCCGATCAGGCTCGGGTATTCGAAGCTGTAGCGATGCGACAAGGAGACCAGCCGCCCGCGGATGTCGCTCCAATCGCTGCGCTGCTCGATGTCCTCGGAGGTCGTGGCGATCTGGAAAACGGTCTGAGGACGGTTGGGCACCTGTTCGAGCGCTGCGGCCAACTGCTCCCAAGTGACTTGCTGCCCTTCGAAAGTCATCTGGTCCGGGCCGACGACCGTGGTCACGAAATAGCGCTGCCGACCGGACGCAGGCTCCGAGGACTGGACCGCCTTCCGTCCTGGGATCGCGCGGGTGGCCTTGTTGTTCATTTCGTCCGACTCTTTCACCCTATCCTCCGGATCGATCAAGACGACAATAGTGTCTTCGTCCTGCATCAGACGGAGCTGAGGATCGTACTCACCCCAAGTCCCGCCCGGCATGATCGGGCCGGAATTGTGCCGCCTCAGGAGCCTGCCGTTCTTCTGCGGATCGCCGGCGTAGAAATAGACGCCGAACTCCGGGGTCGGCATTGATCCCTTGTTACGGATGGTGATCCGGGCGGTGAAGCTCCCATCGGGATTTGCGGTCACGCCGAGACTCTCATCGTCCACCGCCATATCCATTCCCGTCGCCGCCGGAGAGGTTTGCGGACCCGGTCTGGTTCCCGGGGACCGGGAAGCTCTTCTTCCCGGGATCACGCGGGTGGCCTCGTTGTTCGATTCCTCCAGTTCCTTCACTCGGTTGTCGGGGTCGATGACGACGACGATCGTGTCCTCGTCCGGCGTCAGGGTCAGCTTGGGATCGCGCTCACCCCATGTCCCACCCGGCATGATCGGGCCGGAATTATGCCGGCTCAAGAGCCTGCCGTTCTTCTGAGGATCGCCGGCGTAGAAGTTGACGCCAAATTGAGGACTCGGCGCCAGGCCCTTGTTCCGGATGACGATAACCGTGTCGAAGCTCCCATCGGGATTGGCGGTGACCCTGAGGCTTCCATCGTCCACCGTCATGTCGATCGCTGTCGTGGCGGGAGAAGGATGCTTCGCGTACGCATCGGCGACCTCCAATGTCCGGAAGCTGCGGTTTTCGTTCCAGCCCTCCTCGGGCGGCCTTGGCGTCCGCCAGTCGACGCGATCGTTCCAGCTTGCCAGCGAGTACACCTTGACAAAGAGCCGGCCACCCACGAAGGGGCCTGGATTGATCACGCTGTCCACGCGAATCCAGTGGTTGTTCAGGAAGACTTCGTTGTAGCAGTGGTTGGCCCCGCCGCCGGCTGGTCCCCAATCATACCCCTTCGACATGACTCTCATCCGCAGGGCTTCGACGAGGGGCTCGGGATCACCTTCGTAACGAGTGATCAGAGGCAGATTCTGAATCAGGCGCGTCGAGAGACCCGCGGCCCGCAGCATGGTGGCGCGCAGGGTGGCCGTCGAGGTGCAGGTCCCGTGCCGGCGGCTCTTGAACATCGCATCGCCGAAGAAATTCGTCTGCAAAAACCGCTGGTCCTTCTCCGGGCTGCCCAACGACTGCCGCCAGACGATCTTATTGTCCACCACGTTGAAGTAGGCGAACTCGGGCAAATCGTTCGCCAGACGGGTCTCATGGGCCATCCAAGCCAGGATCTTCTGGATAGCCTCCACATCGGTCTTTGCCCCTGCGACGATCTTCTCCTTGATCTCCTTCTGCATTTCCTCGGAGAAATTCATCGAGAAATCGGGCTCGACATACTTCCGCAGGGAATCCGGAATCTGGGCGCGCGGGTAAGGCTGGGCAAACACGTGCGGCATGGAGAACGGGAACAGGAGAATCTCGACCACCGTGCCGTCGGGCAGACGCGCCTTCCGGCCCGCCGGACGTACATCCTGATAGAGATCGGTCATCAGGGCGGCATCGTTCGGTGGTCGGATCTCACAAATCGCACGAATGGTATAGACATACTCCCGCCGCTCCTGCCAATCGCCGTCGGGGATGCCGTCGCCGTCCGTGTCCTTCTTCGTGGGGTCCGTCCGGTACTTGCAGTGCTCGTCGTAGTCGCTCAGTCCATCGCCGTCGGTATCGGCCCGCGCCGGGTCGGTCCCGAGTTTCGCCTCCAGAGAATCCTCCAGCCCATCCGCATCGGAATCGACGCAAGCGGCTTGGAGATTCGTGTTCGCGCCGAGCGCGGCCACAGAACTCACACAACAGAATCCACACATAACCACAAGAACGCTCGTCAGATAGCGACACATAGAATCCCTCCTTATTTATCGGTTGGGGTGAAGCCCACTGGAACCTTGGGTACGAAATAGTCATCGGGGAAGGGCATGTCCCACTGGAACTGGTCCTTTATCTCCTTGAACGTCCCTGCGCGGTCGTTGCGCGGCCACTCGAATTCGATCCGCACGGGAAGGTTCGTCGCGGCGTCGAGCCACATGCGATGGACCATCCCGTCGGGATTGTCGCCATACTTCTTGGCACTGACCTCGAAGCCAAAGCACTTCACGCCGTCCTTCTCCACGGATTCATAGAAGCGATCCGCTCGATCGATCCGATCCGCCACGCGGAGAATGTCCAACATGGGGTGACGAGGCTGCGAACCACCGAGGTGGTCCCTGATCCGGAAGGTCCGTTCCTGGAAATTCACCATCGTTTCTGTCAGGGCGAAGTTGTCATTGGGCTCGAACGGCCCCTCGGGCAATGTCCCCCGCCGGACACACCACATGGTCTGCCGGGCGGGGTTGTCGCCATGGTCCTCGCGCCAGGGGTTCCTCGAGAAGGAAACATGGATGCCGTTCCTCCAATAGGACCCGCGGTGGACGTGCGTCAAGGCGGTCATAACCTTCTCTTTCAAGTCCTTGGGTACCTCGGCATCGACCATCTCGCCCTTGACTTGCCGGTCTCTGGCCAGCCGGATGTCGTCAGGATGGGCATGAACATAGCCCTCGGGGATTTTGGGAGTGAACAGGTCCACCGGCACCTTGGCGTAATACTGGAATTGGTCGTGGATGATAATATCCGTTTGTCCCGTGCCCAAATCCGAATACATGCCATGGCTCTCGATCCGCGCGGGCAGGCGGGTTTGCACATCGAACCAGATCCGGTTGAAAGGACGAGCGGGATTGTTGCCGTACTTGGCGGTGCCGACTTCGAACCCGACACATTCCCGCCCGTCGAAGACTTCCGTTTTCAGAATCCGGTCCGCCTTGTCCAGAAGCTGCACGTACCACCGCAGTCGGCGCATGATGTCCTCTTCGTACCCGTGGGCCTCGTTCTTCCTCTCGAAGTAGCACCGATACTCGTAGGACACTTCGACCATGCGCAGGTCGTTGCCGTCGGCCAGGACCCACTGGGTATTCATCGGATCGACGCCGTTGTCATAGCGGTCCCGACGGTACCGGCCCTGCGCGTTGAAACGGATTTCGTAGTACTCCCTCATCCGCGGGGGTCCGTAGTCGCTGGCGTAGCCCACACGCTGGCGGTAGACCACGGCCTCGGTCTGGTCGAGCGAATGGAGGATCTCCTGCCCCCAGGCGGCCGGCGCGCCGAGCCACCATTGACTCTGGTCTGTGTTGCCGGAGGGCCACAGGCCGATGCAGCCGAACACGATCAGAATTACGGCGGCGGCGAGGACGAGCCTTCCTGTTCGACTGTGCGCGGTCATCCCCCACAGTCTCAAGGGATACCGAGCAACTGATGGCTCGTCCACTTCATCCATGGCGTGGAAGACGTTCTGAAGCGTTTGCTCGCGCTGTTCGGCGGCGGCCTGATAGCGCGATTCTCGGAGCAACTTTTCTATTGGATCGTTCGATCTCATGTTGGCACCTCGCCGTTCAACCTCGAACGCAGCTTGTCCAATCCGTATTGATACCGGCTAAGCGCGGTCTTAGTCGACGTATTCTGATGGGCCGCGATCTCGCGGAACTTCAGACCCGCATGCACACGGAGCATCACGACTTCCCGCTGCTCGTAAGGCAGTTCCGCGACGGCCGCCCGGAGCTTGTGCATCAGTTCCGCGTCGCCTACGATCTGCACCGGCCCGTCCGCGTCGGCAGCTACCTGGCCGGCCTCGTCGATTGGCGCCAACCGCTCACGGGATCGCCTGCGGTAGTGATCCCGGGCCCGATTCGCCACCGCGGTCGCCAGGTACGCCCGGAGCGTGCGGCGCAGATGCAACGCCGGCACGGTGCGCACGAGGCTGATGAACACGTCTTGCACGACATCTTCCGCCGTTGCGGGATCGCGCAGGAGATGGCCGGCCAGCGTCACCAGATCGCCTTCGTACTTCTCATAGATCCGGCGCAAGGCGTCCTTGTCGCCGTGTCTCAATCGCCACAGAAGTCTTCTGTCTTCGAGCATCGCAAAGAAAGCCGGCACGTTCCTTGACAATCGACCGTCACCAGTATGACGTTGGCGACAATGATTTTACTTTAGAGGCGGGCTTTCGATGAGAAAGATTCTTGCGGCGCGCGTGATGCCTGGTTCGTAGTGTGCCCGTAAGGGCATAGTAGCACGGGCATCCTGCCCGTGCAACCAGGGCCAGAGCCTGCCCCCGCGCAGGCGGGGGATGGCCCTGCGACTGGGCTCCCAAACGCGAAAGAACGCGTTTGGGGACCCACTCATGGGCAAGATGCCCATGCTACTGGACGAGGGGCGTGTAGTCGCTGGGGATGTTGGGCTCGAAGACGGACGCGGGCACCGCCTCGGACCATTGGAATTCCAGGAGCCAGCGGACGGTTTTGCTGTCCGCCGTGCCCTCGATCTCTATTTGGACCGGCAATTCCGTCTGCACGTCCACCCACATCCGCCCGATGCCGTTCTCCAGTTTGTTGTCATCCGTCGGCGGGTCCGTCACTTCGATTCCCTCGACCTCAACGCCGTCGATGACAGACCGGCCCAGTTTCTTGTATGGGCGGGCCATGAACTGCTTGACGTACTCCGCAGGGTCCTCATATTCTTCGGGCATCTTGCCGCGCTGGTCCGGCGGCAGGGGGGTCTTCGACCATTTCTTCTCGGCGGGCACAACCATTGTCAACGTATCGGATTCCGGGGGCACGTACCAGGAGACCACGGTGCCGTCGCCGCTGATGTCCATCCGGAAGCCGTACTGCTCCGAGACGTAGAAGGTGAATTGGCCCGTGTGTTTGTCGGAGGCGCTCGCCTCATCCTCTCCGCGGACGCCGATCGTCAGTCGAAACATGAAGGTGCCGATGGTCTTGATGTGATCGGGGATCGCAGCCCAGGCCACGCCGCTGCCGCGCGGGCCGTTGAGGAAATTCCAGCCGAGCAGTCCGGCGAGAACCACGGCCGCCGCTGCGGCTAATTTCGTGAAGGAACTGATCATTCTCGTTCTCCCTATCGTCATGGGGGTTATCGTTTGTGTGTTGGCCAGCGTCTTGTCGATGTCCGCATGGACACGATCGTCGAGAGCACCACTGGCCTTCAGGTGTAACCGTTTGACCTGTCGATCGATGTTGTTCATGGTCTTGCCTCGGGATCAAGCAGGGACCGCAATTTGTCCACGGCGTACCGGTACCGGCCCTGGACGGTGTTGATAGAAACACCCTGCGTTTTGGCAATCGCGGCAAATCGCATCTGGCCGTGCGCCCGCAGGAGCAGCACTTCGCGTTGCTCATAGGGTAATTGCTGCAGCATCTCCGTCAGACGCCTGGATTGTTCACCGAAGATGGCGACTTGCTCCGGGGGCGGAGCTTCACACACCATCTCCGGCACATTGTCCAAGGCGGTGCCATGGCGCCGCCAGGCGGTTTTGTTGACGTTGCGAGCCCGGTTGGCCACGCAGGTCGCGAGATAACTTTTGAGACTGCCGGTCAGCCGGAAACGCTCGGCGGAATCGAGAAACGCGATGAACACGTCATGCACGACATCCTCTGCCAGACTGACATCCAGCAGCAATGCCGCCGCCAGCGAGGCCAGCTCATCTTTGTACTTGTCATAGATGCGGTGCAGGGCGCTCCTGTCGCCGCGATTGAATCTCAGAATCAGGTACTTGTCTTCCAGCATCGAACGGCCGCTCTCATGGACAATCGATCGTCACCTATATAACAACGCCCACAGTGGTTTTCGTATATAGCGGCGCATGAAAAAGGCCGGGGGATTAACCCGGCCTTCTCGCGATGGACCTTATAGGAAACCGCCCCTTGGGGGAGCGGGAAGTCTGTCAGTATTCCTCGCGCGGCCGAGGTTCAGGCCGGGGCTCAGGCCGGGGCGCGGGCTGGCTCCGTCCGGCACGCCTCGGCTCGGCTTTCTGTGAACGAATGCCGATCGAACCGACGTTCGTCTTAAGAGAGACCTCCCCTTCTCCCCCGCCAATCGTGCCGGAGGCGCTGCTGCCCATGGCATGGCCACTCGGCTTCACAATGTCCAGCGGAAAGTCGCTCTGCACCGACCCCATGGCCGCCTTCGCCTGCACCTTCGCGGAGAACTCTCTCGGGGCGAAGAACCCAATGCTCCCGACTTCCGCGTTTAGAGTGACACGCCCGGCAATATCGGTCGCCTCGATGGAGCCTACCTTGGTGGAAGCCTCAACGGACCCCCCCAAACTCGCCAGACGGATATTGCCGACCGCCTGGTTGACCTTGAGCTCGACCTTGCGCGGAACCGTCACGAGCAGCGCGACCTCGTAACCAAGCCCCTCCCGTTTGTTTTCGCTCTCGGGCTTCGTCATGGAGATCCGGACTTTGCCATCGGAGGGTGTGACAACAAGCTCAATCTGGTTGGCGATCTGCTTGGCCTTTTCCATCGTGTCGGCTTTGCCCTTGACGATGGCCAGAACCCTGCAGCGTGGCTCGTCCCCACCGCGAATGTTGATCGAGCCGACCTCGTTCGCCACCTCCAGGAATTGCCCGGGGGCCCAGTCAACGGTCTGCTCCAAGCGGGACGTAGCCTCCTCGCGGCCATCCGGCCTTGCCGGAGCGGCCGGCGGCGAGGCTACCGGCATGTGAACCTCGGGGACACCAGGCGCCCCGCCGCCCAGCGCGTGGTCCGGATGGGCGGGCACTTCGTGGCCGGCGGATGGCATCGGCGGCATGGGAGGCATGGCGGGCATAGCAGGCATGGCCGGCATCGGAGGCATCGGGGGCATCTCCCGCGCTTCGGAGTCGCCCCTCGACCCGCTCACCGCGGCGGCCTGACGCCGTCCGAATTCCTGGCCCCAGCGTTCCATTTGCTGGCCCCATTTCTCCATGTCCCGTTGCCAGTTCTGCATCTGCTCGCTCTGTTCCCACTGCTCCCATTGCTGGCCGAAGGCCTGCATGTCCCGACCTTCGGCTTGGGCGCGGCGAGCCTCTGCTTGAGCCCTCATCGCTTCCTGTCGGGCCCGGTCGGCTTCTTTCATGGCCCGCTTGGCCTCATCCTGGGCGTGTAAGGCTTGCTCCTGAGCACGCTGGAACTGTTCCCGTGATCCCGGTGCCATTCCCTCTCTGCCGCCCGGCGCGCCGCCACCCCGTCCGGCCGGAGTCTCCGGCCCGGTGACCTTCAGGTCCCCCGATGCTCGCTCTTGCTGCAGTCGGCCTCGGGCTCCCTCGCGACGAACCCCCGGCTCCCGTCGTTCCGCCTGCATTTGATTGCGCCGCTCGGCCAGAGCCTTGAGCTGGTTCTGCAAATCCCTTTGCTGAACCATCAGTTGTTCGAGCTGGGCCTGCAGCGCAGCGATGTCGCGCGACAATTGATCTTGGGTCCGCTGGCTGTCTCCTTCCACACGGACGGGAACGAGTTCTTCCATACGGACAGGTACGACTTCTTCCACACGGACGGGCACGACTTCCTCGGTGCTGACCCGTGTGACTTCCTCATTCGACGACGCCGCCTGGCCCTGCGCCATGGGCAGCACGCAGGCAAACATCAGGAGGGCAATGGTTGCTACGATGGCACGTTTCATAGTGCAATACCTCCAAGTTGGCTTGGTAAGCCAATTCAAACGGACAAGTAAATGGTTGGAATCTTCAAACAGGCCAAGCAGGCCCAAGCCCGGCTCGACAGACGTGGTAAGCAGCCGCCGGGCGGTCTCCAGAAGCGTCTGGCGGTAAGCCAGCGTCCGCTCCCGCAACAACTCCGCCACCGTCCCATCGCACGACAACTCGCGCAGATGGTGCAGGTGCCGGCGCACGAGCCATAGCAGCGGGTGATACCAGTAGACGATCTGGAGCAGCATGTAGAGACTATGCATGATCAGATCGCCCCGCTTGATGTGCGCTAACTCGTGCAGAAGCATGTGCTCGGTGTCCCGGCGCGAGAGCTTGCTCAGATAGCCCTTCGGCATGAGCAGCACGGGCGTCAAGACCCCGAACACGGCTGGGCTGGTGAGCCTCTTGGTCACAGCGACTCGGGGGATGCGACGCAGTCCCAGGCGCTTCGAGCAGTCGGCCAGGTGATTGTAGAAGGATTGCGGCAAAGAAGCGGCTGCCGCTCGATACGCGTGCCGGCCGGCTACGCTATGCAACCTGAGGAAGAGCCATATTCCCAGAATCAGTGTTCCCGAAAGCCAAATCGTCATGGCATAGAACTGCCATTCCAATTGCGGCCCCGGATTGAGATCCGGGGTGACGCTTTGGGTGGCATCGTCAAGCGCAGCTTGGCGATGGTCTTGGGTATCGAAAGGTGAACCATCGCCAAGATCTTCGATCTTGACGATGCCACCCGTGGACGTCGCGAATTCTCCGAATTGCGAACTAACCCTGAGCGTCGAACCCGTCATCCGCAATCCGAAATCCGAAATCGCAGTGGGCCTTTCAGCCACGGCTTGCTTCTCGGAGTCCAGCCAGTCCAGGACTTGGGCGATCCTCGGCTGCAACTCCGGCACAACGCCGCTCGGCAAAGAGAGGCTCGGCGGCAGGAGGAGCTTGACCAGGATGAGCGACCACAGGGCGTACCGCAACTGCGGCCAGGCCCACTTGCGGATCAGCAGATCCACACTGCCGATCAGAAGGATCAGCAGGCCGACCTGCCAGAACATGGACGCCGTCCAATCCCACCAGAGGTGGGCGATGTGGTTCAGTAGCTCGACCATGGCTATTCTCCCTTTTCTTCCGCTTCGCTTTCCAGAATCCTCGCCAACTCCGCTTTTTCTTTGGCCGTGAGTTGCTTTTCCTCGGCCAGAAAATGGACCAACGGCCCCATGGCCCCGTCGAAGGCCTGGTCCAACAGGGACCGAAAGGCGTTAAGCCTGGCCTTTTGCTGCGAGACCAGGGGGTCGTAGACACTGGTATTGCCCTGCTTGATCTCACTGACGGCTTTTTTCTCTAACAGTCGGGTCAGGAGGGTCTTTATTGTCGTGTAGGCCCAGTTGACCCCGGCCGGCAGCCGGTCCATGATCTCCCGCGCTGTAGCCGGATGCTTCTGCCACAACGCGTTCATGATCTGCCATTCTGCTTCTGTCAACTTCATTACATGTTCCCTTCTACAATCGTAGAACATTCTACTACACCTGTAGAAGGCGCCAAGAAGAAAAATGGAAATTCTGCAATATTCTCTGGCGTCGCGACCCTCTCTTCTAAGCTAAGTCCTTTTTAGAAAAGGCTTTGAACACAGGACGAAAAAGCAGGTTTTTCTCGTTTTCTTTTCCTTGCCCGTGTGGGAGTGCTATAATGAGGGCGACAAAAGCGAGGTCCCGAGGCACAGGCCATGGCGCAGAGCAGACGGTCAACTCATTCGCGAGCCTTCACTCTCATCGAGTTGCTCGTAGTCATCGCGATTATTGCCCTGCTGGCGGCACTCCTGCTTCCGGCGTTGCAGCGGGTCAGAAGGCAGGCCAGAACGATGATGTGTCAATCTCACCTGCGGCAATGGGGGATGGCCTTGGCCGCCTACACGGAGGACAACCAGGGGCGCTTCCCAGCCACGATGAGCGGCATGGACGCCCTGTGGCTGCTCCGAGGCGCGTTCATCAGCAACAAGGACCCGAACGGGCCAGACGACTCCCTGCACGGCTTCCGCACCAAGGACATTGTATGTTGCCCTATGGCCACGCACCCCTCCGGCAGGGGACCCTCCGGCGGTGGTGGCGGTGGTGGTATGAGCTGGTTTGGCCGGTCCTACAAGTTCGAGTGGGCACACGGCTCGGCGTTCGAGGCCTGGGAGATCACGAGTCCCACTCCGGCGTTTCGCGGCAGCTATGGTTTCAACCGGTGGCTGTTCAAAGGTTTCCACCAGGCCTTCTTTGACGCTCCCATGTTGCGTGACGGCCGGCTCGATCTGGATGTCACATCGCTACGGGGCCGCTCCGGTATTCCCGTCCTGTTGGATGCCGCGATGCCCTTGTGCGATCCCCTCGACGGGTTCCCGCCGCCGATGCACCCCGAAGGTGGCGGCGCGGGGATTCAGAACTTCTGCATGAATCGCCACAACGAGTACGTCAATGGCCTGTTCCTGGACTGGTCCGTGCGGAAAGTGGGCCTCAAGGAGCTTTGGACGTTGAACTGGTACACGGAATTCAACCGGGCCGGGCGCTGGACCAAAGCCGGCGGTGTCAAGCCCGAGCAGTGGCCCAAGTGGATGCGGAAATTCCGGGATTACTGATCTGGTGCGTGCAGTGGGCTCATCTGGTTTCAACGCACGTGAGGGGCTTTGCCCCAAGAGGCATCGAAGTACCCCGAAGCCGGAGGAGCCAGACAAAGAAAAGAGGCGGTTCAGGGGCCTGGACGCTACCACGTGCCCGCCGCCGGTCCTGCATCCCAACCACGTCGCATCCACTGGCGACGTTCTCCGGAGGCGGCTCATGGGCCGAACCCTTTGGCAGACGGCCCATCGGCGGATTCCGACGGAAGGGAGTCCGATGGAGGGCTTCGCCTTCTGGCTTCCGGCCGCCTCCACGGGTGCCCGGTCTCTTTTGGGTTCCGGGCACGGGTGATCTTACTTACAGACGGACCGACGCGTCCGATTCAGCTACTCCCTGGGCGTGGAAAGGTCCCACCCTTCCCGCACCCTGAACCGCCTCTTCTCTTCTTGCCGGTTCTGTCATGCTGTTGCTGCGGGCCAAGTACAGAAGAACCGGATGAGCCGTTCTTTGGTGGCGCACCGAGAAGGGGCAGGCTCGGGGGCCTGCCCCTACGAATACGCTGCAAATGCGCTCACCAATCAGAGGCTTGGCACGGGTACGCTTTCCAGGATGAAACGCAGTTGCTGCTGAAGCGGCTTGAGGGCCAGGGTGAAGCGGAACTTCGTCGCCGTGCCGGCGCCGGTGTAAGTGCCCATGCCGCTGCTGGTGCCGGTTATGACATCGCTGGTGGGCTCAGCGGCGACGGTAATTAGATCCCCGGAGTCGTTAATGGTGCCGGAGCCGCCGGCGCCAGCTCCACCGGCAGAGGAGCGACGAGTGGCGGAGCCGTCGCCGTCCGCTCCATCGTCAGAGGAGCCCCGGGTGGCAGGGCCGGCGGCGCCACCCCCGCCGGAGGAGGAGCCGCCGCTGCTGGACCCGCCGCTGGAGGAACTGCTGGCGGCCCCTTCTTTGAGCGATTTGCCCTGGGCATCAAGGATGTCCAGCTTCGTGACGATCACCTCCGGGGTCGGGTCGCTGGTCCAGATCATCGTGGCGGCGCCGGTCGGGGCCCACAGGACCTTGCTGCGACTGTATCGGGTGGCGAGGCGATACTGGTACCTGCCGGTCTCGGCCGTCGCCTGCTCGACTTTGATTTCCACGCCGGGCGCCAACGTGACCCAGTCGGCGCTGACGTTGAAGGGGACATCTACCGTTTTGGACTCGGTGTTGACGAGGGCATACATCGACCACTCGACCCGGCTGAGCGACTTCGGGTAGGGATGGTTGGAGTCAATGGGCATGTCCACCTTGAAGTTGTACGGCTGAAGCTCCGACACCCACTGGCCGGCCACCATCTTCTTCGTGTAACGCAGCGGCCAATAGAAGTGGCAATACTTGCTCGGGACCGCCTTGCTGTAGACCACGCGCAGCTTCTCATCCAGCACCAGAGTTCCCTGCGCATTGTAATCAAACCCGAGCACGTTGTTGACGTCGACGACGTCCACCCGGGCGGACAGTGATAACGACCGCTCGGGGGCCGCCTTCGCGCTCGGGGCGGCCGGATTGGACAGCTTGGACATTGCGGTCAGAGACTCCCAGGTCGCCGCGATGTTCTGGGCCGGGACCCACACGTTGGTGGGACCTGGCGGCGCAGCCAGGGCGGTGAGATCGGCCGGTTCCCCGACGGCAACCACGAGGATGTCTCCCGGCATCGATTGTGCCGGCTGCTCCGTCGCCAGCGCGCACGCACAGAGAGCAGCCACGATCAGATAAGTGATACTCCTACTCCGCATTTTCGTACCTCCTTAAAAGATGGCCTGGCAACGGTGCAGGCCACCTGCACGCGCTGCCGGACGTTGAGTGACGGGTGCCGGGAGCGCGCCGTTCCGCACGGGAGAGAGCGGTCTCCGCTATCTCTTTTTCGCCGCTCTCCCGGCCTCCGGCACCCGAATTCGACAAACGTCTCCGCTATCCGTCCGTCACATCCCTCCCTTCTGCCGCCATTCCCTAAGTACAGCGCCCCAGAAGATAGGGGTGGAATTCAGCAATCAACGTAAGTTACGTGCGCACAGGCTGTTATAGACAGATAGGTCAGTGCGTTGTTTTCCACCACCGATTTGCGGGGCGGTGTACTAAGGCTGGCTGGGCCCGGTCCCCGTATCCACCGGGAGACTCTCGTCCACGGTCTGTTCTCGTTCGCGCCCACGGTGTTTCCCTCCGCAGAGGTATGCCTGTTTTCGGCTGGTTTGCGCTCCTTCATCGAGCATCCGAACCGGGCCTTTCTCATTATAAGACACGTCGCCGGGACGGAATTGCAGAAATCCGCCAGCCTGGGTAAAGAATTCGTTCCGTCCTCCGCCTTCTGTGCTCTGTCCTCAGTCTTTACTCCAGGTAGCCCATCAGGACCAGCTTCGGCTCCTGCTCGGGCGTGACGAGTTCGCGGAGCTGCCGCTGCGTCTCGCGCAGCTCGGCCCGCCGTTGCTCGCGGATCTTGCGCAAGGCTTCGAGCCGCTGGCGGATCTGCTCGGAGTTGGCGTCCTTCATTTCCAGCGCATCGAGCAACTGCTCACAGGCCTTGTCTCCCTCGGTCAGCTTGTCGGGGCCTTTGTCGAGGGAAGGCCGCTGCCACTGCCAGCCGAAGTTCACGTCGCCCACCTGTTTTCTGACCGGCCCGGGGGTTTGTACCTTGAGTTCCGAACCGCCCTCGGCAAAAGACCGGCCGTAGCCGCCCGCTCTGCCGGATCGAGTGGAGCTGTCGGAGGTGGAATTGACCCCGCGCGTGGCCGAGAACCCGCCGGAGGCGTTCGCCGTGCTGCGACCGCCATCGGACGTCCCCGTGAAAGCTCCAAACTGATAACCGCCGGACCCGCCGACGGCATAGATCGAAATGTCGAGGCACGGCATGTCTTTGAGCCGTCTGATTCTTGCCAACTTCGGTTGGATGGCCTGCCACTGCTCGGCCGTGGCACCCAGAGCTTGCTGATACGCTTCCTCAGAGTACTCATCTTTGATCTTCTGAATCGCCTCATTCTTCGACTGCCGCTCCCGCATCTGGCGCTGGAATTCTTCCTGTTGCTGCTGGAGCTGGCGCCGCTGCTCTTCCATACGCCGCTGGAACTCCGCGGGCGACTGGGGACCGCGTGTCTGAGAAAGAGACCGGCCCGGCAGCGTGGACAGCAGCAGGCACAAGATCAGGCCCAGCGATGCACTTGCTCTTTTCATAGCCGGCTTCCTCCTTCAATACGTGAACGTTTTGACCCGCTGCTGGAACTGCTCGAAACTCAGACCACCCTTGGCGAAGGCGTCGATGTCGACTTTCTTCGCCTGGAGGGTCAGGACCGTGCCGGAGGCGGCCGGCGTGGGACCTGGCGGGACGGCAGCGGGGCGACCCCGGCCGGCCGTCGAGCCGCTGGAGCGGGTGCGGGAATCCGCATAGGTGCTGCCGCCGCCGGGACCGAACGAGCTGCCGGCGCCGCTGTAGCTGCTGCCTTCGAAGGACAGGCCGCCACGACCGGAATACGATCCGCCGGAACCAGCAGGGGGGGGCCAGCCGCTTGGCCCATGCTGCGAGATCACTGTCAGTATGATCAGCTCGTTCGGCCCCACATGGCGGATATTGGCGGCGTGCTTGAGTGATTGCAGCAGGTCTCCTTTCACCTGCTCAAAGGCTGGTCCCGGCAGATCGCGTTCGCCGCGCGGCGCGAGGTTCGCGGGAGAATAGAGCCTTTGCCGGGTTCGTTGCCAGACCGGATCGGGGGCTCCTTTGTTTTCCTCGCCCTCGCTCGCCTGCGGCAACGCGGCCGGCGACAAGGGGAAATCGACTCTCATCACGAAGACGACGGCATGGCCCTGAAGGTAGAGCACCTGGGCCGCCCGGTCCGAATCGCCGAAGTAATCGCCGTAATCGATCAGGGCGCCTTGGATCAGCCGCGGCTCATCGAGCTTGTCCCGCAGTATGTGCAGCATGACCTGTAGGTCCTCATTCGTCTCGACGAGCTTTCCGGCCTCGACCGGCGCGGTAGGGATCACCAGGACGTTCGTGCCGTCCGCGGCAAAGCCCGCCGGACGAGGAACCGAAAGGCCGGTGACGACATAATCTTCTGTCAGCAGATCGGCCGTGACACCTCTGTACTCTCGGCTCGGCGGATCAAAGCGACAACCCTCCCTTTGGGGGGCGACCTTGCCGCTCCAGCCGGACGCTACCTGAGCAGCGTACCTGCCATTGGCATCCGTCAGAGGATCGCCGGGCAGGCCCCTCAGCACGATGCCGGGCAGACCCGCGTTGCCGGAGATGGTCAGAGCTCTCTTCGAAGCATCCACGGTCGTGCCATTCTGAGGCTGCCCGGCTCGACTAAGGCCCGGTATCAGTAGTCCCAGGATGACCCAAGTCACGATGATTCGATTGATGCCTATCATGGTGCTACCCTTTCGCAGATTCTCAGGGTTGTAGGGCGGCTGGCTTCTTCTCTATCAGAGTGGCCAAGCTTGTCTGGACCTGGGTTCTATCGCGATAGCGGTTGTGCTCCATCTGCTCCAAGGCCTTGACCACGTGCAGACGATCTTTCAGCCGCGCCCCTTCAACAAGCCGAATAAACTCGGCAAACGTCTGGTCCATCCGTCGGTCTGAGCCGGCGGTGAACTGGGTGGCGAAAAGCTGGAAGTCGCCCCGCAATTGCTCCGCCAATTCGCCGCGCAGGCTCGCTTCGTTGGCCGCCAGGCCGGACTCCAAACGCCGATCCATCTCGGCCAAGACGCTCTCTTGCACGGCGGGCCTGAGCGCGGCGACGATAGAAGTCTGCAAATCGGCGTGAAGCTGTTCGACATCCACCGGGCGCGGGGCCGTCCATCGGCCGAGCATCACACCCGCCCCCAGAATCAGGGCCGCCGCGACGGCCGTTCTCACGAATCCGCCGATGAAGGGAAATACCCTTCTCACGCCTGCCGCGGCAGGCAGAGCATTCTGCAAAGCCTCGATCACTCGATTCTGGCGGGCGTCCATGCCGGCCTCGATTTCTTGACCCAGAGCGACGAGCGAATTCGCCTGGTCCTCAAGACTTCGGGCATACTCTCGGCAAGCGTCGCAGCCGGCCAAGTGCTCCCGTAAGGCTTGGGTCTGCTGCGCGTCCAAGGCTCCCAGGACGTAATCGGCGATCTTATCCTGCATTGCGGGACAAAGCTTATTCATGGCGTATCTCCTGGTGTCGCAAGGACTTCGTGTAGTTCTTTTATCGCGGTGCGCAATTTCTGATAAACGCCGGAAGTGGAGATTTGGAGCTTCGCGGCGACCATTTTAACGTCCTGGCCGTCGAAGTAGTACATCACCAGCGGCAGCCGCAGGTCCCACGGCAGCCGGGCGACCGCCTGCTGGAGGTCTTCGCGACCCGGTTCCATCGGCGGATGCTCAGAGGGTCTTTCCATGCCGAGCGTCTTATTGGTCACCTTTCGCTTGCGGAGCAGATTGATGCTCAGGTTCCGGGCGATGGCGACGATCCAGCCGCCGAATTGCGCGCTGTCCCGAAGCTGGCGGATCTGCTCGAATCCCTTGATCATCGCATCCTGGGCCGCATCCTCCGCATCGTGGACATTGCCCAGGACTCCGAGGCAGACCAGAAAGACCGGCTTGTAGTGCCGCCGGACCAAGAGGGCGTACGCCGTCCGGTCTCCCTGATACGACGCCAAGGCTAATTCTTTGTCGCTACGTTCTTCCAATCGGAACTCCGCAACTGCGAGCGAGGTCCAATTCACAGTAGAGACACACGGTAGGTCCCCTGATTACACAGAAAATGACCGGGGATCGCAACTTTTTCGCTGATTCGCGGCGGCCGGGAGGTGCGGCCCAACCCAGGAGGTCTTCGTGGCGAGGGCGTCCCGCCCTTGAGTATCGTGGGCATCCTGCCCACGGTTCGAGGGCCAGGGTCCCCAAATGCAAGCCGTTCGCGTTTGGGGACCCACGATGCCCTCAGCCCAGAAGAGCAAGGGCAAGACGGCCTCGCGGCACAAGGGCGGGACGCCCTCGCCACAGACAAGGATACGGCCGGTCCTGGGAGGACCGGCCGTAGTTCTCTTTGGCGGAATGGAAGGCCGCCGTTTCGGCGGCAACCGTGCTTTACCGGGGACCGGAAAGGGTGTAATTGGCGGGGATGTTGGGCTCGAACAGGCCCGGATCGATCTCGGCGTCCCAGCGGAAGTGATCCAGGACGATGTGCGACGGCCAGCGCTGGCCTTCATTCATTATCTGTGTCTCCACTTCGATGCGAACGGGCCAGTTTGTCTTCACATCGACCCAGAAGCGGAGGGTTTCCTGATCTCCCCTGTTACCCTCGATGCCCTCGACTTCGACGCCGTCAATCTCGCGGTGTCCGAGCGGAGTGTAGTCCTTCGCCAGAATCTCCTTGAGCCACTGTCTCGGGTCTTGTTGCTCCAAGGTTCCCGCTGCCTCCTCGTCCGACAGAGGTCGCTCCATGTACCTCTTGAGTTGCGGGTGCACGATGAAGACGGCTTTCCGGACCGGGACCAGGTACTTGATCATGTACAACTGGCCGTCCTTGTAGGAGTTGATCCGATTCCCGTACTCCTTACTGACATAGATGTCGGATTCGTCCACCGATTGCCGTCCTTGCGGATAGGTCATGGTCAGATGCATCTTGTAGGCGACGACGGGGACGCTCTGGACCTTGTTCAGCACTTCGCCCCAGGCGACGCTGGCGCCGCCGGGTAAGATCCCCAGGGGCGACGAGACGCTGGTGCCGTCGGGCGAAACAGCCAGGTGATGCGAGACGACACTGATTCCCGCAACGATTGCGACAACCGCTGCTAATTGTACGATTCGATTCCTCATGAGGTATTCCCTCCACATGGGATGTTCACGTTGTTTGGTTTGGGCGAGATCCTGGCGCAGACGCCCTGCCATCTCCTCGGCCATCCGACGGATGTCCGGCGGGGTCTCCTCGTTGCCGAGATTCCTCAGAACGTCATGGAGATCATTCTTCGCCATCGTCCCAATCCCACTTTCTTAGTACGAGTTGACTCTTGAGGGCCGCAACGGCCTTGGACACGTGCGACCGGGCCGTCGCCTCGGAGCAACCCAGGCTGACACCGATGGTCTCGTAGTCCTTCTGTTCGAGGTACCGCATGACGACGGCCCGGCCCTGCTTCTCGGGCAGGCAGGCAATGGCCCGCCGTACCGCTCGATGAAGCTCCGTTCGATCCGGCCCAGACCCGGATTCCGCGCGGGAATCTGCGAATCCCGGCGGTGCCTGGCCATTGCGGCCGATCCGACTGCGCCACGCCTTGGCATTGGCGCTGAGGGCGATCCGATAGAGGTAGCCGGGAGAATCTTCGCGGCCGAGCTTCTCCAGATGCCGCCACATGCCCAGGAGCGTGTCCTGCATCGCCTCGGCGAAGAGCTCGCGGTCGCCCGTGAGTTTCCAGAGCACACCCGTCAGAAAACGAAGGTGCTTCGCTCTGAGTTCGTCAAAGACCGCCAGTCGCTCCTGGTGCGTCATCGTCGTCCTTCATGAGATCGAACATGTTCAACTCTCACATAGAATAACCACCCGGCCCGGGGAACGTGTAATGCACTTTGCCCGGAGATTCCGCAACCAACGCGAATCGTGACGTTCGGAGTGGGTTCCCAGTCCCGCCTTTAGGCGGAAAGGACCAGTCCGACCCGCGTAAACGCGGTACTCCAAACGGCGGACGGGTGGCAGCGTCAAGGCCGAAGGCCTTGGCGATGGTCCTTTGCACACGGACGAGCCATCGCCAAGCTCCGAAGACTCCGCTTGACGCTGCCACCCTATCACGTCTTGCGACCTTGCGCTTGTGTTCCCGTTGACAGACCGGCGGTGGCGAGATACGCTCCTTGGCTTTGTGGGTTGGGACCCTATGACGTGGATCAAATCGCCGGTCGCGATCATTGTCGCGACGCAGTTGCTCTTCACCACGGGCGACCTGATCGCCCGAGCGAACATGCGCCAGCACTCGTTTTGCCTCTCGACCTTCCTCAGCGGGTGGTTCGTGCTGTACTTTCTGATCCGCCAGGTCGCGATGTTCGGCCAGCTCTACGTCTTCTCGGCCCTGCAACTCGGCAAGACGATGGCCTTGTTCGGGGCGACCTCCATCGTGGTCGTCAACGTCCTCGGCATCCTCGCGCTGGGCGAAATCCTGTCCACCCAGGCTTATCTGGCTATCGGTCTGGTCGTGCTCGGGTTCGTCGTCCTGTCGATGAGCCCGTAGTATGAAGAATATCGGAATTATCGGCGGTCTGAGTTGGCATACGTCCGCGGTGTACTACCGCTTGCTCAACGAATCTGTCCATGAACGTCTCGGCGGCCAGTCTTCAGCCAAATGCCTCCTGGCCTCCCTGGACTTCGCAGAGGTCGAGCGTTATGAGCGCGCCGAGCGCTGGGATCAGGTGGCCACCCTCCTGCGTGACGCTGCCCGCGGACTGGAACGGGCGGGAGCGGACTTCTTTCTGATCGCCTGCAATACGGTGCATATCGTCGCAGATCAAGTGCAGGCCGCTGTATCCATTCCACTGCTGCACATCGTGGACCCCACCGCCCATCAAATCGTCGCACGCGGGTTGCACACCGTCGGTCTGCTCGGGACCCACTGGACCCTGCACGGCGGCTTCTTTGTGGACCGGCTGCGCCACCAATATGGACTCGAGGTGCTTCTTCCGGCGGAGCCGGATGAGGAGAATGTCCACAACGCGATCTATCGCGAATTGACGCGGGGCCTCGTAAGCGAGTCGGGGCGGGCGCAGTTGCACACGGCCATCGCTCACCTCGCAGAACGGGGAGCCGAGGGCGTCATTCTGGGCTGTACCGAGCTCATGCTGCTGGTCAACGCCACCGACTACGCGGTGCCGTTGTTCGACACGACGCGCCTGCACGTCGAGGCCGCGGTCAATCTGGCCTTGGCGGAATAGCCAAGCCTGACGGGTGCGGGTGGCTCATGCCGTATTCTCTGATTCACCAACTCGCAACGTGCCGAACTGCGCAAGTCTCGTGACCACACGGTGGGAGATTGCTTCGTCGCTGCGCTCGTCCTAAGAAAATGGATTTTGGCGAAGAGGAGCGAAATGGTCCCAAGTCCCGGAAAAACATAGACTTATGGACAAATCCACTCGGAGAACCATTTTCTTCCACCTACCCGCCGCGCAGCGGCTTCGCGACTCGCAATGACATAAGCGTCCCTGTATGTCATTGCGAGCGAAGCGAAGCAATCTCAACCCCACGAGCTTGTACTGGCGTAGCAAGCAAAGACTATTGCGTCACCAGGATTCGGCCGTCGCCGGGTGGGATCGTGAAGCTGGTGGCGCTCTCGCCGGTCAGGGAGTCCTTGGCGGGCTTTTCGAGCTTGATCTCGTAAGGCCCCGCCGCCCCGGGCAGGTTCACGACCACCAGGGTCTTTTCGTATTGTCGCCGCCACACGTGCGAGTTGATCCGCTCGCCGACGGCCACGGGAAGCCCGATCTTGGCATCATATTGCGGGTACCAGTCGTGGCGGTGGCTGGTATTGTCGGAAAAGAGATAATAGAAGTCGCCGATCGTCAGCGCATAGCACAGGCTCCAGCGCAGGGCCTGCGGATCGGCGGGCGGCTTCTGGCCCCGCTTCGCATCGCCCGGCCAGCCCGCGCGGGAGCGGATTTCCTCGAAGCGCTCGATCAGACTGATTCGCGGCTGCCGCAACAGAGCCTGCGTGCGCTGCATCTTGGCGATGCAATCGTCCCACTGGGTACGGTTGTGGCTCCAGCCCGACTCGTACATCATGCCGTTCAAATACGGAGCCGCGAAATCGTACTCGCCCACCGCGTAGCCCGCGTTTGCCAAGATCAGGAAGTCAGCGCCGACCGCCTCGCGCACCGCCTTAAGGAAGGCGACCCAGGGCGCCGGCTCGTTGCGGACGTTGTCATAGAAGACCCCATCGACCCCCGTCTCCTTCAGCGAGACCGTCTGACGAACGACATGTTGGCGGTACTCTTCGTTGTACCAGTCCATCCGGTGCGTCCCTGGCCAGAATTGCTGGCGCTGACCGTCCTTGCGCAGCCACCAGGGATGGTCCTCGGGCAGCCAGTCATCGTGGTATTCATAGAACAGCAGATCCCCGATGATCACCACATCGGGGTTGAGCGCCCGAATCTCGGCAACGCGTTTCTTGGCGGCCGCGATCGAATCGGCCGTGAAGCGGTCGGCGAGGCCCTGGGGTTTGCCGTCATAGCGCAGACGGAGACTCCCGGTCCCCGCCATGACCAGATCATGCCGGGCTATGGCCTCGACAGAGTTGTCCCCGCGAATCGACGCCCAAAGCATCGCGACGCGCGGATAGGGCGTCTTCAGAAACTCGCGTGATGGGCCGACATCGGCACCAGCGTGACCACTGTTGACACCCGTGACAGCAACGGCGACCCAGCCCAGAACCAGCCGCGTGACATTGGTGCACGCGGCACGGTGAGCGCCGCGATCGTTCTTCGAGACCATAAGCACATCTCCTGCCGGACTTGAAGGACTTGGTTGCGAGCAATGGTAGACGATCCGTCACAGGTGTCAATAGCCCCGCCGGCCCCCAGAGCAAACGTCAAGTCGTTTGGCAGGTCGTCCTCATGTCATTGCGAGGAGCGTAGCGACGAGGCAATCTCAATCACAAGGATGGGAGATTGCTTCGCTTTGCTCGCAATGACATGCGGGAGATGCTATCGGACGACTTCGCCTTTGGTCTGCGGGTAATCCCCGTGGAGTGTGTTCCAAATTCCGGCTCAGGGGATCGTCGTCACGAAGGGCTGACGGTCCCGCTTGCAGACGATTTGCATCACATTACGGCCCGACAGGGCGGCCGTGGGCACGCCGCCGCCCGGCTCGACCCATTGACCGGCCAGGTAGAAACTCTGGAGGCCCGGAAGGGTCTTGCTCATGCGAAAGGGGGGAAAGGTCTTCTTCGTAAACAACCAGCCCTCCATGCTGCCGTGCCAGTTGCCGGTGTAGCGTTCCCAGGTCACGGGCGTGGCCACGTCACGCATTTCGACCTGGCCGGCCAAGCCCGGATACCGTCGATCGAGCAACGCGACCACCTGGTCGGCGATCCCTACCTTCTCCGCCTGGTAGCGCTCGGGGTCTTGCCGCAGGTTCTTCCAGTACGTGTAATCGGCCGTGAACATGACCTTCAGAACCGTCTTTCCGGGCGGGGCCAAGGTCGGATCGAAGTTGCCGATCTCGACCCCGAAGTGGTCCTGTTGGCGCCCACCGATGGTCACCGGCTCGTCGAGAGAATAGATCACCGTCGCTGGCATCCCCTCGAAGGAACGATGGACACCCAACGCCACATGGACCAAGGGAGGGAACATGGGAAGCTCGTCATAGTAGCTGCGGATTTTGCGGTTGACGTACCTGCCGCCCAGCAGGTCGAAGATCGTAGCATGGCCATCCGCGGCGGAGATCGTGAGGTCGCTGCGGTGCTCGGTCCCGTCCGCCAGCCGGACACCAACAGCCTGGTCGTGTTCCACCAAGACTTCCGCGACCGGCGCGCGGTAGTGAATCTCTCCTCCCAGATCGAGGTAACGTCGTTCGATACTGCGGGAGAACTCCAGCGAGCCTCCGACCGGATAACCGGCGGACTTACGGTGCATCCAGGCCAGGATCATGAGCAGGCAGGCCATCGGGAAATCGGGCAAACCCGCGATGTACGGTAGTGCCTCGCGCAGAAAAGGATCGGAGAACCTCTGCGCGTAATCCTGGACCGAGATCTTCTTCCATTTGGACATCAGTCTCAAGAAGGGGAACATCCGGATCAGGAACCAGCTTCCATCGAGGGTCCCGTACAATTCGGGTGCCTTGTCCACCGGAAGGTCGTATCGGGCACAGGTGCGTGCGGCCCTCGTCAATTCCTCGATCACGGGCGCATCCTGGGGAGCAAGTTCCTTCAGGTGCTGCTCCAATCGGTCGAGGTCGCAGTAGACGATGAAGACCTTGCCTTCTTTGCCCTCGACCCGCAGGAATTCGTCGTGGTCGATCATGCGCCGGCCCTGCACCGCGCCCAATTCCTCCCAGATGTGATAGAAATTGGGGCCGGGCCGGGAACCGACCAGCCAGTGCAGACAGCCGTCGATGGTGTAACCCCGGCGTTTCCAGGAGGTGCACAATCCGCCGGGCTTGTCGTGCCTCTCGAAGATCTGCGTGCGAAAGCCATTCATCTGTCCATAGCACCCGGCCGACAGACCGGCGATACCGCCCCCGACGATACTGATGGATTTCTGCTCCATGATTCCCGCCCTTCATCATCGAATGACGTTCATCTCATCCGAATACGCCTGCCGATACAAATCGGTGCCACCGCCGGACGCTGCGATCAGATAGTTGTCTGCGTCCTCGGTCTTCTGGGCCAGAGAAAGGAGGTCCGAGCCTTATACTCTCGATAGCCTTGCCCAAAGCGAATCTCCAGCTCCCGCTCCTCATAGAGCTTGAGATATACGACCCACGCCGGAGCGACCAGGACCAGCACCCATGCCAGGAACAGCGCGGACTGCAACAACAGGCCGACCGACAACAAGCAGGCGAGCACCGCCAGGACCATCGGGTTTCGCGTCCAAGTATACATCCAGTCCGTCGCGAGGCGCCGACTGAGCACGATGTCGAAGGGGGCTCCCAGGCCTCGCAAAGCGAGATTCAGCACCGTCAGCGATGTGACAGTCCCGGTGACGTAGACAAGAGCCCATCCAAGGTTATGTGGGACGGGAATCACTACGCCCTGCCACGCGTTGCCTGTCTGGATGGCTTTGACGATGGAGGTCCCGAAGAGCACCATCAGGATCGCATGCATGATCGTCGTCACCCACGCGACCCGGTCTGCTGTCGGCTGGCGGTCGAGCAGCCGGTAGCCCATCCAGACAGCGGGAAAGATCGCGAGCACTGTCCCGACGATACAGAGCAGATTGCCCCGGAGCCCGAACGTCCGGCCCAGCAGCGAGCGCCAGAGAGCAACCGTAAGAACCAACGCGGCTGCACGTAGGATGGTCAGCACGATGCGGTTCACTGCGGTTCTCCTCAAGGATTTCCACGCGCTCCACACGGCCGCCCTGCGGCGCGCGGTCAAATATGTCCGCGCCAGCGCGGGTCTGGTACCCGGGCATCGGCATGGTCCTTTTCGGCTTCATCATGTTGTCGGTGAGCCAGTGGCATTGGACGGAACCGAGGTATAGGACGCCAAGGGTCCGCACCGGAGAGTCGAGAAGCAACAAAACGAAGCGTGCAGCCCAGCAGCCAGCACCAGAGGGCAATCGTCAGGATCAGCGCGACCACACGTACCATCATCAGCACCATGCGGTTCATGGCTATTCTCCTCAACGAGTTCCACTTTGCTGGATCATGGAGGTGGCGTCGTTGGCGCCGGTCATGATATCGCTCTGGGTGGGATTGGGATCGTGCCACCAGAGGACCAAGATCACCCCGGCCAGTACGAGAAAACCCGGCAGACCGGTCACGCCGGTCGTCAGGTCGCTGCCTCCTCGGATCAGCACAACGGCCAGGCCGTAGGTCGCGTTGAACGTTCCGTGGATGATCGCGGCGGCGATCACGGAGCGGGCCTTGACGCAGACGTAGCCGAAGATCGGGGCCAGCAGGATACACAAGACGGTCATCATGAGCACGCCCACAATCGGGTGCTGTGGATAATTGTGGCCTTGCAGAATCAGGGGTGCGTGCCACAGGCCCCAAACGAACCCGATGAGCAGCGACGACCGCCAGAAGCCGAGGAACGCCCATTCCCTTTGCAGGAAGCCGCGCCAGCCCAACTCTTCGCCAAAGCCGGCCACCGCATTGATCGTGATCCCGGCGATCAGACCTCCGACCAAAACCAGCCAGATGGTGCCTGGGGGCGTCCCTGCCATGCGCTCTTTGAGCTGCTGCATCTGTTCCGGCGTGAGCAACGCGGCGAAGCGCTCGAACATGCCCTGCATCTGCGGCGAGTACTCGATGCCCGGCAGAAGCAGACTGACCCCAAGTGTCGCGAACGCGATGACCGGCGGTAACCACCACGCCACCAGGAACCAGCGGTTGAGCCGGAAGGAAACCCCCAACGGCCCTGTGACAGGCGCGCGGTAGACCCCTTTCTGGAGCCCAAGCGCCACGAGCATGGGGACAAACATGTAGGCCGCACCGAAGGCGTTCCCGACGCGTGTGGCCCAGCGCCCGCCCAGGGCGAAGAATAACAGCGCGAACGACCAGTTGACGACGAACGTCAATCCGATGAATAGCGCTGCTTTTCTCCTGTGCCGGTTCATTGGACCTTCACCGCGGTGCCGTTGACGCTAACCATGAGCATCGCCCCTTGCGAACCGACGGTCTCCGTATCCAGATCGATGCCCACAATCGCGTCGGCCCCCAGTTCGACGGCTTCTTGCTCCATCTCCTCGAACGCGATCTCCCGGGCCTTCCGGAAGACCTTCTCGTACGCCCCGGATCGGCCGCCTACGATGTCGCGGATGCCGGCCATGATGTCCTTGAAGATGTTAGCGCCCACAATAGTCTCGCCGGTAACGATGCCGAGATATTGTGTGATGCGTTGGCCTTCGATGTTCGGTGTGGTGGTGAGGATCATGTCGATGTCTCCCTATCAGGTCTTCTTCCCGTCGATCGGGGGTGAGATTGCCGTGCTTCGCTCGCACTTGCCTACAGGGCACAATCATGTCCTTGCGAGGAGCGAAGCGACGAAGCCCTCTCAAGCGTACGATTCTTGATGGGCGGCCGCGGACTCTCGGCATCGGCCTCACTCGGTTGTCTCCTGGTTGCCGTCCTTTTCCTGGTTCTTCATCTGGCTCAACGCGGCGAGACCGCCCATGGCGCCGAGGTTCATCGTCTCCAGGGCGGAACTCGGAACAATGATCATCGAGCCTTTCTCCTTGAGGCCCTCGAAAAGCATGTTCATACCGCGCAGGTGCATGGCCCCCGGATTGCGCTCATACTTCTTGGCCGCCTCGGCGAATTTCTCGGCGATCTCCGTCTCGGCGGTGCTCAGGATGATGCGGGCCTGACGCTCACGCTCGGCTTGGGCCTGTTTGGACATGGCCGCTTCCAAGTCCTTCGGGATGATGATATCGCGGATCTCGACGGACTGGACGGTGATGCCCCAGGGGTTCGTCTTCTCATCGAGAATCGCGCGCAAGCGCTTGCCCAGCTCGCCGCGATGGGTGAGCATGTCGGCCAGCTCGTGCGTGCCGATGATGTCCCGCAGGGCCGTCTGGGCAGACAGGATGATCGCCTGGAAGAAATCCTGCACTTCGAGGACCGCCTTCTTGGCATCCCAGGCCATCCAGAAGCAGATGGCGTCCACATTGACGGGCACGGTGTCCTTGGTCAGGGTCGATTCGGAGCTGAAGTCCGTCGCCCGGATGCGCATGTCCACCACCTGGACGATGCTCTCGACGATCGGGATAATGAAGAACAGGCCCGGGCCATTGAGCCGATGGAACTTGCCCAAGCGCAGGATCACGAAACGCTCCCACTGCTCGGCGACCTTGAGGGCCAGCAGCACGTAGATCGCCAGCAAGATCGTGACGACCAGGATCGGGACGTTCGGCGGCTCCAAGCGGCCCAACAGCAACCAGTGCGCGCCCATCCCCGCCAGCAGCACGATCACCGCGGCCAGCACCGCCGGCTGAGGGATGTAGGGCCCAGACTTGGATGCTGAGCCACTGGGACCTTGTGCCTTCGAACTAATCAACTCTTTTGTCTTCTTCAGTGCCATGGTTCAGTCTCCTTTGCAGATACTCGACTATGTCTTCGAGGGTCAGGTTATACTGGTGTCCGCGCGCGACCAATTCGTCGCAGATTTGCTGCAGCATGCGCTGTTTCTCGTCGTCGGCGATCTCGATCTCCTTGTGGCCGACAAAAGTGCCGGTGCCCTGTTGGGTGTCCAGGATGCCGAGAAGCTCCAGGTCCGAATAGGCCTTGCGGACCGTATTCGGATTGACCTGAAGCTGCACCGCGAGGTCCCGCACGGTGGGCAACTGTTCCCCCGGCAGCAGCCGCTTGGAGGCGATGCCGTACCGGATCTGATCGACGATCTGCCGGTGGAAAGGCACGCCGCTTTTAAGGTCTAACTTGAATTCAATCATATCAGATTCTCCAGTCACCAAATCGTTGTGCCGTACATCTACTACTCTATTGTACTATTAGTCTATAACACTGTTCGTATATTTCAACAGAAAAATGAAAAAATATGGATTCGCAGCGTAAAAACTTGCTGTGACGGCGCAAGTAGCGTCTGTAAAAGGGATTATGACGACGCGGTCTTGGGGACTGCCAAGTGCCGGCGGTTGAAATGGTGTGCTATTTCTTCTTCTTTCGTGCGACGATCCAGGAACGCTCGGCCCATTTGGCCAGTTCGGCCGGGTTCTCCAGGACATCCGCCGGGATTTCGAAATAGGTCCTGATGGTGGTCTTGATCTTCTCCGGATAGGGCTCGAAGGGAGCCGAGCCCGCCCACAGAAAGTCCTCGCGGTTCGAGTCGTCCACCTTCAGATAGGCCATGTCGTCGGCAATGACCGCGAACATCGTCCCCTCCCGATACAACCCCGCCCCGCCAAACATCCGGCGCACTGACACCTCGCCCCAAGTCGAAAGCTGTTCAACGACATAGTCCACGAATTCATCGGATACAGCCATCAGCCCTGTCCCTCCGTCTTCTCAAGCAGTGTAGGAAGAAAGCGGCCCTGATAGAACAACGGCAGGTTCCTGAAGATGTCCAGCAATTGCTCCACCGCGATCACGCTCGCATCGTGCTCCACGACCACGCCGTCGCCTTCGCGATAGAGTTTGCTGACGCCCCGTGTCCCGCCGAAGACGGATGTCATCTCCTCAATACACTTCCCGCAGTTGAACCCACATTCCGGAATGATCGGAGTACAATCCAGATGAAACGCGGAACGGCTGGTCATGATTTTCCCCCTGCAAACCTTCAGAGCAAGAAGGACTCGACCTCACAGAACCACGAGATGCAAAATGAATCACCATGCCACGGACTCTGCGGGCTAGGTAATTCTATGCCCGCGGCGGGATTTGTGCTACACTGCATGATGGCTTGGTCGCATGATAAGAGTCCGTAATCCAAGGTTCGCGGAGGTGGTAGCATCGAAGTTGAATTCCTGGGGCTGCACTTTCAGTGGGATGACCGCAAGGCCCGTCTTAACCTCACGAATCACGGTGTAGGTTTCGAGGAAGCCGCAACGATCTTTGTGGACCCGTTGGCGCGCATCTTCGACGATGAGTCTCATTCCGCGGAAGAACACCGAGAGATCATTATCGGGCATTCATCAGGTGATCGACTCCTGCTGGTTTGTTTTACCGAACGCGGCGACGCAGTCCGTATTATCAGTGCCAGGAAAGCTGCAAAGAAAGAGCGTACCGACTATGAAGAGAACACACTCAGCTAAGTCTCGTGGTATGGCGTCGGATGAAATGCGTCCAGAATATGATTTTGACTATCGCAAGGCACGTCCGAACCGTTTTGCCAAGCGAATCCACAAAGACCATCGCCTCGTGGTCCTGGATCCGGACATCTCCAGAGTCTTTCCCACATCGGAATCGGTGAATAAGGTCCTTCGCGCCCTGATCACCACGATGCCAAAGCCTGGGAGAGCGAGGACTGCCCGCAAGCCGTCGCCGAGGTAGTGAGTAGTCCTTGCATGCCACGGGCGCTCGCGCCCGTGCTACGAGGCGGTTTCGGCGCTGTAGCGGGCGATGAGGCCGGTGCGGACGGCGTAGCGGTAGATGCGGGTGAAGTACCAGCCGGTGAGCAAGATGTACAGGAGGGCCAGCGCGATGCCCCATAAGAGGTCGAGCGCCGACGCCGGGCCGCCGGCGAGGACCGAGCGCATGGATTCGAAGACGTAGGACGGCGGCAGGAGATGGGCGACGTATTGCATCCAGGGGGGCAGGGTCGCGAGCGGGTAGAAAACGGCCCCGAAGGGCGAGAGGACCGCCGGGATGGGCCAGACGAACCACTCGGCCGCCGGGCCGTAGCGGAGGACCAGGGCGCAGGCGAGGATGCCCAGGGCGATGCCGAACAGAAAGAGCACGAGCAGGAAGGGGATGAGCAACAGGCCGTAGATGAAGAAGGACAGGCCGAACGCCGCGATCGCCAAGACGAGCATCACGAACAGACCGATCGAGCTGGTCACAATGCTGGAAACGACGAGGCCGCCCACGTACTCTGCGATGGAAAGGGGCGTCGCGAACAGGTTCAGGAAGTTGCGCGACCAGACGTCTTCGAGGAACGTCGTGGTCACGCCGTACATCACGCGGGTGAAGAAGTCCCAGAACAGGACCGCCCCGAGCAGCGAGGGGATGAAATTGAGACCGGACGGATTGATGGCGTTGAGGTAGCGCGTGATGAACCCCCACAGCACGATATCGACCCCGGCCCACACGAACAGAGGCAGCAGACGCGCGGGACTGCCCCGGATGAGGTAGAACTGGCGAAGCAAAATGGCGGCGATCCGGCTCAGGTGCATCATGCTCCGTTGTTCTCCAGTGTGAGTGGCTCGCGCGCCACGGCAATGAACAGGTCCTCCAGCGTCTCTTTGCCGTACTCACGTGCCAGGGTCTTCGGGTCGCCTTCGAGCAGGATCTTGCCGTGTGAGAGGAACAGGACGCGGTCGCACACCTTCTCGACCTCGACCATGTTGTGCGAGGTCCACAGCACGCCGACGCCCGCTTGGGCGGCGAACTCGCAGATCTTGACGCGGATGTCCCGCGCGGAGGCGGGGTCGAGGGAAGCGGTCGGTTCGTCGAGCAACAGCAGGTGCGGCTGATTCAGCATCGCTTTGGCCAGGCCGGCACGCGTCTGCTCGCCGGAAGAGAGGACGCCACACTTGGTGTGGCGAAACCTCTCGATGTCAAACTGCCGGAGCACCTCGTCGATGCGTTCCGCGAGGCTCCTCACGCCATAGAGCAGGCCGAAGAAACGCAGGTTCTGGTAGACCGTCAAATTGCCGGGCAGCGGCGCATAGACGGCCGTGAAGTTCGTTCGCTCCAGGGCCTGCCCGCGATGGGCCGTGATGTCCAAGCCCTCGATGTGGATCGTGCCCGCCGTCGGCTCCAGAATGCCGAGGACCATGTTGATGATCGTCGTCTTGCCCGCTCCGTTGGGGCCGAGCAGCCCGACGATCTCGTTGCGGCCCACCTCGAACGAAACCCCATCCACCGCCACGGTCACGCCGTAGCGTTTGCACAGGTTCATCAGCGAAAGCACCTTCACGGCCGAGGGCCCGGATTGCTCTGTCGTCATACTCAGATGATAGGCTGGCGTGCCAATCCGGACAATAGAGGTTTTGTCTGAAGGTACATTTCCACATGTGCACCTTGTCCTGGCGTGTGCAAGGAAGCACGGTGATTCCTTGCATCCGGCCTGAACCTGGGCTATACTTGGGGCATAAAGGAGTACGCCCTATGAAGCTCAGTGAACGCATCAAGCCGATCAGTTATCTGAAGGCCCATACGGCGAGGATCATTCGCGATTTGTGCACGCACCCGGGGACGATGGTGATCACGGAGAATGGGCAGGCCAAGGCGATTGTCCAAGACATCGCCACGTATGAGCAGACGCAGGAGAGCTTGGCTATGCTCAAGCTGCTGACACAGAGCGAGCACAGTGTCGAACTGGGTAAGTACGAGCCGCTCAAGAAGGCGTTTGCCGACCTTGCGGCCCGGACGCAAGACCTGCCATGAAATACCGGGTGTTCATAATTACGGAAGCCAAGGATGATATTTTTGACATCTATCAGTATGTCTTGAGGGCGGATGGCCGCGACCGGGCCAACCATGTCCTGGAAAAGCTCCAGGAAGCCTGCCAGAGCTTGGGAGAGATGCCCCACCGAGGCCACGTCTCACCTGAAATCGAGCGTATCGGCATGCGAGACTATCTGGAAATCCATTTCAAGCCCTACAGGATCGTCTATCGGATCGTTGGCACAAGAGTATTCATTCATTGTGTTCTGGATGGGCGACGGGCCGTGCAAGAGGTGTTGGAGCGGCGCTTGCTCCGATAACATCTTCTGCCTCTGTTCAACGTGGTATGGATAAGGATTTGAAGGGCAAAACGCGGGAAGAACTCGAGAAAATGGTGGTCGGGCTGGGGCAGAAGAAATACCTGGCCGGCTACCTGTTCCAGTTCATCCATACGCAGAACGGCCGGGAGATCGCCGCGCTCAGCACGCTGAGCAAGGCGTTTCGCACGCAGCTCATCGAGCAGGGGTACTTCATCTCGCAACTCAAGGTCGTCGACACGCGAACCGACCGGGATGGCTCGGCGAAGTACCTGTTCGAGCTGGCCGACGGCGAACGGATCGAATCGGTCCTCCTGCCGGAGGACGAGCGCAGGACCCTATGCGTCTCCACGCAGGTGGGTTGCCCGATGGGGTGCGTGTTCTGCGCCACGGGGCGAATTCAGTTCCGGCGGAACCTGACGGCGGGCGAGATCGTCGATCAAGTCAACCTGGCCGAGGAGCACGGCGGACGGATCACCAACCTCGTCTATATGGGAATGGGCGAGCCCCTGCTGAACTATGACGCGGTGCTCAAGTCCATCCGCATCCTGAATCACTCCGCCGGCAAGAACATCGGCATCCGCCACATCACCATCAGCACCTCCGGCGTAGTTCCAGGGATCACAAAGCTCGCGGATGAGGAGATTCGCCCCCGACTCGCAATCTCGCTCAGCGCGCCCACGGATGCCCTGCGCACCAAGCTCATGCCTGTCACGGACAAATACCCCATCGCCGAATTGCTGGAGGCCGTGCGGACGTATCAAGCCCGGACCGGCCAGCGCGTGACCTTTGAGTACGTTCTGATCGACAAAGTGAACGATTCCGTCACGCACGCGCACCTGCTGGTCAAGCTCCTGCGCGGCCTGATGTACAACGTGAACCTGATCGAGCACAACCCCTTCTCCGGCTGCGAGTTCACCGGCAGCAGTCGGGCGCGCATCCAGCGCTTCGCCTCCGCTCTGAAAGAAGCCGGCGTGGAGACAACGATCCGTTTCCGCATGGGCCGCCGCATCAAAGCCGCCTGCGGCCAGCTCCAAGCCGGCTACCGTCCCCGCGAACAGACGAAGCAAGTATAGGCACGATCGTCTGCACGGGATATTTACGGGCACAGCCAACTCCTGTATGATTCATGGAGATAGGAGAAACGATCATGAAGTTCATCATCACACTTTTTCAAGATGAAGATGGCGTCTTCATTGCGGAATGCCCGTCGATCCCGGGCTGTGTCAGCCAAGGCAAGACGGAGTCGGAAGCCGAGGCCAACATTCGGGAGGCGATCAAGGAGTGCCTGGAGGTGCGGGCAGAAAGAGGGATGCCGCTGACGGTCAGTACGCGTCAGATCGAGGTGGCCGTATAGTATGCCTCCTGTGCCGGTTCTGAAACCCCGAGAAGTCGTGAAAGCGTTTGAGAAGCTGGGATGGGAGATTTCTCGTCAACGAGGCAGTCATATCATTCTGACTCGAAAGGGGCAGATCGCCACTTTGTCCGTGCCAAATCATCCTGAAGTCGCACGAGGTACTCTGCGAACGCTCCTTGCACGAGCAGGCCTCACGGTGCCTGAGTTTCTGAGCGCACTGGAGCGATGATTTGCGGATCACCGACCAGAACCAACCCCGGCTGGAAGAGAAGAGAGAAACCTTGAGCGCCTCTGACCCGCTGAGGCGAGGTCAATGTGCGTGTTAGCAAGCCGTCAGCGCCTCCACTTTGACGTGTTTTTGTTGTGCTTGCCAGAGATCCAGGCGGGTCTGCATCATCAGCCAGCTTTCCGGCGAGGTACACGTGGCGCGGGCCACCCGCACAGCCATTTCCGGACTCATTGCGGCACGGCCGTTGATCAGGGCGGAAAGAGTCTTACGAGCCACGCCCAGCCTCTCGGCCGCCTCGGTCACAGTCATCCCCAGAGGCTCGATCACGTCCGCCCAGAGAACCTGCCCAGGATGTGTGGGTTTGCGTTTGCCAGTCATACGATCTATCCTCATTCTTCAATGATAGTCACCGTAATCCACGTTCACCGCATCCGGTCCCTCGAACTCAAATGTGACCCGCCAGTTTGCCGAAACCCAAACCGCCCAGGTGCCCTTCCGGTCGCCCTTGAGTTGGTGGAGTCGGTAGCGGGGCAGGTCCATGTCGTTCGGGCTCGTCGACGCCTCCAGGCGGTCCAGGATGCGAGCGAGCTTGGCGGCGTGCTCCACGTTGATTCCGCCGACCGCAGCCTCTGGATTTCCTTCTCGGTCAGCGGCCGGTCGATGGCCTGGAACTCGTAGTACTGGTACTCGCTCATCTCATTCCACCTTCAATGCCCCTGTGCGTATCGACGGCCTTCGTGTCTGGGCATTCCTTTACCGGCAGGCGTACTTCCTTATTGGGAAACACGGGCCTTGAGATTCGCTTGCATCTTGTCGCTTTGAATCGATCAACATCCTTCTCCCCGGACACGAGGAACTTCAGGAAGGACTTCTCCTGGAATCTGCACGTCTGCGCGATGCCGAGCAGAACCAGGTAGTGTACGGCCGATTTCCTGTAGAACGAACCAGATATCTTGCGTTGAACCGCCAATTGCCTTATGGCCCTCTCACCAGTGTTGTTGTTCCAGGGAAGTCCATCCTCTTGGAGAAAGAGGAACAGGGCATCTCGGTATCGCTCGAATCGCTTCTGGTACTTGACAACGAATTCGGATTCATACGCTCTTCCGATTATTCTCGTCTCATAGAACTTGTCTACGGGTTTCAGGAATCGCCGTAGATGCCAACTCT
This sequence comes from uncultured Pirellulales bacterium, assembly GCA_964354535.1. Lineage (GTDB taxonomy): Bacteria > Planctomycetota > Phycisphaerae > Sedimentisphaerales > Anaerobacaceae > PLanc-01. The sequence goes on from CAYHAJ010000422.1 coordinate 45,199, forward strand.
TCAGTCCGTACCGTTCTACCGCCTCGAAGATGGGCAGAATAAGATCCCTCAGTTGCCCGACAAACGATTCGAACTCCCGGTCAGCAGGAGCCTTCCACAGATCGTCGTTGATGTCCCCAATCAGGTGGACCCAGCACTTCTGCTGTCTACACTTCACCCCATCGTACCCGGGATAGAAGTCCGATATGAGCACGCCATCATATCCAGACAGCACTTCATGCACAACGGTTGCTTCCCGGCTTTCGGTGAGCCTGAAGAATACGTGCGGGCCATCCGTGAAGACCCATACATAGTTGTCCGTGCCCTGAATATTCAATCTTGTCTCGTCAACATGCACAAATGGGCCGTCGAGAATGCGACCCACGATCCTCCGTTCGGTAACCGCATACTCCTCCGCGAAATGCCTCATGAAACTCACGATGGTCGCTCCCGTCATCGTCTCACCGAATAGATCTTCCATACATTGCGTGATCACATGGTACGGCAGGCGAAGAACGATCCGCTGATGAATGGCCCACGTCTGTAACCCTCTACCAAATAGTTGATCGCTCCGTCCGATTGAGGGTGGGTTGTAGTAATGGTTGCATCGTCGACAGAACGCCTTCTGCCCTAAATATCTTGTGATAGTCTTCCGGCAGCCTGTCTTACTGAATACCAGATCAATCAGCGTTTTCTGCGTTTGGCAATCTGATTTCTCCAGTAGCTCACCCTTGTGCCTCGGACAGACCCGCTTTGGCCGAACGTGAATAGTCCGTCCGACCTTCACCGGAGCGATTCGTTGATACGCTTGGTGGCCCTTGCGAGCACCACGTTTTCTGACTATACCAGACCCTTCAGTTGCTGCCTCCCGAAGTGCGATTCTGTTCTTTGGGTAGTCGGCGTGGGCAAACTTCAATATCGCGTCAAGACGCCTATGGATATCCCCAGCCTCCTCCGTACATTGCTGCTTCGGACGATCCGCGAAGTCGATGTTGTTGAGGTTGGAATCCGCGGTTCGCACGATCTTTGTGAGTTCATCTGTCAGCAGGAGCAACGCTCGACAATCCTCCTCATTGTATGCGATGAGCAAGTCCTTGTAGCGATTTTCTCCCGACTCCTCCCAACGATGCCGCCAAGCAAGACTCTGCAGCCCAGATGCCTCGGGCGAAGACCAGGTTGCGCCAAGATACCTACCGATCTCCTTCAAGCCATTGGACTTGACTGGAAAGTATACACTGCCGTGGATAGATGTATTGATGTTGACAAGCCGCTTCCGGATCGAATCGCAGTTGGTGCCATGGCGCCTTTCGAGAACTGTGAGTGCTTGCTTCTCATAGCGCGCGTAATGGTAGATTGGTGCGTCAGGCTGCTCGTTCAGCCTGCTAATGAGCGATTCGAACGCAATTCGCTCTTGCTCCAGATCGTCGGCCCAGAACGCATGATACCGTCTGGTCTGATCGCGGCCCACCAATACGCCGAAGAGATAGTAGAACCCACGGTCGGGTACCCCTTCAATATCGAGGAATAGCTCCAGATTGGCTCGGACTATCTTGGGGACCTGCTGGAGATATATCTTGCCGGTTCTGATGGCAAGTGCCTGGAGCTCTACGTTGAACGGAGCTGATCTGCCCCGAGGACGCTTACGAGATCGCCTTGGATGGAAGAGATATGACAACTGATTGATGGTGAAGATGCCCTTGTGGTGATAGCGCCGAAGCAGCTTAGGCGTAATCCGGTCGAGGAGGGTGAGATCGTCGGCTTGGCGTGCGCATTCCTTACACTCGACACAGAATACGCAATATGGACAGTGGCCATTGAGAAGCACCCGTGGCTCGGTTGGCTGCGAGTTGGACGATGTCCAGCCTCGCAGAGTGGCCACGACTGATTCCACTGACGCATGTGCCGCATCCAACCTCACTGAATGACGATCGCCCCCCTCGGCTATCACAAGGCCACGCGCAGGCGGTATTGGCTGAAGCTGCTTGAGCACATAGCCGATGAAGTCAAGCGCGTTCTTGTGCTCATCAGCAATACGATGCGTCCCAGCAACGACCACTGGCTCGTAGCATACGCTGTTTCTGCGACCAGAGGTCTTCCCAGTGGCAAACAAGGCATCTGGACATGCTTCGAGATCCTGGAATCGGAGTGTTGGACGTATAATGATTTCCGCAGCGGAATGGATATCTTGTGCAATTGTCCCGCCGGCTGAAGTGATAGTAGATGTGAGTGCAGCGAGGTACCTCGCCGCGTTCTGCGTGGCGGCAGCCGAAATCACTTGGACATATTCAGGCGCTTGGCCCCGCGGATGACCTGCGAGAAGGAGAAAAGCCTTTCGCGGACAGTGGCGGTAGGCGACATAATCGTCGGTACACAGTAGTGATTTCATTGTTAGGGGCTCCAGTCTCGCCATGGTTCTAAGCACAATCGATCACGACGATCATTCTGGTGATACCCGGCACGTACCGGTGTCTTTCACTTCGCCCGTTAGCCAGTGTAATCGGCCGGGAGATGAAAGGCAAGGATACGGCTTGGCGGCTCTTGCATCTTGGGCCGGGAGGCCGTACCATCCCTGCGCCGGGTCGGAGGAAATCCAGCCGCGCGCTGGCGCGGTTGCTCCGAGGAACCGGCGGAATAAGGAAGACGCCATGAGAATCCTCTTCACCTGTCTTATTGTTGTGCTTCTCGCAGGGCCGGCTCTTGCCCAGACGACATACAGACTTCCGCCGCAGGAGGTGGTCGAGATTATCGACGCGCCGCCGACGCCGGAAGTGGATATCAGCCCATCCTGTGACGCGATGCTCCTGACGGACTATAGGCCGTACCCGTCGATCGAGGTGGTCGCCAAGCCGTTCCTCGGGCTCGCCGGTCTGCGGATCGATCGACAAATCAGCGGACGGCAGCGGTTGACGCAATACGTGCGGTTCACCGTGAAATGGATCGAGAGCCGAACGACCGTCAAGATCCAGGCGCCGGAGGATCTGCGCATCGGGACGCCGGTGTGGTCGAACGATGGCCGGTACATCGCCTTTCGGCACGATCTCGCCGATGGCGTCGAACTTTGGATCGCCGAGGCGACAACGGGGCAGGCAAAGGCGCTGGCCGGGATTCGGCTGAATGATCTGTTCGGCCGGCCGTTGGCGTGGATGAGCGACAACCGGCATCTGCTCGTTCGAATGGTTCCGACGGGAAGGGCTGCTCCCCCTGAGGCGCCGGCGGCGCCGCTCGGTCCTATCGTCGAGGAGACCGCGGGCAAGAAATCGAAAGCCTGGACGTTCCAGGACCTCTTGAAGTCGCCGCACGATGAGGACCTCTTCGAGCACTACGGCCAAGTCCAACTGGCGGTCGTCGATGGCGTCTCCGGCGCGGTTCAAAGAATCGGCTCTCCGGGAATCATCATCGACACGGACTTCTCACCCGACGAGAAGTACCTCCTGGTGACGAAGGTGAAACGCCCCTTCTCCTACCGAGTCCCCTATCACTACTTCACGCGGACGACGGAGGTGTGGGACAGGCAAGGAGACCTGGCGGCAACCATCGCCGATCTGCCGATCTCCGACGAGATTCCGACGCAGGGTGTACCGACGGGTCCCCGCAGCGTCCGCTGGCAGACGCTGCGGAAGGCAACCCTCCTCTGGATCGAGGCCTTGGACGAGGGCGATCCGCTGAAGAAAGTACCGCATCGCGACCGGCTGATGCGCCTCGCCGCCCCCTTCCAGGGCAAGGCCGGCGAAGTGATGAAGATTCAGCACCGGTTGACCGGGATCAACTGGACGGCTCGCCCCGACCAGGTGCTGCTGACGGAGTACGACCGGGATCGCCGCTGGCGGACCACGTCGTTTGTGGACTTCGGCAATCCGACCGAGTCTCGGCGCGTCCTGTTCGATCTGAGCGCCCGGGACGCCTACAACGATCCCGGCGATCCGGTCTATCAGACGCGACCGGATGGCACCCGCGTCCTGCACCAGGAGGGGGATTGGATCTACCTTGCCGCCGAGGGGGCGTGCGAGACGGGAGATCGGCCCCGGCTGGATCGGTTCGATCTCAGGACCCGCGCCAAGGAAAACCTCTTCCAGTCGCGGGCGGATTGCCTGGAACGGTTCGTCGCGTTCGCGGGTGCCGACCGCACGAAGATCATTACACGCTACGAATCGAAGGTCGAGCCACCCAACTACATTCGGGTCGATTTGGGTGCGAAGCAGCGGGATACCCTGACGGATTTCAAGGACCCGGCGCCGCAGCTTACCGGCTTGAAGAAGGAACTCGTCAAGTACACGCGAAAAGACGGCGTGCAGCTCTCTGGAACCCTGTACCTTCCCCCAGGCTATATCAGCGGCACGAAGCTACCGCTGATCGTCTGGGCGTACCCTCTGGAGTACTCCGATCCGACAACGGCGGGCCAGGTGCGCAGCGCGCCGAACTCGTTCACGTTCTTTCGCGGGGCGACACCGCTGCTGTTCCTGACGCAGGGCTACGCGGTGCTGATGGACGCGACCATGCCGGTCGTCGGCGATCCGGAGACGATGAACGACACGTTCGTCGAGCAGATCACCGGCGCCGGCCGGGCGGCGATTGACAAGCTGGATTCCCTGGGGGTCATCGACCGCCGGCGCGTGCTTGTCATGGGGCACAGCTACGGCGGGTTCATGACCGCCAATCTCCTGGCGCACTCGGATGATTTCGCCGCCGGGATCGCCCGCAGCGGGGCGTACAACCGCTCGCTGACACCGTTCGGTTTCCAGAGCGAGCGGCGGTCCTTCTGGGAGGCGTCGGAGGTTTACATGAAGGTCTCGCCGTTCACCTACGCCAACCAGATCAACGAGCCACTGCTGCTCATCCACGGCGAGGCCGACAACAACTCCGGCACGCACACGATGCAATCGGAGCGGCTCTATCAGGCGCTGAAGGGAAACGGCGGCACCGCGCGACTCGTCCTGCTACCTTTCGAGAGTCACGGCTACGCTGCCCGCGAGTCCGTGCTTCACACGCTGGCAGAGATGTTCGACTGGGCAGACAAATACGTCAGGAACCGCCTGGCGAAGTAAGTCAAGAAACACGTGTAGTGCCCTGCTCATGGCGATAAAGAAAGAGGCCAAACATACGAAGGGTCGAAGCCATAAGCCAAGCCGTTACGTCACCCCAGAAGGCGTCGAAGTAGAGTTCGAGCCGGGTTCACGCGGGCAGGTGCTGGGAGGAGACGAGAGGCATATCTGGAGGCCGTCAGAAAAGGCTATGTCCAAGATTATGAGCCTTTGACCGCTTTCTTCGTGGAGGCTTTGGAGCGCCGCTTGCGCGAACGTCCCGTGGGCTGAGCGGGAAGGCCGCGTGCCCCCTCAAAGATCGAGGACTGCCAAGCGTTGCTGCGGACCATCGTCCTGCGGTACTCCGGATCGGCTAAGTAAGGATTACTTTCAAGCAGCGATTTCATAATACTGATTATACAGACTCCGGCGAGAAAAGGAAATGGTCTTGGTGGCCCCGTGACGAGAAATGAGAGAATCATCACGATTGGCTTGTCACCGGCGTGGGATGTCAGTTGCCGGGGGCGGGACCTCGATTGGGGCCGGCATGCCGAGATCGACGAGCAGGTCGTCCGGCCGGCGGGCAAGGCCCTGAACGTCTCGTACGCGCTGGCGTGGATGGGATGGGGGAGCGTCGCCACAGGGCTGTGGGGGCGGGACGACTACGACGAAATGCGAAGGACCGTCGCGCGGCTGGGTGGGAAGATCGACGTCCGGATGACGGCCGCCGAGGGCGGCACCCGGCGGAATATCACGGTCGTGGACACGCGCAATCACCGGGAGATGCATCTTCGCCAAAGGAGTAACCTGGCCTCTGAGCATAGCCTCCGGCAGCTCAATGCCGATCTGAGCAAGCTCGTTCACGAAGATGACACCTGCGTGTTCGCAGGCGCGATGCCTGCCGGCGAACTGCTGGAGCCGGCGGTCGATCTGGTGCGGACGTGCCATCAGTTGGGAGCCCGAATCGTAATAGACACCTATGGTCCCCCTCTCCGGAGCATCGTCACGGCCGGTCTAACCTGGCTGATTTCTCCCAATGTCGAGGAACTGCGGGAGTTGGTCGATTCGACCGTGGAGGACACGCCCGCGAAGCTGGCCGCGGCAGGCCGCGACCTGCTGAAGGGGATGGACCTGGCCCTGATCAGTCGAGGCGCGAACGGTGGTCTCCTCGTCACGAGAAATCACGCCTGGACCGGCCATGCCACAACGCCAGGAAAGGTACTTTCCACCGTCGGCTGCGGCGACTACCTTCTGGCCGGTTTCCTGGCCGGCCTTCGGGAACTGGGCGATCCTTCGGCGGCTTTGGCCAAAGGTCTAACGGTGGCCACGGCCCGCGCCTGGGGCTGGACGGAGAGTCAACCGTGGGCGCGGGTCGAGAAAGAGATAGCGGTGACGGTCGAAGCCGTATAGAATCGCCGCCACGGTATGTAAGCCGTTGGGCACGTTCTTTTTCGGTCGGATTGGGTGTCGTCTTTTCAAGGAGGTGTTGAGGTTATGGAAAAGCGAGGGTTCAGACTGTTCTGGTTCGCCGTGGCCGGGATCACATCCATGGCGCTGTGCAACACGAGTGTTGCCGCCGTTTCGTTGCAGTTGAAGCTGGGCAAGGGCAAGACGTACTACGAAAAGATGACGGTGGATCAGCACATGACCCAGACCGTCATGAACATGCAGCAGGTGATCGACCAGAACATGGGAATGGGCTCAAAGCTGGACGTTCTGGACGTAGAGGGCCAGGGGAATATGCGGATTCGCTACACCTTCAACTGGGCGATGTCCAAACGAACCGGCCCGATGGGTAATCTCGATTACGACTCCGCGAAGCAGCCGACGCCGCCCGCCGGAGCCGAAGCGTTTGCCGCCCTGCTGGGCCAAAGCTACGTCGTCAAGCTCAGTCCCAAGGGCGAGGTCCTGGATGTCAACGGCGTCGAAGAGATGCGGGCGGCCATTCTCAAGAAGCTGCCGGCCGACGCCGCTGCCGATCCGTCGATGAACGCCCTGACCCCCTACCTCGACAAGAAGGGGATCAAAGAGATGATCGAGAGCGCGATGGGCGTCTATCCCGATCAGCCGGTCGACGTGGGCCAGTCTTGGAGCAAGAAAAGGACCGTTTCGCCCGCGTTCGAACTGACCCTGGAGAACAAGTGGACGCTGCAGAAGCGGGAGGCCGGCGTGGCGACCATTACGGCGACCAGTTCCATACGGTCCAATCCCAATAAGCCCATGGAAATGAGCGGAATGAAGATGGGATTCGATCTGGCTGGCACGCAGGACGGCACGATGCAGATGGAAGAGGCTACCGGCCTGATCCGCCTGGCGCAGGCAAGCCAGCAGCTCAAGGGCGAGATCAAGGTGGGCGATTCCGGCCAAGGGGTGCCGATGATGGCGATTCCGGTCGTCTTCGACACCACGGTCAAGCTGGAGATGAGCGATAAGCCGCTGGAAGGCGCCGCCAAATAGGATGGGCGGGTATCGCCTCAGACGCGTGCGGTGTTTGGCTGAAGCTCTCGATCGAGCCGGGTGGCACGCCCAAGCGCATCCCCCGCCTACGCGGGGGATGACGTCATTCCTGCGGAGGCAGGAATTGAGCGTGTCTTCCAGGACACCGAATATCTCCATAGAAGCACGGTCAAACGAGTTTGGCCGTGCCACCCAAAGCACCGCCTGTCAAGCTGAACACATATCAAATTATGAGCGAGTTCTGAACTATTTTGCTCCTCCGGTGCAAAATAGTTGACGGCGGCCCCCGAAGGGGGTATAGTTCTGCCGTTAGGACTACCTTTGTCGCACGGGGTAGACGTTAGGATTTATGATTTATAATTGACGATTTATGATTTGGCATCGCTCGGGTCAGGACAGGCCCTTGGTGCCAAATTATCAATCAAAAATCACAATTCATAAATCTACAGGGGTCAGCAGGATCACGGCATGGCTGACTCAAGCCTCCGACAAGGTCCTACCAGGCCGCCTTCGGGCGGTCTCCGTGACAACGGTCTGGATTCATGATTTATCATTGATGATTTATGATTTGGGGCGCTCGGGGTTAAGAGCGGGCTCGGTCGATTCTTCTTCAAATCATGAATCGAAAATCGAAAATCAAAAATTTCGATACCCGGTGGTGTAATCGGCAACACAGGAGGTTTTGGTCCTCCTATTCCAGGTTCGAGTCCTGGCCGGGTAGATGTTTGGAATTATGAATGATGATTTATGAATTATGATTTGTGGCTATTTGAGCCCTTTGCGACAAGTTGGGCGTCCCCCTCTTCAAATCATAAATCATAAATCGAAAATCATAAATTTCGGGGCCCTGTCATGGCGGATCGAGTGGCGATTTTGCTGGCGGCTGGGGTGAGCAGTCGGATGAACACCCACATGCCGAAGGTGCTGCACGAGGTGACCGGCCGGCCGATGCTGGCGTATGTCCTCGATGCGTGCCGAACTGTTGGCGTAGACAAGATTTACGTCGTAGTGGGCTTCGGGGCCGATCAGGTCGAGGAGCGGTTCGAGGAGGAGTCGGCGGACATCGTCTGGGTGCAACAGCCCCAACAAATGGGAACGGCCCATGCGGTCATGTGCTGCAAGGAGTATCTGAGCGGCTTTGAAGGCCAAACGCTCGTGCTCTGCGGCGATGGTCCCTTGATCCGGGCCAAGACGCTCAAGACCCTGATCGAGAAACACGAGGCCGAGCACTCGGCGGCGACGTTGGCCACGGCGGTCCTCGATGACCCCACCGGTTACGGACGGATCGTACGCGATGCCTATGGCAATATCCAGGGCATCGTCGAGGATAGCGACTGCACGCCGGCGCAGCGGGCCGTGCGAGAGGTCAATCCGAGCTACTATTTGTTCAACAATCAGGTCCTGTTCGGGGCGTTGGAGAAGGTCAAGCCGGATAACGTCAAGGGGGAGTACTACCTGACGGACGCCCTGGCCGTCATCATTGCCAGCGGCCATAAGGTGGTAGCCGTCACAGCGGTCCTGCCGGAGGAGGCAGTCGGCGTCAACAGCCGGGCCCAGTTGAGCGTGGCCAGCAAGATCATGCAGCACCGCATCCAACAGGAGCTGATGGAGCACGGCGTAACGATCGTGGACCCGGACAACACGTGGATCGATGCCCGGGCGAAAATTGGGCAGGACACCGTGATCGAGCCGTTCGTCTATATTCATGGCGAGGTCAAAATCGGCCGCGACTGCCGGATCGGGCCGTTCGCCTATCTGCGGCATGGCACCGTCATCGGCGATGACGTCGTGCTGGGCGTGTTCACGGAGCTCAAGAACACGACGCTGGCCGATGGGGTCCGGGCGCGGCATCACAGTTATCTGGGCGACGCGGCGATCGGACGCCACGTCAACGTCGGGGCCGGGTCGATCACGGCCAATTTCGACGGCGAGAACGTGAATCGGACCACCGTGGGCGATGACTGCTATATCGGCTCCGGCGCCGTTTTGATCGCCCCGCTGGTGTTGCCGGCCGGAGCGAACGTTGGCGCGGGTACCGTCGTCTCGCAGCAGAACGTCAAGGACATCAATGAGAAATCAGGGTCATAGGAGCGGTTTGGAATTATGATTTATGATTTATGAATTATGAATGATGAGTTAGAGGGTCGACGAGGCGGACTGGTCCGACCTCCGGCAGACCAAATCATAATTCATAAATGATAATTCGAAGGGGCTGGGATGTTTCTGAATGACAATCTGAAGATTTTCTCCGGGAGCAGTAATCCGGAACTGGCCGTGGAGGTCTGCAAGTACCTGGGACTGCCGATCGGGGGCGCGAAGATCAGCACGTTCCCGGATGGCGAGAAGCTGATCCGGATCGAGGACGATGTCCGGGGCCGGGACTGCTTCGTCGTCCAGTCCACGTGCCGGCCGCAAGATGAGCACCTGATGGAGCTGCTGATCTATCTGGATTGCCTGCGCCGGGCCAGCGCCAAGCGGATCACGGCGGTGATGCCCTACTTCGGGTACGCTCGTCAGGACCGCAAGGACGAGGGCCGCGTGCCCATCACGGCCAAGCTGGTGGCCAATCTCATTACGACCGCCGGGGCCGACCGGGTCCTCGCGATCGACCTGCACGCGCATCAATTGCAGGGGTTCTTCGATATCCCGGTGGATCATCTGACCGGGGAGCTGGTGCTGAGCCGGCACTTTAGGGACAAGAAGATTCCGGACCTGTCGGTGGTCTCGCCGGACGTGGGCAACCTCAAGACGGCGGCCCGGTATGCCGGGCATCTGAACGGCGATCTGGCGATTGTCCACAAGAAGCGGATCAGCGGCTCGGAGGTCCTGGCGGGCGAGCTGATCGGCTCGGTCGAGGGCTGCAACGTCCTGATGTGCGACGACATCATCGCGACCGCCGGCACGATCTGCACGGCGGCCGAGCTGGTCAAACAGCGCGGGGCCAAAAAGGTCTACGTGGGGGTTACGCATGGCGTGTTCGCCCCGCCGGCCCTGGAGCGGATCTCCAAGGCCCCTATCGATGAGATCGTCGTGACCAACACGATCCCGCTGACGGAAGAGGCCAAGCAAATCAAGAAGATCAAAGTTCTCAGCGTCGCGGTCATGCTCGGCGAGGCGATCAAGCGGATTCACCGGGATGAATCCGTCAGCGCCCTGTTCGGGCAGGAAGTGTGGTAGAAGACCAGTTGGAAGTGCGTAGGGTGGGGCTTGCCCCACCAGGAACGACCTTCGTAGTTGGAGCGGTGGGGCAAGCCCCACCCTACAGGAAGGATAATTATGATTGAAGCGTTGTCATTGCAGGCGGAGCTGCGGGAACGTATCGGCTCCACCGGGGCCGCCGCGGTTCGCCGAAAGGGCCGGATCCCGGCCATCGTGTACGGGCACAAGCAGGAACCCATCGCCATCTCGCTGAACGCCCACGATTTTGTCGAGGGCCTTCGTCATGGCCATCGCCTGCTGGAAGTCGCGGTCTCCGGGAACACGGAGAAGATGATTATCAAGGATCTGCAGTACGATCACCTCGGCCGCACGATCATCCACGCCGACCTGATGCGCGTGGACGTGACCGAGAGGATCAAGATGGACGTGACGCTGGAGCTCAAGGGCGTGCCCAAAGGGACCCAGGAAGGCGGCGTGCTCGAATCGCACATGGACCACCTGGAAGTGGAGTGCCTGGCCATCGATATTCCGAAGGCGATCGTCGTGTCGGTGAAGGATCTCGATGTGGGCCAATCCATCTATGCCCGCGACGTCAAGCTGCCGGAAGGCGTCAAGCTGATCACCCTGCCGGATCTGATCGTGACGACCTGCCGCGTGCTCCAGGAGGCCAAGACCACCGAGCAGGTGGTGGCGGAGACGCCGGTGGCGCCGGAAGTCATCAGCGCCCGCGAGCCGAAGGCGGAAGAAGGCGAAGCAGCGGAGTCGTAGTGCGTTTGAGAACCCCATGGCTGAGGTCAGGCTGGTTGTTGGTCTGGGCAATCCCGGCTCCGAATACGCCGAGACCCGGCATAACCTGGGATTCAAGGTGATCGCGGCCCTCGAAGAGGCCCTCGGGATTGCGGTCAAGCAGCGGAAGTTCAGCGCCCGGCTCGGCGAAGGACGCCACGGGGGCAAGAAGGTGATCCTGATGAAGCCGCAGACGTTCATGAATCGCAGCGGTCAGTCGGTGGCCACGGCCGTCGGGTTCTACAAGCTGGACCTGCGCGACCTGCTGGTGGTCGTCGACGACATGGCCCTCGAAGTCGGGGCGATGCGCGTGCGGGCGAGCGGCTCGGCGGGCGGGCACAACGGCTTGGCCGACATCATCGAGAAGCTCGGGACGGACCAATTCGCCCGCTGCCGCGTCGGGATCGGGGCGCGTGGGGGCGAGCAGGCGGTCGAGCACGTGCTGGGCCGGCCGCCGTCCGGGGAGAAGCCGCTGCTGAATGCGGCGATCCTGCGGGCGCGGGAGGCGGTGCTGTGCTGGCTCGACTTCGGTGTCGACAAAACGATGAACGAATTCAATCGATTGACGTGAAGGTTTTACTCATCCTCGGGAGGTAATAGGTTCAGAAATGGCTGCCAAGCGATTGTATGAAGGGATGTTTCTGGTGGATTCGGCCCTGGCGACCGCCGATTGGGAAGGGACGCTGGCCGTGGTCGACAACATCCTCAAGCGAGCGGACGCGGAGGTCGTCGCGATCCGGAAATGGGGCGAACGCAAGCTCGCCTACGACATCGACCACAAGACACGCGGAACGTACATCCTGGCCTACTTCAAGGCCGACGGCCGGCGCATCGCGGGGATCGAGAAGGACGTGCTGCTGTCGGAAAAGATCATGCGCGTTCTGATTCTCGGGACCGAGAAGCGGCCGCCGGGGCTGATCGAGGCGGATATCAAGGGTCAGCCCCGGGTGGAGCCCGAAGGGTTCCCCGAGCGGGAAGACCGCGAGCCGCGTCGGGAGCGGCGCGAGTACGATCCGATGGGCGGCGGCTTTGACGCCGACGCGGGCGGCGCCCGTGGCAGTTACCGGGAGCGGTAGACCGGGGCAGACCCGGTAAAGCGGACCGTAGAGTGGGGCTGGCTCCCTCTACCAGAGAAGCACGTCGCACGGTACGCGACAGGCACTGAGTTAGGATATGGCAAGTTACAACAAAGTTCTGCTGCTGGGGAATCTGACGCGTGATCCCCAGCTCTCGTACACGCCCAATCAGACCGCGGTGGTCGATTTTGGCCTGGCGACGAATCGCAAATGGACCGGTCCGGACGGAAGTCCGCGGGAAGAGACGTGTTTTGTGGACTGCCGCGCCTTCGGCCGGATGGCCGAGAACATCAACAAGTACATGCGCAAAGGCCGGCTGATCTTCGTGGAAGGCCGCCTGACGTTCGACACCTGGACGGCTCAGGATGGCTCGAAGAAGAGCAAGCACAGGGTCACCGTAGACAACGTCCAGTTCATGCCGGGCACCGGCGGGGGCTCAGGCCCCGGCCCCGGCCCCGGTCCGGGCGCAGATGTGCCCGAGCAGGGATTCGAGGAGTCGGGACCGCCCGCACGGGGACGCCCCAATGAGCCGATCCCCGATTCGGATATACCATTTTAGTTTCCAGTTGGAAGTTTGAAGTTGGAAGAAGCAGGAAGACTTCACACTTCAAACTTGAAACTTCGAACGAGAATATGAGGTAAGAGTTATGGCATTTCGACCAAAGATGCAACGAACGCAACGAACGCAACGAACGACCCGAAGAAGGCCGGGATTTGCCGGTGCCCGCGACCAGACGCAGTGCCGGTTCTGCCGGGGTGGGATCAAGTACATCGATTACAAGGATATCGATACCCTGCAGAAGCTGCTGACGAATCGCGGCAAGATTTACTCCCGCAAGCGCAGCGGCAATTGCGCCGGTTGCCAGCGGAAAGCCAAAGCGGCGATCAAGCGGGGCCGGTTCATGGCGCTGCTGCCTTATTCGACGTAAAGCGGATTTATGGTTGATGATTCTTGATTTATGAGGTGAGGTCGCGCGGCGGTGAGATCCGTCCCGAGCGTCCTCTCTTCAAATCAAAAATCATAAATCGTAAATCATAACTTCCCAAGGGGTAAGGACCATGAAAGTATTGCTGTGTGAAGATATCAAGAAACTGGGGTGGCTCGGCGATATCGTCGAAGTCAACACGGGCTATGCCCGGAATTACCTTCTGCCGCAGGGTCTGGCCAAGGTGGCGACCCAGGGCAACATCCGGGCCCTGGCGAAGGAGAAGGCCAAGCGGGCTGAGCAGCGGCTGCGGGAGCGCCGGCGGATGGAGAAGGCCGTCGAGGCGGTCAACGGCGCCGAGGCCGTGCTGGCCGCTCGTGCCAACGAGCAGGGTGTGCTGTTCGGCTCGATCACGGAGGCTTTGATCGCCGCCAATCTGCGGTCCCAGGGCTTCGAGGTGGCCGACGAGATCGTCAAGCTGCCCGAGCACATCAAACAACTCGGCACCCACGAAGTGACCCTTCGGTTTGCCGACGATTTGACGGCGACCGTCCGCGTGGTGGTGGTCCCCGAGCAGGTCGAGGAAGAGCCGGGCGAGGAGAAGCAGGAGAAACAGGAGCAGGAGGCCTGAGCGCCGAGGCAAGACCGAGGACGGATGACAGAGAGCGGATAACGGCCGCGTCCTCTGCTCTCCGTCCCCGGTCCTGTGTTTCGCGCCTTCTTAAGGGAATTGCTTATCAACCCTCTCCCGGCGGCCTGCGCCCCGCCGGCCTTTGACCGTCTCGCCTCCCCGTCTTCCCTTTACCTATTCCAAACAGAATGACTCCGGAAATCGGGGCCCGATCCGGCCCCGAGTCGGTCCGCCCTGCGCCGTTGCCCGAGGGAGGTACCGGCTTGTGCATCCCATCGCCTCCGCGTGACATTGGGCCGTAAATCCCGATCTGACAAGATGTTAACGTAAGCATGCACCTGACCACCGGGGAGCTGCGTCTACGATCCGCCGTGCTCATGGAAGGCCGTCGGCGGACGTGACCTGCCCTGCATCATTCCTGGGTGTCGGCCGTGTCCTTCGGGGCGGAAGGGGTCATTTCCCCGCTCTGCCGGTGCCTGGAGACGGGGTCGTGACATATGCCGCGCGGTCGGCGAAAATCTGCTGACAAGGTCGCACAATTCAGGATTTTCCGGACTGGTCACTTGCAGCCATATCCCATAGAGTGTCTCTCAGGCCAAAGGAAAGAAATGAGAGTTGGGTTGTTGGACTGGCCTGAAGGTTTATCTGCCGCACGGCGGCGTCTCGACCGGGCACTTTGAAAAGAAAAGACCTTGAGCAGAGGCAAAGATTCACTACTGACGATTGACGATTCCCTATTTGGTGTCGCTCGCGCCTGGGGGACAAGCCTTGAGCGTCGGGCCTTCAAATCGAAAATCGCAAATCTCAACTCGTCAAACCCTACCCTTGGATCCGGCTTGCATTCCAAACTAACGCCTCTCCTTTTGAGACGGCTGCCCTGGCGCCTTCGCCGGTGGCAGTGACAAAGCCATCCACAGGGCCTCCAACCAAAAGCCCGCACGTTGCACAGGCGTGCGGGCTTTTATATTTCGGGCCGGGAGGAGTTGCTGCTTGCCTTCCTCGGACCTGCCTCTTCCCCTGCCCGCACGCGGGCGCAGACTACACGCCTTTGAACAACCAGGTGGAAAGGTAGCGCTCCCCCGTGTCGGGGAGAATCACCACGATCAGCTTGCCCTTGTTTTCCGGTCTTTTCGCCACCTCCAGTGCGGCCCAACAGGCGGCGCCGCTGGAGATGCCGACGAGAATCCCTTCGAGCTTCGCCAGTTTCCGGGCGGAATGGCCGGCATCCTCATCCCGGACCCGGATCACCTCATCGACGATCCGAGTGTTGAGCACCTGGGGGACGAAGCCGGCGCCGATCCCCTGGATTTTGTGAGATCCCGGCTGGCCCCCGGACAAGACGGGCGAGCCCTCCGGCTCCACGGCGATGGCGCGAAAAGTCTTCTTCCTCTTCTTGATGACCTCCGCGACTCCGGTGATCGTGCCGCCGGTGCCGACTCCGGCGACCACGATATCCACCTTACCGTCGGTGTCGTTCCAGATTTCTTCCGCGGTCGTCGTACGGTGGATTTCGGGATTGGCCGGGTTGACAAACTGCTGCAGAAGAACGGCGTTGGGCACGCTGCTGACAAGCTCTTCCGCTTTCTTGACGGCTCCTTTCATGCCTTCTGTGCCGGGCGTGAGAACCAGCTCCGCGCCGAGAATCTGCAAGAGCTGGCGGCGCTCGATGCTCATGGTCTCCGGCATGGTGAGGATCAGCCGGTAGCCCTTGGCCGCGGCCACGAACGCCAGGGCGATCCCGGTATTGCCGCTGGTCGGCTCGATGATCACGGAATCCGGGTGCAATACGCCCCGCTTCTCGGCGTCTTCGATCATCGCCAGGCCGATGCGGTCCTTCAAGCTGGAAAGAGGGTTAAAGGACTCCAGTTTGGCCAGCACCGTGGCACCGGCTCCATTGGCGATCTTATTGAGCCGCACCAGCGGCGTATTGCCGATCGTCTCGGTGATATCATGAAAGATTCTGCTCATCTTGTGACTATCCCTTCCTTGTCACATAGGTCTTGCCTTGAAAGGAGCCTGGGTGCCACGCCCAAGCGAACCCCCCGCCTACGCGGGGGGTGACGTCATTCCTGCGGAGGCAGGAATTGAGCGTGTCTTCCCGGGCTACGGAACGCCTCCCAACAAGCACGGTCAAACAAATTTGGCCGTGATACCCCGCGTTGTTCCTTCCCAAGTCAAACATAAACGATTATGCCTTGTCCAAGGCTTGCTCAATGTCCGCGATGATGTCGTCAATGTTTTCGATGCCAACCGACAGGCGGACGAAGTCCGGCGTTACGCCGGTGGCCAACTGTTCCGCGGCCGACAGTTGCTGATGGGTCGTGCTCGCCGGGTGGATAGCCAGGGTCTTGGCGTCGCCCACATTGGCCAGATGCGAAACCAGATCGAGCGAGTCGATGAACCGCCGCCCCGCCTCCAGACCACCCTTGACGCCGAATCCCAGGATCGCTCCCGCGCCTTGGGGCAGGTACTTGCGGACCCGCGCTTTCTCCGGACTGGAGTCCAGGCCGGGGTAGTTGACCCAGGAGACCTTCGCATGCTTCTCCAGGTGGCGGGCGACCGCCAGGGCGTTCTCCGAGTGCCGGGGCATGCGCAGGTGCAGCGTTTCGAGGCCCTGCAGAAAGAGAAACGCGTTGAAGGGCGACAGGGCCGTCCCGAGGTCGCGCAGCAGCGTCACGCGGGCCTTGATGATGTACGCGATGTTCCCGAGCGGCTGGAGGGCCTCCACAAAGTTCAGGCCGTGGTAACTCGGGTCCGGCGCGGCAATCAGGGGGAATTTCCCGTTGGTCCAGTCGAATTTCCCCGCGTCCACAATGAGGCCGCCAATAGAGGTGCCATGACCGCCGATGAATTTGGTGGCCGAGTACACCACGACATCGACCCCGAAATCCATGGGACGCAGCAGATACGGTGAAACGGTGTTGTCGAGAATGAACGGGATGCCGTTCTTGTGAGCCACCCCGGCGATGCCCTCCAAGTCCGCCACGTCCAGCTTCGGGTTGCCGATCGATTCGGCATAAATCGCTTTGGTGCGGGGCGTGATGGCCTTTTGCAGCGCGCCCAAGTCGTTGGACTTGGCGAATTGGACCGTGACTCCAAGCTTGGGCAGCGTGTAATGAAACAGGTTATACGTCCCGCCGTACAGGTTATCCGCCGAGACGATCTCGTCGCCGACTTGGGCGATGTTCAGAATCGCCAGCGTGGTGGCCGCTTGGCCGCTGGAAACCGCCAGCGCGCCCACGCCGCCGTCCAGCGCGGCGATACGCTTTTCCAGCACATCGTTGGTTGGATTCATGATCCGCGTGTAGATGTTACCGAATTCCTTCAAGGCGAAGAGGTTGGCGGCGTGCTCGGTATTCCTGAACTGGTACGAGGTGGTCTGGTAGATGGGGACGGCCCGGGCGCCCGTCGTTGGATCGGGTTCTTGCCCGCCATGAAGGGCCAAGGTTTCTACTGCCAGTTTTCGGTTGCTTTTGGTCATGGAAGATGCTCCTTTGTCTATTGCTGCGTTCTTGAGGTCATCGAAGCATGCCCGCGTCTCTCTTCGAGCCAAGGCGAGCAATTACAATCATTCCTATTGACATAGTGTACTATCATTTAGTGCACCGTCTGTCAAACAGAATCTGGAAAAACGGAATACATTCGGCCCAACCCAGCCATGACTCTGTGGCGATAGGCCGGGAGTAATACTGCGGCTACCCTGCCGTGGTGCGTAGAATCGCCAGACGCACGACATGGCGGCGGTGGCGCCGTAGGGGCGAATAATCATCGGAATTATACCTTTGGCAAAGCAGGCTTCTTATAGGCAAGCCGCTTTCCTTCGGCCCCTTTAATTGCCGCCACGGCTCTTTGCCCGTCCGTCACTTTCCGTTCATCCCAACGGAAAGAGAACTCGTCGCAGTAGCGGTGAAGGTGCTTTTTTGAGATATGATGGAACGTCCCATGCACGCCACGCTTCAGTAGGGCGAAGAAGGACTCGGCCGTGTTCGTGCAAACGTCCCCGCGAGCGTACTCCCCTTGACTGTGGTTGACGGTTTGATGGCCCCCGGCGAATTCCGGGCCGATCCCCTGATATAGGTTCAAGTCATCCGTGTTGATGGTGGCCGTGGATTCGACGTTTTCTCGGATCGCCGTCTTTAGGTTGTCGGCGGTTACATGTTCCACGACTCGCGTACGCGCCCGTCCGTCACGCTCTATCAGGGCCACGACCGGGACTTTCTTGGTTCCCCGGCCCCGTTTGTTCACGATCAATTCTCCGTTCTCGTCGCGCTTGCCCGGACGGGGCTTGCCGCCGATATAGGCTTCATCGACCTCAACTGTGCCTTCGAGCTTGCTGGCAACGGGGTCTTCCTTCATCGCCAGCCGGATACGGTGGGCAAGGTGCCATGCGGCCTTGTAGGTGTGCAGGCCCAGATTCCGTTGAAGCTGGAGAGCCGATACGCCCTTTTTGTGTGAGCACATAGAGTAGAACGCTTGGACCCATTGGCGCAAGGTAATGTGTGACCCCTGCATGACCGTGCCAAGGATAACCGTGAATTGTCCCCGGCAATCATTGCACTGGAATACGCCGTCCCGCACCTTCTCGGACTTGGGTTGAAGTCGCGTCACATTCTGGCTTTCACAGTGCGGACAGACTGGACCCTTCGGCCAACGAATCGACTCCAAGATCGTGCGGGCGTCATCCTCCGTCAAGCGGCCCACGTCGATGGCAGCCATGTCAGACAGCTTCGTGAACTTCGGTGGTACGTACTTCATGTTTTCATCCCCTTACTGCTCTACTGTTATTGTAACGACAAAAACATGACAGTCAAGTGTAATTTTATGAAAATTACAAAAAAATCTTGACTATCCCATTTTCCCCGTTACACTTGGGGCATGGCACGACCAAGGAAGTCCAATCAGGATAGACGTACAAAGCTATTCCAGCTTCGACTACTGGAAGATGAACACAAGGCATTCACGGAGGCAGCCAAAGCATCCAGTCTTGACATGTCCTCATGGGCAAGAACGGTCCTGCTACGAGAGGCGAGGCGGTGCAAATCAGGCGGGATGAAATAGACCCTCCAAAGGTCACGGTTTTTTCTTGCCATTGCGCCGCGATACACCGAAACTAAAGCCGATCGCAAAAGCAAGCCCCACTAAAACTACTACGGATTCAATAGGCAGCATATATGTGGGCATGGTGGGATTCCTTACATATTGTCTCTTTGTTGAACTGGATAAGTAGGTGTGCCGGGGCCACCTTTGGCGTTCTAATTGTTCTCTTTAGTTTACGAGAGAGCACCCTAAACAAACTAGAACGACAAAGGGAGAAGCGAGAGTCAGATTCCAAGATAGCCACGGCCCAACTACAGGCAGCGGACACCCAGCAAAGCTTTCGTGAGGTCCGAGACCGCATACAGGCGCGTCATTTTACAGAGGAACAAGAGGCGACACTCTTATCTCTCATCAATGATGCACCAACAGGGACCATACGGGTACATTATGCAGAACAAGACGGGGAGGCGCAAGCGTTCGCGGATCAGATCGTTGCCACGATGAAGAAAGCCCACTGGTATGTCCAGGGACATGAGTCAGTCGCGATAAATCACGCCAAGCCGCACCCAACAGAAGATTTGGTGTTCGACGTGCCGCCTAATAGCCCTCCGCCTGCTAGTCTACAACCTCTTCGGGATGCCTTGGCAAAGATAGGCTTCTCGTCGGGGACGCGCGATTTAGGCAGTGCCGACGGTGTGGTTGACCTGTTCGTCGGAACCAAACGGGCAAGAGAGTAGGCCGCACCGAATCGCTGTTGATGGCGCTACGGGCGGGAAGGGGGAACGTCATGTGGGACGGTGTCTTTAATATGCTCTTGAAGTTTCTGGATCTCGCCCCACGATACCTCATAGCAATCGCCGCATTCACCGCCTTTCTTCTGTTCGGCCCAGATTGGGCTCTGAAATACCTTGGCGTCTCTAACCTTGCACAAGATGAGCGCCCGTGGCTTGGCGTGTCTTTTATTATAAGCATCGCACTGTGCCTTGCTTATTGGGGCGAACAGGTCGTCCGGCGAATATGGAACGCGGTTCTTGATAAGAAAGCGGTAAAGAAAGCGCCGCAGTACCTCCGTACACTCACTGAAGGTGAAAAGCAGATTCTCCGGTTCTACATAGCCAAGCAAACGAAAACCAATTGCCTCCGCGTCACGGATGGCGTCGTCCAGGGTCTCGTAGCCGCAGGCATCATCTATCCCAGCGCGACTATCGGCTTGGGCCTCTGTGTGGACTACAATATTTGCGACTTCGCGTGGGATTATCTCAATAGAAACGAATCCCTCCTGATCGGGACGACGAACACCTACCGGAGAGACAGCCCAGAGACGCTTTACTAACCACTTAAAAGGATTCATGGTCCGCTCCTTTCCTTTATGCTTTGCCAAAGGTATAATTCCGATAATCATTCGCCCTCACGAACAGATTGAAAGAACCTCGCCACCAGCGGACGACGAGCGGCGGAGCCGTTTGGAGCTGTAGGGGCGGCGGGGTGGCAGCGGCAAGTGCCAGCTTGCCGATGGCTCGTGGATACACATGGACACCATCGGCAAGCTCCGAAGACTCCGCTTGCCGCTGCCACCCGGCGTTTGGAGCTGTAGGGGCGACGCATGCATCGGGCTCCCAAACGCGACCTTTCGCGTTTGGGGTCCCGTCGCCCCCACCGAACGAGCAGTGGAGGCGATGGGCGAAGCAGCCGAGTAGTGTCGGCCGGGCAAGCTCGTGTAGCTTCGCCTGAACCGAAGTATTAGGAATAGCACGTTGACGATCCGAAGCCGTTCGACTATCGTAATAGTTCTCGTTTTTCTTGGCTGGTGATCCTCACACTCTCGAAAGACTACTATGCTGAAACGAACGCACAATTGCGGTGAACTCCGGCTGGAAGATGCCGGCAAGAAGGTGGTATTGGCCGGTTGGGTCCAGTCGTACCGGGACCACGGGAACCTGGTCTTCTTCGATCTGCGCGACCGGGAGGGGCTGACGCAGTTGGTGTTCGACCCGGAGGTCCGGCCGGAGGCGCACCGGCTGGCCCGGACGGTCCGCTGCGAGTGGGTCGTCATCGCCAGCGGCACCGTCCGCCATCGAGGCGAAGGCTTGGAGAACCCCAAGCTGGCTACCGGGCAGATCGAAGTGATCGTCGACCAGTTCGATGTCCTCAATATGGCCAGGACCCCGCCCTTCGAGACCGATGGCGAGAGCAAGACCAATGAAGAGACCCGGCTCATTTACCGCTACATCGACCTGCGCCGGCCGGAGATGCAGCAGCGGCTCCGGACCCGCCACCGGGTCACGACTCTCGTCCGCAAGTACTACGATGAAAACGGCTTCTGGGAGATCGAGACCCCCATGCTCGGCAAGAGCACGCCTGAAGGGGCGCGGGACTTCCTCGTGCCCAGCCGGCTGGTCAAGAACACGTTCTACGCCCTGCCGCAATCGCCGCAGCTCTTCAAGCAGATCCTGATGATGAGCGGCATGGAAAAGTACTTTCAGATTGTCCGCTGCTTCCGTGACGAGGACCCGCGCGCCGACCGGCAGGCGGAATTCACGCAGATCGACGTGGAGATGAGCTTTGTCAACAGCGACGACGTCATCACCGTCAGCGAAAGATTGGTTGCACGGATCTGGAAGGAGATTCTCGGGGTTGAAGTGCAACTGCCGATTCGCCGCATGCAGTACGCGGAGGCGGTGGCGGATTACGGCATCGACCGCCCGGACCTGCGGTTCGGCATGAAGCTCAAGGATATCTCCGATCTCGCCCAGCAGAGCACGTTCAAGGTCTTCACCTCGACGGTCGCCGCCGGCGGGGTCGTCAAAGGTCTGTGCGCGCCGGCCGGGGACATGATCTCCCGGGCCGACATCGAAAAATCGCTCACCGGACTGGTGATGGACTACGGGGCCAAGGGCCTGTCCTGGGGCAAGGTCAAGATGGAAGGCGAGACGCCGACTTTCATCGGCGGCCTTGGCAAGTTCTTCACCCCCGAGCAGCAGAAGCAGTTGGTGCAACGTTTCGAGGCCAAGGACGGCGACGTCATCCTGCTCGTCGCCGACAAGGAAGCCCAGGCCAATAAAGCCCTGGCGCCGCTGCGCAGCCGGCTCGGCCGGGACCTGAAGCTCTACGATCCCAGCCGGTTCGAATTCGTCTGGGTCGTCGATTTCCCGATGTTCGAGTGGAACGAGGAAGAGAAACGCTGCGACTCCGTGCACCATCCGTTCACGGCGCCGGTGCCCGAGGACCTGCTCAAGCTGGAGACCGACCCGCTGCATATCCGGGCCCAGGCCTACGATATCGTCCTCAACGGCAACGAGATCGGCGGCGGCAGCATTCGTATTCACCGGCCTGAGATCCAGCAGAAGGTCTTCGACCTGCTCAAGATCACGCGCGAGCAGGCCCAGTCGCGCTTCGGCTTCTTCCTGCGGGCCCTGGACTACGGCACCCCGCCGCACGGCGGTATCGCTTTCGGCCTGGACCGGCTCACGATGCTCCTGACCGGCACCGACAACATCCGCGACGTGATCGCCTTCCCCAAGACCCAGAAGGGCCAGTGTCTCATGACGGGCGCTCCCAGCGAGGTCGATCAAAAGCAACTCGACGAGCTGAACCTGCGCACGCAAAAGCACCTGCACGCCACGGACCAACCGCCCGAGAAAGCGTAGCACGGGCATCTTGCCCGTGTGTATCAACGGGCGCGAGCGCCCGTGAAGGCAGGGCCAAGATGGCCCTGCGACTCATGGGCGAGACGCCCATGCTACTACCCCGGTTACCCCAAGACGGCGGGTGGCAGGTGTAGGGTGGGGCTTGCCCCACCGCTTCCTCCGACGTTGGGCTCTTGGTGGGGCAAGCCCCACCTTACATGCCAAGTCCCCGCTGTTTCCCTTTGCTCCTGCCCCTGTCACCTGGTATCATGGTACCCATAGCGAAGAAGACATCGCCCCGAGGCCGCCTTCACCGGGCGTGATCCCGGTATTCCGTGGAGGCCACATGACGCATAGCGTAGAGGGAGGAAGATCATGCGGATTGTCTCATTGCTCGTAGTCATCGCGTCGCTGTCTATCGTTTCGGCCCTGGAAGCGAAGAAGGATAATCCGCCGCAGGGACAACCGAAGATCCCGGCTGCTCTGGCGGAGTCCGAGGCGGTGTTGAAGCGGTGGCAGGCGAATGCCCCGACCACTTTGGCGGAGGCCCATACTGCACTGGAGCGAATGTTGTCTCCCGGAACGCTGGCCGAAATCGATGCCATGCCCTCCGAAAAGGACATGATCCAGTACCATTTCAGCTTGGGCCTGAATATTCGCAATGGTTGGGGATTGTGGGCAGGCTCACCGCTGGCAAAGCACATGCAGGAATTGGGATTCGTTCACCCGGATGACATGTCGGGCGTGATCCTCAACACTTTCTGGTGCAAGCGGCATGGGCAGGACTTTCGCCTGAAGGAGCGTGCGGCGAAATACAAAGAATACTGGGATGCCGCGCTGAAAGCCCAGAAGGAGGAAAAGGATCGTGCCGAAAAAGCGAAAGCGGCCATGCGGAACATGATGATGGGGCTGCGATTTGAGAAGCGGGATGTTCCCACCGTACGAATGCCGGATCGGATCGACAAGGAATTGAGGGCCCGATTCCTGTCTCCCTTCCGTGGCGGCGTCTTCCTTACTACCTACTGTCGAGGGCGTATACAGGACAGAGCCGTCATCACGGCGGGGCTCGACGTTGACCCAACGGATCACACAGCCCGCCCGAAGCCAGAATACGATGACGGCGTCGCGCGAGGATTCTACTTTGATCCAGCCGATCGCAAGCTCCACCGGATGAAACCAGGCGATGACTTTTTCACCCGAGGGTGGTACTTCGATCCGGCGGACCGCCAGATTCATAGGATTCGCGTGGAAGAAGTCAACGATGTCTACGGGGCTGTGGTTGCCGGTGCAAGGGCGTGGTTCACTGGCCATACAAGTGGAAAGGCCGTCCTGGTGGGAGTCAACGGTCAGGACCGCATGACGTTGCCTTTGCCACAAGAGGATGAGCTTCCTGACCTCGGCCTGGATGGCCAGTCCCTTCTGGCCGTTTACTCCGAGACGATCTTTCGCCTCGCGGATCGGAAATGGACGATCGTCCATTCCGGAGACATCCTGTTGCCACGCTCCGGACCACCGCCGCAACTACATGGGAATATGGTCTTCCTGCGAGATGAAGGGACACACGAGAACCGCAAGCGTTTATGGTGGTTGACCCTTGGAGAACAGTCGCACCTGAGCGTTCTCGATCACAATATGGCACTTATTGAGCCAGGTCAACTTAACTGGGCGAATTCGTTTTCTTACTGCGTAACGAGGACTGGTGATCTTTGGGCCTGTGTTGGTGAAGGCTACAACCGGAAATCGCTGCTCCGTCGGTCGAGGGACGGAAGCTACTCGATTGCTATCATGAACAACTCCGTCCGATTTACGGAGGAGCCCTTTGGGTCTGAAGAGATGGATCAGGGGCTATCGGTTTCCGCCATTACGGCCCTGCCCGACGATACCCTGCTTCTCGTCGGCGATGCGGGGCTCTATCGACTGAAGGGCACCGAATTGGTGCAAGAGCTCTCTTTCACCAACACCCGTCAGGAGATTTCGGATAGCAACGGCAAAGTCGTCCTTCACTGGCATTGGGACCCGAGTGACGTTCTCGTGCTCGACGACAGGTCGTACTTCATCAGTGGTGCGTTTGGCGGCATATACCTGCTCAGTAAGGGCAACGACGGCCAGTGGAGTTTCCTGCCCCTGGATGAGAAACTGGGCGACCCCGTCGTTTGGTGACCAGAGGCGAGTAGGCAACTTCCCTGCGATCCTCGCGGCTGCCTTAGCCCGGCGGGCGAAAGAGAATAGCCCAGCGACTTGTCGCTGGGTAACGGGGGCTTGAGCACCAGACCAGTCCCGCCAGGGACGAAAGAATCACGTTCGGCAGGCTTTCCGTCGCCCCTCCGGGGCTTTGGATGCGTGGGCCCACATCTCCCACCGTTGAAACGGTGGGCTATTGTCGCTCGTCCCTACGGGACTATCCTGGTTGACCTAGCCCCAAAACAAGCGAATACCCCGAGCCTGCGCGGCCATATAAGGCGATGGGAGTTATCGACATACCCTCCGCGTCTCCGCCGGTCGGCGGCTTGAGGGGATCGTTCCAGGTTGTCTTTGCTTCATGCGAGGGCGGCT
>CAYHAJ010000423.1:0-12196 GCA_964354535.1 uncultured Pirellulales bacterium
GGCCGACCTCTTTGACCAGGCGGAAGTCGCCTTTGACCGCCCGGATCCAGCCGGTGCACTCGGGGTACTTGTGGCCGAGAGCCCGGCACTTGTCGAGCGCCTCGCGGTCATTCTTGGTATAGAGGAAGAACTCGGTCTGGCGGATCACGCCGTTGGGACCGCCCAGTTGCGCGAGCAGGTCGTAGATGTGCGCCATCTGGTCGGTCGTGTACGGCGGCAGCGACTGCTGGCCGTCGCGGAAGGTCGTGTCGGTGATGACGATATCCCGGTCCTTGACCGTGGAGAAGTCGAACTCGACGGGCTTGCCGTCGATGTACTCCACGGCCGGATCCTGGAACCGGATCAGCGGGGGCAGATCGTACGGAAAGATGTCTTCGACGAGGTTGGGCCGGATCACTTCCGGCAGGTTATGATGTCTTCTGATTTTCATGAAACTCCCCTTCGCGCACGGCGGGTATTACTCTTCCACGTTCACGCCCTGCTCTTTGCACACCTTCGCGATGAACTTCACGGCGTCGCCGACGGTCGTTACCGACAGCGCGGCGTCCTCGTCCATCTCGATGCCGAACTCCTCTTCGAACATCGCCACCAATTCGATCGACTGGACGCTCTCCGCGCCGAGGTCCTCGGTGAAGCTGTTCTCCGGACGGATCTCCTCAGGATCGAGCCCCAGGATCTTCCCGGTCACCGCTTTGACGCGTTCTTCCACTGTCGCCATGTACTTTCCTCCCGTTTTTAGGGTTACTTCATCCATCTCACGCGTGGCGCCGGGCTTGCGAGATAGGACCTATAGGACGTATAAGACCTATGAAACTCGCGTGCCACGCGTGCTCATTTCATCATGGCCCGACGGCCCTTCTTGACCGCCTCATCCCGAGGCTCCGCGGTCATTTCAAAGATCTTGTCCCACATGGCTTCCTGGGCCGGCGTCCACTTGTGCTTGCGGCGGCCCATCGCCGTATTGGCCGTGCCGTACAGGGTCTTCCTGCCGAAGCCCTTCGTCACCACGCCTTCGATAAACCAG
The DNA here is from genome assembly GCA_964354535.1 of uncultured Pirellulales bacterium. Taxonomy (GTDB): domain Bacteria; phylum Planctomycetota; class Phycisphaerae; order Sedimentisphaerales; family Anaerobacaceae; genus PLanc-01. Next base: position 1,025 of record CAYHAJ010000423.1, read on the forward strand.
GCGAACGACGGGATGAATTTCGGCAGAGGTTTGCCCGTGGACATGATGATCGCCATCGCCCCGACGACCGACCCGGTGTTGAAGAGCACACCGATCGAAGTCTTCGTGTGGTCGCCGATCAGCGAGCCAACTTTGGTCGAGCCGGTGTCGATCGAGTGCTTGCCGTCGAGCATCACCGAGACCGTCGAGTAATCGTTCTTGAGGTCACTGTTGGTCGTGAGGGCCCCGAGATTGACCCACTCGCCCACGTAGGCATGACCGAGGAAGCCATCATGATACTTGTTCGAATACCCCTGGATGACCGACTCCTCGACCTCGCCCCCGATCCGGCAGTACGGCCCGATCGAGTTGCCTTCGCGGCACTTGGCCCCGAGCAGGATCGATTTCTTGCCGATGTAGCACGGTCCCTCGATCCGCGTGAAGGGATGAATTTCCGCGCCTTCGTCGATGTAGACCGGGCCGTTCGCGGCGTCGATCACGACCATGGGATGAATCGTGACACCCGGGGCGACATAGACGTCCTTCTTACTGCCGCGGAGAGCGGTGGGCTCCTCGATGGTCCCTTCGATCCCCTGCCTCCCGGCGGCAGCGAAATCGGTGGTGATCTGGTGCGGACTGGCCAGCATCAGGTCCCACGTGTATTGCCACGTCGGCAGCGTGCACCGAACGTTCGGCAGGACAGCCTTGGCCGAGGCCAAGAACGCATCGATGTCGGTGCCTTCCAGCTTCTTCACATCATTCTTGCCGATGCGGGCGTACAGGATGTCGCCCTCCTCAGCGACCCCGACCTCGCTGCGGCCTGTCGCGGGAACATCGAGTGCGTCCGCCTTGACGCGGGCATCGACAAGAACCACATCCTGACCCGCCAAGGCCGACATCTCATTGACCGGGCGCTCGGTTCTCTCCCGGTAGACCTCCGCCATGTAGTCGGGCACAAAATAAGCCACATCTGTCGTTCCCACCTTCGCCTGGAGCTTCTCCGCCAGGGAGGTCATGCCGCACCGCAATTCCCAAATCGGGCGGCTCAATGTTAACGGCCAGAACTGGCGACGGCCATTCTCAGACCTGTCCACAAGAATCAATAGCATGAAGGACCTTTCCATCCTCTTCGGACCGGGCGGATGCCCGTAGACACATAGCGCTCGCGCCGGCAGGAGAAATACTTCTCCCCCATCCTTAGTGTGGGTCTTGCCCAAACCGCGTGATCCTACCTGCGGCCCAGATCGAGGACGAACCTCATTCGGCGCAACAGAAGCCGCATTTTAGGAAGAGGGAAGCCCGAGGTCAATTCCAAAACATGCGATTCTTGGGAATCTGGGAAGGTCGGAGGCCGACGACGGCTACGGAGAATGCGTCTCCAAACGCACCGTGGCGATGCCGAAAGCCTTGACGGGCACGGCTACCTCGTGCTCGGCGGCGGTTAAGGGGGCCTGGTTCTCTTCCACTGGGCTCGTCAGCCACGCCTTCTGGATCGTCACATCCGGCAGGGTCAGCGTTGCCGTCTTGGGGGTGCCGTCGGTCTCGAGGAGGCGCACGATCAGGCCCTGCCCATCTTCCGCCCGCTTGATCGTCACGAGCAGGACGTTGGGCTGGTCCAGACGGCAGAAGCTCGCCGCGCCGGGCTGCGAGCCCTGCTTGCCGCCGTTGACGAGCACCGCCGTCAGCGGGTTGTGGACGGACCAGCCAAAATTGCGATGCTCGCTGTTCGCTTTCGGCCCGGCGCTGCTGGTCAGGGAGTAGCGAAAGAGGATGTCCGCCTGCTGCACCGGCTGGAAATTCGTGCGGAAATTGCTGTCCAGAACAAACGCATACATGTGCCCTTTCGTGAGTTGCTCGGACTTGACAAAGGACTTCCCAAAATCGGGCGCCGTCACACCATGATGCGCCTGCGAGACGTAGCAGGGCCACAAGCCGCCGAATTCCAGCAGATGCGACTCCACCGGCGCCAGCGTGATACCCACGTTGGGATTGGACACGTTCGCCCAATGCTGCACCGCGTAGTAGTTGGAGTTCGAGCCGGGGAACTGGTCCCGCAGCGGCTCGATGACCGAGTTCGAGCCCTCGAACCGGAACTTCGGCCCATCCACCTGGAACGGGAACGCGAAGTAGATCTCCAGCAGCGGCGTCGAGTCCTTCAGCACCCGGTTCGACAGGTCGATTCGCTTGAGGCCGGCGTACAGGACAACTTCCTGGACGATCTGCGGGCACCCCGGTCCGGAGCCGCGCGCGACGAAGCTCGCACAGATAGGCCCTCTTTGTCCGGCGTGGATTTCGGCTGCCGCCGGACCTTCCTGCTTGGCAGTTTGGACCCACTTCACGACGAATTGATTCAGCTTGTCGGGCGCCTGCTGGTCTACCAACTCCCGCGCGAGTTCCTTGTCATAAACACTCGCAATACCGCCGGTACGCGGATCGAGAGCGACTTTGAAGAAGCGGTTCTCGATACTGTTCTGAGCGACGTGCAGATCGCTTGGGAACGCCGGCGCGGCCTCGCACGGCGCGAGCCGGTAGGTCTTGTAGCCCAGCGAAGGCACGTTCTCCGCCACGAACACCAAATCGAACAACTCCTGCTTCTCGAACGCTCCTCGTGCCCAGCGGTACGCCGCATAGGGCGTGGGGACGAGCGGGCCATCCAGTTCAACGATTTGGTATGGGACCTGCCGGCCGGTCCCTTCGTCGATGAGATCGAAGGGCTTGGCCGCCGGGAACCGGGTCAGACGCACAATGTCGGTCCGGTCGAAGGCGAGAGGGTTAAAGACCACGATGTGCCGCTGCTTGGGTTCGAGCCGGATGTTGCCGGCAATCGAGCCGAGGCTGTCGGTCAGAATGGATTGGGCCAGCCCGGCGGCCTTATAGGCGTAGTGGCTCTTCTCATTCCAGGCCCAGTCCTGGACCTCCCCGGCCGGATAACTCTTGCCCCAGGTGTGCTCGTCATAGAGGAGCATACTGTCGTACGCCTGGGAGATCTTCTCGGCCGGATAGGCGTATTTGCTCGTCACAGAGGCAATCGTCGCCGCCTTCTCTGCTGACAGCAGCTTGTCGTGCGTCAGGCGATTGATCGTGGTCTCTTTGGCCGTCGAGATGGCCCCCACGACATAGTCGGTGTGCGGCAGCTCGCCCCGGAACGTGCGCACGTCCTGGCACTGCGCCTCCAGGGCCTTGAAGAACATCGCATTGGTCGCCACGACGAGCCTCGGATAGGCCCACTTCTCGTTCCACTCGCGCACAACCTGGCTGATCCGCATGTCGGGCGGGTGATTGTCCACGCCATTGTGAATGTACCGCATCACGTCGAACGGCGTGCCTTTGCTCTCCATCTCGTCGAGCATGGCCGGCAGGCTCTCGTAGACTTCCTTGTAGGTGTCCGGCCCGATCACGCGTTTGAAAAACCCATACGTCCCCTGGTAATAGACCAACACATTTTGCCCATCCGGCCCCTGCCAGCGGAAGGCATCCGGCCGGCCGTGACGCAGGATGGCGGCTTCGTCCCAGAACGTGTGGATGTCGTTGCGGCCCCACTCGAAATAGGTCGGCAGGCCCGCGAAGAAGTACTTGACGCCCGAGCCCGCCAGAACGCTCGGCAGGCCCCAGGTCAGACCGGGTAGATCGGTGATCGAGCCCACGGAGATCTCCCCGCCGTATTGACGCTTGAAGCGGAAGGACGGGTACAACAGGCGGATCAATTCCTCGTGCCCGCAGAGGCTGTCGATCTCGTTGCCGAACAGCGCCCCGATCTCGATCCGCCCCTGCTTCACATACGCGCCGAACTTGTCCACCGCCTCCTTGGGCCGATTCGCGACGAAATGCTGGAGCGACCAGGTCCCTTCGAGCGTGTAGCGGTACTGGGCCTCCGCGGGCCAGTCCTTCGTCTCGTCGCAGAACCTCACCACGTCATCGTAGAAGCGCGCATACAGGTTCAGCACGTTCTCGATGGTATCGGTGTACCCCAGATCGTGATGGGTGATCGGCACGAAGTAGATCGTCCAATGCTTGCGCGGCCGCAGGTCGATCTGGCGGGTATCCAGAATCGTTCCGCTGGCTTTGATAGTCCATTGCGAGAGCGTCGACTGCCGTACCTCGGGTACAGAAACCTGGACCGTGGATTTCCCGGCGCTGGCGACCTTCAGAGGCACGTACCAAGTCAGGGACCCGATCTTGACCTCCAGACTCGCTTGCAGGGGCCGGGCCCCGTTCTCGACCGTCGCTTCGATAACCTGAACCAGACCCTCCTTGTCCCGGGCCAACAGGACCGTCGGCTTCACGGCCGTCAGTTTCGCCTGCGGCCCGTCGGGCTGCGCCGCCTCCACCGAGTTCACCAGGAGCAGGGCAAGGAAGAGCAGGGCGGACAGAAACGGTTGCGATCTGGTAGTTCGTAAAGTGCAGCTCATGGCTTCTCCTTCAGAGTGATCGTCACGGTCCAAAGTCAAGTCGGATTATAGCATGCAGAGGGAACCGCGTCAGCACCTCCGCATTGCGACTCGTCTGTCTCTCGCACCGCTACCGGATTGGAGACGCTGGCCCTCGGGGACTCCGTCCCCGGACCCCTGAGATTCTCCGCTTTGGACCAATAGCATAACGGGGAAATACGGTGGTGCGCCCGTCGTCCTTGTGGTCATGCCAGGGGAGATCCGCGAAGTCTGCCCTCGTGGGTCTGTATGTGACCACTTGCGGGCCGTAGGTATGGAGAGTAGTCTTGGATGTGCCGTTGAGGAGGATAGGGCTCTGCTGAGAAGCAACCCGAGCGCCTCAGCGGCCCAGTGGCATGGCGACGCCGCTATCCTGGGGCGTCGCTTCTTGCTCTCATGCTATTGGCGAAAGGCGATAAATCTCAGGGGTTTGGGGACCGAGTCCCCAAGGATTAGATGAGCTGGGTTCCATGCTCGCGCCTACGTGGGCATGCTTTGCACCAGTCTCTCGGAGTGGTTACATGACATCTACAAAGGTGATCTGTATCGTAGCGACGACGTGGTTCGCCACCGCGAGTTCGGCCGCCGTGCGAACGGGCCTCGACAACCTCGGGACGCACCGGGACCTCTTCCAGGGCAAGCGCCTCGGCATCATCGCCAACCACACGTCCTACAACAGCGAGGGCAAGTACATCGTCGATACGTTTCGGGCGATGGAAGGCGTGCGCGTGGTGGCCCTGTTCAGTCCGGAGCACGGCCTGCGCGGCAGCGAGGAGGCAGGCAAGCAGATCACCAATGGGACCGATCCCGTCACCGGTCTGCCGGTCCATAGCCTCTACGGTAAGATCAACAAGCCTACGCCGCAAATGCTGACCGACGTGGATGTCCTGGTCTTCGATATCCAAGACGTGGGCGCCCGCTTCTATACATACCTCTACACAATGTCCCTGGCAATGGAAGCGGCGGCCGAAAACGGCAAGCGTTTCGTCGTCTTGGACCGGCCCAATCCGATCAACGGCGTACAGCTCGAAGGCCCCGTCCTCGAACCGAAGTTCGCCACGTTCGTTGGCCTGTACCCAATCCCGGTTCGTTATGGCCTGACGGTGGGCGAGCTGGCCAAGATGATCAACGGCGAAGGCTGGCTGGCCAAAGGCGTCAAGGCCGACCTGACGGTTGTCCCCCTGACTGGCTGGCGGCGCGGCATGTGGTTCGACCAGACAGGCCTGCGCTTTATCAAGCCCTCGCCCAACATGCCGGACTTGGAGACGGCGACGCTCTATCCCGGCCTGTGCCTGCTGGAGGGGACCAACCTCTCCGAAGGCCGGGGCACACCCAAGCCCTTCCGCCAATTCGGCGCCCCCTGGGTCGACTCGGACGCCCTGGCCGCAAAGTTGAACAGCCTGAACCTCTCGGGCTTGCGCTTTCAGCCCACCTCCTTCACTCCTACCAGTTCGAAATTTCAGAAGCAAACGTGTCACGGCGTGGAAATCATCCTCACCGACCGCACCCGTCTGGAACCCTTCTGGACCGGCGTCCTGATCGTCAACGAACTCTCCCGAACGTACCCCGACAATTTCAAATGGAGCGAGAAACACTTCGACCGCCTCTGCGGCACCGCCACGATCCGCGAAGCCATCATCGCCCATAAGCCCCTGCAACCGCTCAAGGCGACTTGGACTGCCGCGTGCAAAACCTTCGGCGATGCAAGACGAAAGTACTTCCTCTATTCTGAATGACTCCGAGTAAGTACGCCCTGTTGCGCCACGCTCGTCTTTGGTAAGATGGCAGGGCAATCGCATCTAAATTGATGGACCGCGATTCTTCGTTCAGAAACGCAGATTGGGCAGAGAGTCCGACAGCCGTATCATCCAGTGGGCGTCAACTTGATCGCTGTTTTCGGGGCCAAAAAGCCTGGTTCCAATTTAGATGCGATTGCCTTGGGTAAGATGGTTCTTGACTTGACAAGCGATATGGATTGCGGAGATGAAAATGCGTTGGTGTATCTACCGGCATCCGAGGAGCATCGTAGAGGTCTCACCGGCGCGGCGAGTACCCATTCGTGTTTGCTCTCTTGTCGCCTTGGTGTTGGTTTCTTCCTCAGGTTGCCGCAAGCCTCCCGATCTTTCAAGTTGTACTCGTTTGGAGCTTGACTACTCTGGTGGATCACCTGGTGGGTATGGGTACTCACTTCCACGCGAGCCTTCCGGTGGGAGCATGTTCAGTGCCAAGGAGATTGAGTACATCAATTCCATCAAGGTCTCGATTGTAAGCGATCCGGAGTTCATCCAAGCCTTCGCCCACGATTTGAGCCAGGGAACCTGTTCGGACTGGGACTGGCCGTCGCACGGCACCATGGAGGCATTTGGCATCAAATTCACCTGCTGGCGTGGGTCCGAACGTGTGGCATCTTTCACTGCCTTTGAAGACTACCTGCTCACCGACGATGGCCACTGCTTCCGGTATGAAACAGGCTTTCCTGACGTGACGTTCTTTCAACTACGAGAGATTCTGCCTTTTCAACTGCGATACGCGTGTGCGCATAACCTGACCCATATCTGGATTCTCTTGAGAATGAAGGCGACCCCGTACCCAGATCCCAATCGTTGGTGTGACGCCGTTCGCGACGTTTTCCAGAACCGATGTGTGACGTCGGGTGGCAAAAAGAAGCGTCTGTACAGTGATGCGTGGATAGCAGAAACGCTCACGTGCCCAAGCCTGCGTTCTTCAGCCGACGCGCACGGCCCTAATAGGACGCATGCTTCGACTCTCGACGGCCGGACCGTGGACGTATGGCCGTCTGACTATGCGATGAACTCCAACTGCACACGAACCTCTCCGCCGGACACGGTGTTCCTGTTCGAGACGAAGCCGGGCTGGAACCAGCACGGCGGACCAGAACTGTTCACTCTCGACAATCATGAGCCCAAGGGCGGCTGTGTTCTCCTTAACGACGGCACGGGCACGAGGAAGTTCATCCGCACCGAGGAAGAGTTGAAGCAGCTTCGATGGAAGTGAAAATGTGCACACCCGCAGCCGTCCGCCGTGGCACGGTCGGAGCGCGCCGCACCTCCCACCAGCTCGATAAACAGATGCCCCAACGGACGGAAGATCGCGTTTATCGCCTTGCGGGTACCAGCAGAGAGAAGGAAATGGCCCGCCATGCCGCCGGGCCCTCTCCGTTGTAAACAGGCGGCTGCGGCGCTCGGGTCGCTCGCCAGCGTTGCCCTGTCCTCCGAGCCGGCACCAATAGTTTACCCTATGTGACTGCACGCAATGACCTCTCCGCTGATATCCGCAAAGCGATAAACGCGTGGACCGGTCTTCTTTCCACCACTCCTGGCGAAGGGCTGTCCGAGAGTTACTGGAATACCGGAATCCTGTTCTCGTAAGATGTCATTACTATTGACGCTTGACCCTGTGGCGGTCGGAGGTCAGCTTGCCGTCCGCAGGAGTGAGGGCCGCTCCGGAGATCCAACGAGGGCTCGCAGGACGCGTGACACGTCGTTGGGCTCTCGGCAAAACATGGGGGGTATTCGAAGCCAGCGGACGGACTGGGGCGCTGTCTCTTCGTCGGCCTGGCATCCGTCTGGAGCAGCTCCAGGCGGCTTTGACGGAGCAGGATGTCCTCCTCCAGCGCTACATCGGGCACGGCGAGATCCTCGAGACCTTCCTGGATCACGCGCGGCGGCACGGCCAACCCCTGTTCTATTCGCTGGAGCAGAGCAAATACTCGATTCAGACCTATATCGATCGCGACGGCTCCGTCGAACCCTTGTGTTTCACGCTGAACCGGATGGAACGCGGGTGCAGCCTGAGCGTCGAGCGTACCGAGAATGACCGCCTGCGGGCCGTCGGCGAAGACTGGGCCTTGGCCCTCGCCGAGGCCGGCTGGCGCGGCCCGCTGAACATCCAGTGCCAGCAGGACCAGGACGACGGGTTCGTCGTCTTCGAGCTGAACGGCCGCTTCACCGGAGCTACCGCGGCCCGCTATTGCCTGGGCCATGATGAGTTGAGCTATCTGCTATGGGACCGGTTGGGCCTGGCGTCCGTTCAGCCGCGGGTGATGGGCAATCAGCCGGTCAAGTACTACCGCACGCTGGGCGTCAGCGCCGCCGATCTGGAGGCCCTCTTGCAGGACCACGTGTGGAACCGGCCCAAAGCAGGCCCGCGGGACTGGGTCACCACCATGGCGCCGAAGCCGCTCAGCGCGCCGTTGACGGCTTGACAAAAATGACCCGGTCATCGCCCGGGCCGTAGAAATCGGGGATACGTCCGGCCTCGCGGTAGCTCAAGGCCTCGTAGAAACGGCGTGTCGGCGCATACGTCTCCCGGCTGGAGGTCTCGACGACAAACAGCCGGCCGCCCCGTTCCGTGATCGTCTGTTCCGCGAAGGCGGTCAGCGCCCGCCCGATGCCCCGGCCCTGCCAGGCCGAAGCCACGCCGATCCAGTAAATGTCGAACGTGCCCAGGGTGCAAGGCGTCGGACCCCAACAGACCCAACCGACCGGAAGCGATTGCGGATGTCGGATGTCTGCTTTCGGATTAGCAGCGCCGGTTTTCTTCAATCCGCAATCCGCAATCCGCAATCCGCAATCTGATCCCTCGTCCACGCACGCGACGAACGACTGGTAATGTCCCTTGGGCCCCTCGGCGATGCCGGAATCGATCAGCTCGCGGGCGATGTCGATTTCATCCGGTCGGAAGAAACCGGTCTGGGCGAGGAACGAAAGCACGACCTGACGATCCTCGGGTCCACACCAGCGAATGTCGACAGTTGTCGGTTGACGGTTGTCAGTTGTCAGTTGCCGACGATCCGGTCTTGGCTGTGAACTGTGAACTGATAACTGTGAACTCCTCCGTACCGCGTTGTCGATCTCCAGCTTGACGAACGCTGGGTAGGAAAGGCCGGCGGCCTCGATGGCGGAGGCGAAGCCCCCATCGAACGAGATGTCCGGATTGGCGTTGACCTCCAGGACGTAAGGCTGATTGGCCTTGTCCAACCGGAAATCCACGCGGCAGTACTCCCAGCACGACAGTGCCCGGCAGGAGGCGGCCGCCAGCGAGCGAAGGCGCTCGGTCAGGCGTTTCGGCACGGGGGCCGGGAGGAGGCGGGGCGTGTGATTGTATTCGAAGCTGTCTTCGAGCCATTTGGCCTCGTAGCCCACGATGCGCGGGCGACCCGCCTCGAAGGCGCTGAAGTCGATCTCCGCCGGCGGGAGCGCTTCGAGCTCACCCTTGCGGCTGATCACGGAGACGTTCAGCTCGCGTCCCTCGATGTACGGCTCGATCAGGGCCGACTGGCCCAGTTGGTCGTGGATGCGCCGGACGATCCGGCGCAAGCCCGTGCCGCGACCGGGCACGAGGTTCGTGTTGTCAATCCCTTCACTGCCGTCGGTCTGGACCGGCTTGACGATGTAAGGTCCTTCGAACAGGTCCCGTGTGGGAATCGACTCGCCCGGCGGGACGATCAGACCCTTTGGCGTGGGAATCCCGGCGGCGGTGAGCAGGGTCTTGCTCTGCCATTTGTCCAGCGACAGCAGCAGACCCGGCGTGTCATTGCCCGTGCAGGCCTTGCCGAAACTGCGGATGACGGCCGGGACTAAGGTCGCCCGGTTCGGGTCCGTCCAGAAGCCTTCGACGAGATTGAAGACGACCGGCTCGTCTGAGGCGGACAGGACTCCAGGCAGTTCTTCGAATTCGCGGATGCCGACCACGCGGTGCGGAATGCGCAGCTCCTCCAAAGCCTGGCGGACTGCCTCCACTTCGCCCAGAACGCCGGCTTCACTCTCAACGAATGCTTGGCGACCAGAGGAATGCGGGCTGTTGTAAAGAATCAGGACGCTGATTTTCCGACGCGGCACGACACGGACTCCTGACGCGCGAGAGCGCTATGAACAATGCGGCGGATCAGTTCTTCGTAGGGCATGCCTTCCTGCGTCGCAATCATGGGCAGATCGGAGTGCGTCGGGTGCAGGCCCGGCAGCGGGTTGATCTCGATGAACGCCGGACGGTCCCGGGCATCCAGACGAATGTCCACGCGGCCTGTGTCCCGACATTCGAGCACCTGATAGGAGCGCAGGGCCAACTCTTCGACCTCCTCGCGCAGATCGCCCTTGGGCATCGGAGTATAGTCCACCAACTGCTCGCAGAGTTCCTTGACGATGTACGAGTAGTCGGCCACGGGGGAACTCTTGCGAATGGCGATCTCCATCGTCCCCAGGACCTGCGCCTGCCGGCCGGTCCCGAGAAGCGCCGTGGTGAACTCCCGGCCGGGCAGGTATTCCTCCACGAGTACCGGCTGGCGATATTTCTCCAGCAGCCGAAGACAGACCTTTCCCAGATCCTCCAAGGACCCAATGCGGGAGTGCTCGTCCACGCCTTTGCCCGTGCCTTCCGCCAGCGGCTTGCCAAAGAGCGGCAGAGGCAGGTCTACCGACTGGATATCCTGCGAGGATCCCACGACGCAGAACCGGGGTGTGTGCAAACCGGCGGACTGGACCACCCGCTTGGTCATGGCCTTGTCCAAGGTCAGCGCGCAGACCAGCGGATCGGAGAAGGTATACGGGACTCCGTACATCTCCAACAGGGCCGGCACCTGCGCCTCGCGGCTGCGGCCGTACACGCCCTCGGCAAAATTGAAGACCAGGTCCCAGCGCTGGCCGGCGGCGAGCTGCCCCGCAAGGGCGAGGCCGCTGCCGATGCGCTGGACCGTATATCCCAGCGACTGAATCGCCTTTTCCAGGGCGGCGATGGTCCCGGCCGAGTC
>CAYHAJ010000424.1:0-2701 GCA_964354535.1 uncultured Pirellulales bacterium
AAAGGCCGCCGAATTGCCACGGCCGTTCTGCGTTATCAAAGTGCGACCCTGCAACAACTTAGCAAAATACCAGCCTGATAAATTCGCGCAAGAAAACAAGATTCTGACAAGTAGTAGTACGGAATAGCCGCTGGAGGTATCATGGGGAGGATGACGTTTGCTAAGTAGGTAGCCAAAAGTTTTCACACAAATAGGTCATGGCACTGGTCAGAATACCCCTGCCACTACCGTCCGAGGCCAGCGATTCCAGTGAATTCTTTTGGCTACCTACTTAGGAGGATCGACCATGGCCATAAATCGCCGCTGCTTTCTCAAAGGGGTGTCCCAAGCTACGGTGGTTTCCGGGCTGGTGTCACCGGCGCACGCCCTCGGCGGCTCCTCGCCGGTTCCGATCGTAGACACGCATCAGCACCTGTGGGACCTGAGCAAGCTCAAGCTGACGTGGCTGAGCCCGCCCTTAGACCGAAGCTACACTCTGGAAGACTACGTGCAGGCGACCCAGGGCCTCAACGTCGTGAAGGCGGTCTACATGGAGGTGGCTGTCCCCCGCGAGCAGCGGCTTCAAGAGGCTCAGTATGTGATCGATCTGTGCCAACGACCGACCGGCGTGACGCGCGCCGCCGTGCTGGCCGGCTCGCCCGCTGACGATGATTTCGTGCGGTATGTTACGCAGTTCAAGGGCAGTCCCTACGTCAAAGGTTTCCGAGGCGCTCTGCCGGCCAAGCGGATGAGCGACGAGCAGGTTGTCAAGAACCTCCAGTTGCTGGGCGACCTTGGCCTGCGTTTCGACTTGAACGTACCGTCGTCCTCCTTGACCGACGCGGCACAATTAGTCGACCGGTGTCCTGGCACTCGATTCGTCCTCGACCACTGCGGGAATGCCGATCCCGTGGCGTTCTTCGCGGCCGGTCGTACGCCGCCCAGATCCCCCCAGCACTCGTCCGAGCAGTGGAAACAGGACATCGGCAAGTTGGCTGCCAGGGGCAATATCATCTGCAAAATCTCCGGCATTGTATCGCGCGTCCCGGGGACTACGCTGATGGCTGAGGACTTGGCTCCGATCATCAATCATTGCCTGGATTCGTTCGGACCCGATCGGGTGGTCTTTGCCGGCGACTGGCCCGTGTGCCTGCGCGGTATGCCCCTGCGGGATTGGGTCAGTCTGTTGAAGAGCGTGGTCGCCCACCGGCCCGAGAAAGACCAGCGGCAGCTCTTCCACGATAATGCCGTTCGGTTCTATGACTTGGCGTAGCAGGTGTGGACATGCCCTGCGTTTCCATGTCATTGCGAGAAGCGTAGCGACGAAGCAATCTCAATCCTTGGGATGAGAGATTGCTTCGCTTCGCTCGCAATGACATAGGGTGCCCATTCGTGTCGGCATTGTACACGCGGCATAGGAGGTCCATTCGGGGAGAAGAATTATGAGATCGATATCGAGACGAGCCTTCCTCAAGAGTCTGGCTGCCGCGTCCTTGGCCGGCGTGGCTCCTTTTTCCGCCCGTGTGGTCTGTACCGCTGCCGCGCGGAGACTCAACGTCCTCTTCATCATGTCGGACCAGCACAGTGCCCGCGCCCTGCGGTGTTACGGCAACCGGGAAATCCGCACGCCGAATCTGGATCGTTTGGCCGCGGAGGGCGTCCTTTTCGAGAACGCCTTCTGCCAGACGGCCCAGTGCGTGCCCAGCCGGTATTCGATCTTCACCGGCCGGTACGCCCGGAGCCACGGCACGTACAGCAACGGCCAGGCGCAGAACCCGTCGGAACAGACGGTGGCGGAGCTCTTCAAGAAGGCGGGTTATGTCACCGCCACGCTCGGCAAACATCACATGGTGATGGACAAGACCACCCAAAACCACGGTTTCGACCTCGTTTTCACCGAGCCGAATCGAGGGTTCGCCCAGAAAGGGGAGTTTCTGCCGTTCGAGGAAGTCAGTCCGGGCCGCTCGAACGTGGGCAAATCCGCCCTCTCCAACGACGAGCATCCGGCGGGGCTCATCACGGCCAAGGCCATCGAGTTTCTCCGGGGACACCGCGACCGACCCTTCGTCCTGTGGTATTCCTTCAGCGGCCCGCACACCCCCATTTGTCCCTCCAGCCCCTGGGCCGACATGTACAATCCCGACGAGTTGACGCTGCCGCCAAACCTGGAGGTTATCGACAAAGACATCCCGCAGATCGATGGCCTGCTCACGAAGTCGGGCAAATTCTCGCAGAAGCACTACCATCGCCAGACGCTGGCCTACTACTACGGGCTGGTCTCGCAGATTGACCACAACATCGGCCGCGTGCTGAAGGAGCTTGACGACCTCGGGTTGTCCGACAATACCTTGGTGGTCTATACCGCCGATCACGGGGAGATGATGGCGGAACACGGGGCCTGGACCAAGGGGCGAAGCTGCTATGATGCCACGATCCACGTGCCCATGATCCTTCGTTGGCCCAGGGTCCTTTCCGCGGGCAAACGAGTCAATGAGTTGGTGGGCCTGATCGACCTGCTGCCTACTCTGTTGGAGGCGGCCGATCTGCCGATCCCGGCGAACGTCCAGGGCATGTCGCTTTTACCCTTAGTGACTGCGCAATAATAACCTGAACAACTTTCACTTCCGTGGAGACAGGGTGTAGTTCCATTCGCCGTGGAATTCGTGACGTTTGAGGCGTAGTTGCCCCAGTTGCTCGTCGGTTACCTTGATCTTGGCAGGAT
>CAYHAJ010000425.1:0-21513 GCA_964354535.1 uncultured Pirellulales bacterium
ATGCGTATACTAACAGACCCGGCGCGGTGCGTCAATTTACCGGCCGTCGTGAAACAGGCAGGGCGCAGGATCAAATCCCAAGTGCCAAATTCCAAATCCCAAACAAATTCAAAATCCAAAGCACCAATGACCAAAACACTGTTGCCGGCTCTGCCCTGTTTTGAATCATTCGGGTTCATTCCCCGCGGCTTGCCGCGTGGAAGCGGTAAGCCGATTGTTTCGATACCTCGCAGCTTGCTGCGAGGTAGTTCATTTTGGGATTTGGGGCATTGGGATTTGTTTGGAATTTGGGATTTGGTGCTTGAGATTTCCGCATCTCGCGGCTGGGGATTTGCCGGGCTTGACCGCGGTGCGCGGCGCTGGGTATAAGACGGGGATGGAAAAGTACACGCGGGAGAAAGAATTTCGGGTCATGAGCCGGGACGAGGTCCGCCGGGTGGACGCGTGGGCGATGGAGGAGATCGGCGTGCCGGGCATCGTGCTCATGGAGAACGCCGGCCGCAGTTGTGCCGAATTGGCCCGGGAGAAGCTGGCGGGGGTGGAAGGCCCGAAGGTCTGCGTCTTCTGCGGCACGGGCAATAACGGCGGGGATGGTTACGTGATCGCGCGCCATCTGCTCAACGCCGGTGTGCACGTGCGAGTCGTTCTTTGCGGCGAGCGGGAAAAGGTCCGGGGCGACGCCCGGACCAATCTCGAAATCCTGGAGCGGTTGGGCCATGCCGTGGAATCGTTGGACCCCGGAGCGGAGGATCTCTCGGTCTATGTCGGAGCGTTTGCGGGCGAGGCGGACCTGCTTGTCGACGCACTCTTTGGGACAGGATTGCGGGGCGAGCTGAACCAGGAGTCTCAATCGCTCATCGAGGCGATCAACCATCTCGGCCGGCCGATTCTCGCGGTAGATATCCCCTCGGGTCTTGACTGCGACACCGGGGTGCCGCTGGGCGCCGCCATTCGGGCGTCCTGGACGGTGACGTTCGTGGCGGTCAAGAAAGGTTTTCTCGCCGCGGCGGAGGCAAACCACTACACGGGCGAGCTCTACGTCGCCTCTATCGGAGTCGAGCCTGGTCCGTAACGCCAGCGCTTCCCCGGAGGGTGTGCCTCGCCCTGCAGATGGAACATCCCCTGGTCAAAGATGCAGGGTACGCGAGCTCCGCAACGCGGCACGAAGCAGCCTCTTCTGCTACAGAGCACCGGGTTTGCCGGCTTGGGCCGCGTAACCGGTGAAGTAGAGGAACCGATCGTAGCTGAACGTCGGAATCCAAAGGGCCGCCGCTCGCTGGCGGATTTGGTCGTACTGGTCCTTCTTCTGCTTGGCGGCGTTATACTTCTCCAGGGCGGTCGGATCGGCGGTCTGCGCCTCGGGGGTAGGCTGCGTGGGCACTGTCGGCTCCGCGCCCAGGATCAGGTAATCGGTCTGAGCCGTCACTTCCTTGGAGACCACGCCGCCCCATCTCTGGATCAGGGCCTCGATCTTCGCCACACCATCGTAGTCCGGCATGCTGTCACCATTGAGATCGAACTCGCCGGTCACGATGAATTGATTCGGTCTCGCCCGATCCCAAATCAGGTTCGCGATCAGGTCGCCGGTCGCGATGGGATTCCGGCGGTCCCAGGTCAGCACGCGCGCGGCCGAGGCCTTCGGGTCGATGGCAAAGACCTCCACCTGGGCCTTGGGCTTGCCGTCCCGGGGAATGCCGGCGGCGCGGTCGTAGACGGAGAAGGTCAGACCCTGATAAATGCGGTCGTCGGACCCCAGGTCGATGTGAATCACGCCGGCGGCTTCATCCACCAGGACCACGTGACCATCGCTCTGGAACGCGGGGGCCTCCCGGTCCGGAGCGGGCCGAATCTCACTGACTTGGTCCAAGGCGCCTTGGAGCCGGCCCTCGGCCACGCTGAGCTGCGCCTGCGTTTTGAGCAGATTATCATTCAACTGCTTCGCGTCG
The DNA here is from genome assembly GCA_964354535.1 of uncultured Pirellulales bacterium. Lineage (GTDB taxonomy): Bacteria > Planctomycetota > Phycisphaerae > Sedimentisphaerales > Anaerobacaceae > PLanc-01. The sequence continues at coordinate 1,947 of CAYHAJ010000425.1, forward strand.
GCGCGCGCTTTTTCGAGATCGCCGCGAATGGTGCCCAACTGCTCCTTGGATTTCTGATCCAGCAAGGTACTGAGCTTGGCATACTCCCCCTTGATCTGACCGACCTGGTCCTCGCAGTCCTTGACGGCACTGGTCAGCTTCTGTTTCGTCTCTTCCATGACCTTGGTCGCGTCATCGAACCGCGCGCGGAGAGTGGCCAACTGCTGGGCGGTGGCGTTCTTCTCCTGGGTGGTCTGGTCGAGCTTCGTCAGCAGGTCGCTGAGAAGGGTCGCGATCACCACTTGCGGGACCGCCGCGGCATTCGGATCCACCGGCTTGTTCGGATCGGCTTTCTGGGCGGCATTCGGGTCCACGGCAGCTTGGGTGGCCCCCGGCAGCGTGACGTAGGTGCCCGCGCGCTTGAGCAGCGGCTGGAGCGCCTGTTTGGCCTCCGCCACCTTGACCTCGGGGGCTGTCACCCGGACGGGCCCCCCTCGGACGAGGGCGACCATCTGATCCAGATGGTTGATGACGGTTCCCAGATTGCTCTGTCCGGGCAGACGTGTCCCGACGATGGCCCCAATGTTGCGGGACTCGTCGCTGCTGACCATGCGGTTCATCTCATCCTGCAGGTCCTTCGTCGTCGTGCGCAGTTCCTCGGCCTTGACATAGTAGATCACCGCCGCCGTGGTCGCGACGACAAAGAGTCCGACAAAGGTTATGAGGGTGTAAAGCATGGCATTGCTTTGACGTCGTTTACCTGCCGGCATAGAAAGCTCCTTGGTAGATGCGGGTATCTCCCATAATTACCATTTTAGCCATATTATCCCGTTTGGCGCGCTTATAGTCAAGGAAAAAGAAAGGGACATTCGGGCGGTCTGTCCTGCGGATGGTGACGCGGGGAGGCGCCTTCCTGAAAGTGTGACGGGTGAAGGTCCCCCTACGTTCTTCTTATGCCCTGAAGGGCACCCTACGAGCCCAGAACCTTGGTCACGTCGCCAATTCGGTCAATTTTGAGCTTGGCTGCGGCGTCGGGGGCCAGGGATGGCTGCCGGTAGAGTCCCGCGGGACGGCACAATTGGACCGTACGCAGGCCCAACCGGTTGGGGGCGATAAAATCCTTGATCTCGTTGTCCCCGACGTAGACCGCCTGCTCCGGGCGTGCTTCGAGCAACTCCAGCAGTCTCTCAAAGCCGCGCGGGGACGGCTTCCAGAACTCGCGTCCCAGTTCCTCGGTGTACAGGATCGCTTTGAAGTAGTGCGCAATGCCGAGCGCCTGGACTTTGAGCCTCTGGGTGGGCAGAAATCCGTCCGTGAGGAGTCCCAGGGTGTATCTATCCTTCAGGTCCTCGAGGACGGCCCGGCTTTCCGGCGGCAAAACCAGCGTCGGCGTGTGCGTCCGATAGATCTCGACGAGTCTGCCGATGAGGCGGCCGTCGTCAGGGAGGCCAAACTCCGCGAGGGCGAGATTGAAGGTGGAGCCAGAATCGCCCGTGATGAAGCATTTCCACAGCACCGCAAAGACTTCGTCGGCCGAAGGAGCGTCCGATAATCCGGCGATGTGCTGCGCCGCCGCGCCGAAGCCGCTGCGGCAGAAGTCCATCTCGTCGTAGAGCGTGTCGTCGAGGTCAAAAATGACGGTGGTTATCATGCTGTCCGTGGTCCGTGGCCCCAAGTCGAGCGTGTACAAGCGTGCGGTACGCCCGTATAATTCTATCCGCGCCGTCTCTGCTTGTCGATGATAGCAGGGGGCACGGAATTGATGAAGGATGAATGATTGTTGATTAATGGCGCCGGAGGGCGGAGGCCAGTGCTCCTGGAGTGGCACGTTCCTGATGCCCAGTTCTGATTCAACCGCGTTCACGACTTCGGATCGTCTGCAGGAGCGTTCCGAGCGGTTGCGTACGCCGCCGGACGGCGTAAATCGGCTGCGGGAATCCCTCCGTCTTCTGAGGCCCGTTCACTGGATCAAGAACGTTTTTGTGTTCGCCGCTCTGGTCTTCAGCCGCCGCTTGGCGGGGCCGATGGCGGAATCGCTGCCGGCGGTGGGCTTGGCTCTGGGGGCGTTTTTGTGCTTTTGCCTGGCCTCGTCGGCCGTCTACGTGCTCAACGACATCTTGGACCGTCGGACCGACAGTGTTCACCCGGAGCGCCGGGACAGACCGATCGCCGCGGGCCGAATGACTGTTTCGGCCGCACTGGGGATCGGCGTGGGCTGTGCCGTACTGGCTCTCATCGGTAGTCTGATCCTGTCGACAGGGTTGGCGGCTATCATTCTGGCCTATCTGCTTCTGATGGTGCTGTACTCGCTCGGCCTAAAGCACGTGATGATCCTGGACTGCGCGCTCATCGCATTGGGCTTTTGCCTGAGGGCCGTCGCGGGGGCGGTGGCCATCGCCGTCGTCATTTCCCCCTGGCTCGTGATCTGCACGTTCGCGCTGACGCTGTTTCTGGCGTTCAGCAAGCGGCGCGGGGAGATCGCCCAGCTTCAGGAAAACAGCGAAGCCTTTCGCAGGACCCTGGGCGAGTATACGCCGGAGTTGCTGGCTCACATGCTGGATGTCAGCAGCGTCCTGGCGATCGTATGTTTCCTCCTGTACGCGATGGATTCCCGAACGCAGGAGCTGTTCGGCACGAATAACCTTGTGTACACGACCCCGGCGGTGCTGTACTGTATCTTCCGGTTCAGTGCGTTGACGCAGAAGGGCCTGTACTCCGATCCGGTGAAGCTGATCCTCAGGGATCGGCCTTTTCAGATCGGTCTGGTGCTCTGGGCCGCTGTTTGCGTCGGGATAATCTACTTGTGATTTATGATTTATGATTTATGATTCAGTTGAAGACTCGGACTGAATTAGGCAGGGCGCAGTGCTCGGGGCACGGGCAGAGTCCAGAATCGTAATTCATAAATCATAAATCATAAATCATAATTCATAATTCATAAATCATAGATCCATGCGGGAGCGTCTGCAAAAAGTGATGGCTTCGGCGGGGGTGGCTTCCCGCCGGCAGTGCGAGGAGCTGATCCTCGAGGGCGCGGTCCGCGTCAACGGCCGGGTTGTTGATGAGTTGCCCGCCTTTGCGGACCCGGACGTGGACGTGATCACGGTGCATGGCCGGCGCCTCGAGGAGCCTCGGCGAGTCTACTATTTGCTGAACAAGCCCAAGGGCGTCATCTGCACCAGCAGCGACCCGCAGGGCCGGCCGAGGGCGGTCGATCTGGTCCCGGGCGGGGCGCGGGTCTTCTGCGTGGGCCGGCTCGACGCCGACACGACCGGCCTGATCCTCCTGACCAACGACGCGGATCTGACCAATCTTCTGACGCACCCGAAGTACAAGGTTCTCAAAACCTACGTGGCCAAGGTTGCGGGATATTTGGACAGCCAAGTGGTTGAGAAACTGAGAAAAGGGGTCTGGTTGGCCGAGGGCCGGACGGGTCGGTCGATGGTCAAGGTGCTCCGCCGAGGCCACCACGACTCTCTGGTAGAGATCACGATCGCGCAGGGTCTCAACCGCCAGGTTCGGCGGATGCTCGCCAAGGTGGGCTTGCCCGTCCAGTCGCTCAAGAGGACGCGCATCGGCATTCTGAGCCTGGAGGGTCTGGGTGTAGGCAGGTATCGACCGCTGTCCAAAGCTGAGGTTGCCTCGCTCAAACGCACCGCAACCGCGTGAGTCGGAGAGTACAAGAGGGAAGATGGAGGGCAGAGGACAGAACGCAGAAGACAGCGGACAGCGGAAAGAGGACAGAGGACGGAGAATAGAGCCGCGGTCCCCTCTGTCATCCGTCTTCCGTCGTCCGTCCTCTGAGATCCGTCCGCGCCGGTCGGGTTGGCGTCTGTGGTTGTTTCGGCTGGCCGGTTTGATCTTGGCGCCCCTCCTTTCCATTGTCTTGCTCGAAATCGGTCTGTGGGTCGGCGGCTACGGGTATCCTTCCGCGGCCACGATTCCCTGGGAGGTCAAGGGAGTTGCCTGCCGGGGGGACAACGTGAAATTCGGCTGGCGTTTCTTCCCACGGAACCTCGCGCAGGAGTTCGATCCATTCCTCTTCCCCGTGACTAAGCCGTCCCGCACGCGGCGGATTTTCGTGCTGGGCGAGTCGGCGGCCCAAGGTACGCCCGATTGTGCCTACAGCTTCGGCCGCGTTCTGGAGGCCATGCTGGACCACGCCCATCCGGGGACAGATTTCCAGGTGATCATCGCCGCCATGCCGGCGATCAATTCGCACGTTGTGGTCGAGATTGCGAGGGACTTGGCGAAGTATCAGCCGGACCTCTTCGTGATCTACATGGGCAACAATGAGGTCGTTGGGCCGTATGGGCCGGGGACCGTCTTCTCGCCACTCTCGTCGAGCCTGCCGCTGATTCGTGCCGGCATCCGCATGAGAACCACCAGGACGGGCCAGTTGCTCACGGATCTCGCCTCCCGGCTGGGCACCAGCGCTCGCGCTCCCAAGGCATGGCACGGCATGGAGATGTTCATAGGCCAACGCGTGCCGGCCGACGACCGGCGTCTGGCGACTGTTTACCGTCACTTCCGACGCAATCTGGCGGATCTCGCGTGCATCGCGACCAACAGCGGGGCCCAGGTTCTGTTCTGTACCCTCGGCTGTAACCTCCGGGACTCTCCTCCTTTTGCCTCGGTGCACCGGGGGGGCCTGAGCAAGGACGGGCTGATCGAGTGGACCGGCCTGTACGAGAAGGGCACACAGCGAGAAAGCGCCGGGGACTGCTCCGGCGCTATCGAGAGCTATCTTGCGGCGGCCAAGCTCGACGATCGCTACGCCGATCTTCAATTTCGTCTGGGACGCTGCTATTGGGAAACAGGCGACTACCAGAAGGCACGAGATCGATTCCTGCTGGCGCGAGACCTGGATGCCCTTCGTTTCCGGCCGGATCGGCATATGAATGAGATCATCCGGGATGTCGCATCGTCGGCAGGGGACAAGCAGGTCCATCTCGTGGACGTGGAGAAGGTCTTCCAGGCCGAGAGCCCCGCCGGGGTCCCCGGTCGCGAGTTGTTTCGCGAGCACGTCCACATGACTTTTCACGGTGACTACCTGCTGGCCAAGGCCGTATGCGAACAAATCAACCGCGTCACGGGCATGGCCGACGCGGGGCCGCTGCTCGATGAGGCAGGATGCGCCCAACGCATTGGATACAACGCCTGGGCTCACTATAACACCATGCTCCGAATTCTCGACTACTACCTTCGCAAACCTCCCTTTACAGGTCAGCTTTACCACGAGGAGCAGGTGCGGCGGCTGGAAGGGGAGGTGAAACAGGCGAAGGCAGCGCTGACGGCGGACGTGCGCAGGCAGATTGCCGCTCAATACCGCGAACTCATCGGGCAATCGCCCGCTGACATCTGGTTTCGGCTGCGGTTCGCCGAGTTCGCGTCCGTATTCCTGCGGGACGACCAGACCGCCATCGACCAGTGTCGGAACGTACAGGAGTTGGTGCCTCATTCTTACAGGCCGCACATGGTACTGGCGCTGTCCCTGGGGGAGCGGAACCGCTTCGAGGAGGCCATCGAGCACCTCAATAAGGCCGTGCAGTTAAAACCGACTTGCGGACAGGGGTATCACATGCTTGGAATTGCCTATCAGACCCTGGGCCGTCTGGAGGAGGCGATGCAGTGCTACGCCCGGGCCGTCCGGCTGCGTCCGGACGACGCGGAAGCGTATCAGATGATGCACGACATCCTGCTGTCGCAGGGCCGAGTCGCTGAAGCACGCGACATGCAGCGCCAAGCAGCCTCGGTGCGGCCGGCGGAGCGTGGATCACGGTAATGGTCGAAGAGCCTCTCTCAGAATGAATGCCCGGTCCCCCTCCTGTCACCCCCGCGCAAGCGGGGGTCCAGGAAAGCCACGGCGTCAATGGATTCCCGCTTGCGCGGGAATGACAAGAAACAACAGCCCTCCCGTGGACGGCCATTATGTTAGAGGCTCCAATTGTGATTCCCGGTGGGTGGCAGGTGAATCGCAATACCCTATTGTATCAGACCGGCATTCGTGCTATAAGGGTATAGAGTGAGTTGTGAGGTGTGCTTGGCCCACCGTCAGTCGCATGAGCATGGGAGTAAGTAGGAGCTTTGACGTTGACGAGCATTCAAAAACGAGTATCCACCGGCTTGAATGTCACGACGTTGAGCCGGGATTCGGTCCGAGAACATTTCATTACGCTGGTTCCTGGGGGGGATGAGACGCCGGAGTCGCTCTTTCGGAGGGTGGGTGAGGTCGTCCGCCGGCTCAACGGCCGGATCGTGTCCGTGGAGGCCGTGGGCTTGGCCCCGGCGGACCGCAAAAGCATGGGACTGCTGACCGACGCTCTGGGCGGAGCCAACGCGCCCCTCGCGTGGATCGAAAACGCGCGGACGGACAACCTCTATGGCGTACACCTCTGGGCGGTCTCGGGGACGGTCGCCGAGCCGTTGTCCTTTGAAGGACGGCGTGCGGGGACGCTGTTCGAGGATGGGTATTGCCAATACTGCCGCCTGGTGGGGCTGTTGCCTGCGAGCGCGGCATTGGACCGGCCAGAGCAGGCCGCTACGATCTTCACGCAGATGGAGACGGTTCTGGAAAGTGCCGGCATGGCGTTTTCCGATGTCCTGCGCACCTGGTTCTACAACGACGACATTCTCGCCTGGTATCGCGAGTTCAATGGTGTCCGCACCAAGTTCTTTCACGAGAAGAAGGTTTTCGACGGTCTCGTGCCGGCCAGCACGGGCGTTGCCGGGTGCAATGCTCTGGGGGCGGCCCTGCTTTCCGGTCTGATCGCGATCAAGAGCGAGAATGAGGAGGTCAAAGCCTTCGAAGTACCTTCGCCGCTTCAGTCGCCGGCGCTGCAGTACGGCAGCTCGTTCAGCCGGGCGGTGGAGTTGGAACTGCCCGATCTGCGACGGTTGTACATCTCGGGGACCGCCAGCATCGACGAGCAGGGCAAGACGATCTGCGTCGATGATTGTGTGGGCCAGGTTCGCCAGACGATGGAGGTGGTCCAGGCCATTCTGCACGCGCGGGAGATGGACTGGGGCGATGTCACCCGTTCCCTGGTCTACTTCAAGCGGGCCGTGGATGCGCCACTGTTCGAGAGATACCGGCAGGAGAACGGCGTTCCGGCATTTCCGGCCATTGTCGTCGAGAACGACATCTGCCGGGAGGAACTGCTGTTCGAGATCGAAGTGGACGCCGTCGCGGCCCAGTAATCCCGCCATGCGAAGGAGGCTCGAAATTCGAAGCACGACAACCCGGTTGCCCCGCTTCGGGCAATCCGAAGCGGCCCGGGGGCGGAAATTCGAAATCCGAAATTCGAAATTCCAAACAAATTCCAATGACCAAACCGAAGGAAAATTCGAAACGGACCTATCGCGCTGCGCCAGCGTTTTGGTCATTGGTGCTTTGGATTTGGGATTTGTTTCGGATTTCGGATTTGGGATTCAGGATTTCCGGTCGCCGGGTATGGCTGTATCGCCTGGCGGCGGTGGTCGTTGCGCCGCTGCTCTCTCTGGGACTGCTGGAACTGGGGCTTCGGGCGATCGGCTATGGCTACCATCCCCAGGTGGCGGTGAAGTGCGAGGTTGACCGCCAGCCGTACCTGGGTGAGAACGCCAAGTTTTCCTGGCGTTTTTTCCCACCGATTCTGGCGCGGGAATTTGAGCCGTTTGCCTTCCCGGTGCACCAGCCCGCCGACACGTGTCGCGTCTTTGTGCTGGGGTCGTCCGCTGCTCAGGGGATTCCGAACCATGCGTTCTGCTTCGGACGCTTTCTTCAGTTCATGCTTCAGCAGCGGTTTCCCGAGGTCCATTTCGAGGTCATCACCACGGGCATGGCGGCGATCAACTCGCACGTGGTCCGGGAAATCGCCAGGGACTGCGCCCGGTACAACCCGGACCTGTTCGTCGTCTACATGGGCAACAACGAGGTTGTCGGCCCCTACGGGCCGGGCACCGTGCTGACGCCCGTCTTAGCGAATCTGCGCCTGATTCGCGCGGGGATCGCGCTTCGCACTACAAAACTCGGCCAATTGGCATCCAACCTGCTTGGCGCGCGCGGGTTGGGCAAGGGGGGACCCGAATCCTGGCGGGGCATGGAGATGTTCCTCGGCCAGCAGGTACGGGCGGACGACCCGCGTCTGACCACTACCTACGACCATTTCCGCCGCAATCTTCAGGATATCTGCCGGATTGGGGCGGGAGCAGGTGCGGAGACGATCCTGTGCACGGTGGGTGTCAATCTGAAAGATTGTCCCCCTTTCGCGTCCCTGCACCGACCGGGCCTGACACAGGAGCAACTGCAGCCTTGGGAGGCGATCTATAGGCAGGGTGTGGAAGCGGAATCGCAGGGCCAGTACACCGAGGCGGTCGCGGCCTATCTGCAAGCCGCCCAGATCGACGATTCGTATGCGGAACTGGCATTCCGGCTGGGGCGGTGCTACGAGCTTGCGGGGGACTATGGGAACGCCCGCGACAGGTACGTCCGAGCCCGCGACTTCGATACCCTGCGTTTTCGTGCCGACGGTCGGATCAACGAGATCGTTCGGGAAGTGGCGACCCAGGCGAAGCTGCAGAAGGTCCGTCTGGCCGACGTGGCGGGGGCCTTGGACGCGAATAGCCCGCACGGCCTGCCCGGAGAAGAACACTTCTATGAGCACGTGCACCTTGCCTTCGAGGGCAACTACCTTGTCGCCAAAACGGTCTTGGAACAGATCGAGCCTGTTTTGAGTGGGAAACTTGGGGACAAAGCCCAGCCGCGTGGCACAGTACCCACGGTCCAGCAGTGCGCCCAGCGGCTGGCGTACAACGACTGGAGTCGGCACAGCACGCTGGACACTGTTGTACACTCATTTCTCGCCAAAGCGCCGTTCACGAATCAGCTTTATCACCAGGAGCAAGTCGCACGGTTGAGTCAACAGCTTAAGACGCTCCAAACCGCCCTGACGCCGCAGAGGCTCAAGGAGATGGGGGGGCTGTACCTTGGCGGCCATCGAACAGGCCCCCGAGGACTGGCGCTTGCGCTGGGACTATGGCAAGCTCTTGGCGGAGGACCTGAAGCAGTACGATGCGGCGGCGGCCCAGTACCGGATCGTGCAGCAGCGCCTGCCGCACTCCTACATCAGCCATGATGCTCTGGGGGCGGTGCTTCGGGCCAAGAATGATTTCGAGGGTGCGATTGCCGAGTACAGGAAGGAACTGGCGATCAAGCCGACCTCAGGCGCCGCCTATTACCACCTCGGCTTCTGCTATCGCAAGCAAGGCAAGATAGACCTGGCCGGTGGCTGCTTCCGCAAGGCGATCCGCTTCCAGCCGGACCATGTTCCCGCCTATGTGGATCTGGCGGAACTGCTCATGCAGGAAGGACGGCTTCCCGAGGCGGCCCAGCTCTGCCGGCAGGGGCTGGCCATCGTGCCGAACAGCGCCTGGCTGCACCGGAACCTCGGGGCCCTGCTGCTCAAAATGGGCCAGCGCCAGGAGGCGGCGGACGAACTTCGTATCGCCCTTAAGCTCGACCCTAACCCGACTTCGCGGATTCGCCATCAGCTTGGGTCACTCTTTGGCATAAAATCGCAGATTTCAGGGTCATGCGGGCCGATTCGTGGCGTGAGACCATTGTAGTGAAGACTTTCGGCCGAAGGCCCTTCTTGACCCTGCTACGCGGGTTCTGACCGCGAATCCGCGAAGTCGGGCTAATTCCCCGCAAATTCGCAAGGCCGCGGAGACTCTCCTCGGACCCGGTGCCGTCCGTTGAGGTCTTAGAGCCTCTCACACGATGACGGTTCGGGGGGCTGCTGCTTTCTGTCATTCCCGCGCAGGCGGGAATCCAGGAATGCCGCGACTTTCCTGGACCCTGCTTGCGCAGGGGTGACAGAGGCGGGCTCGAACGTTCCTTCTGATCAAGGCACTCAGAAGAGCGGGTAAATGAATACCGCGGCCCCGGAGCCGCCCAGCAACACGAGCAGGCACAGGAGCAAGAGCGTCACGAGGATCGGCAGGAGCCACCATTTCTTGTTGTACTTGAGGAAGTACCAGAACTCCAGGGCCAGCGGGGGACGCTTCTGCTGCGCCAACTCCTCGAATCTTGCCGTCTTATCCTTTTGTGACTTCATGCCTTGGCTCCCGCCGCGTCAAAACTGGTGGAAGTATCGTTCGGTGTCTTCGCCGGCCTGGTGCGGCACCCAGTAACTCGTGACATTTGCTTCAAAGCGCCGGTGGAGCGAGTCGCGACCGATCAGCCGGAAGACCAGCGCCAGCGGCGTCAGCAACAAGAAATAGAATGCCGCCAGCAGGATGAGACTGACCACAAGACCGATGGGCATCCCCACCAGGGCCAGGCCAATATAGAGGATTCGCGCGACCCGCGGCGAGATCAGGCTGCACAGAAAAATGGCGCCCCCCAGGGCCAGGACGAGGATTGCCCAGAGGATCGCCACGCCCCAAAGGAAGCAGAGCACGAGGGCGGCGGCCCCCGACGCCAGTAGACCACTGACGCCGAAGACGCGCAACTGCCTGCCGGTCGGATGCCATTGGATTTCTGTCAGCATCAATCCAACTCGAAACGGGCCTTGTATTCGTCGATTTCGTGCTGCCGGGCCTGGGGCTGCTGGTGTTTATACAGGATCTGGTTCTCCAGTACCAGTACATCCATGTTGGTCGCCAGGAAGCAGCGGTACGCATCCTGGGGCGAGCAGACAATAGGCTCGCCCCGGATGTTGAAGCTTGTGTTGATGATGACGGAGCAGCCGGTCTTGTGCTTGAAGGCCGTAATCAGCTTGTGCAACCTCGGATGTCGCTGCGGGTCCACGGTCTGAATCCGCGCGGAGTAATCCACGTGCGTGACGGCCGGAATGATGCTGCGCTTCGCCTTGAGCTTGTCGAGTCCCGTCAGGGCCCTGGACTTCGCCTCCGAGTTGAGCCGCTTCTGCTCGCGAACGGCAGCGACCAGCAGCATATAGGGGCTGTCCTCCTGGGGTCGGGTCTCGAAGTACTCGGCGACGTCCTCCCGCAGCACGCAGGGCGCGAACGGGCGGAAGGACTCGCGGAACTTGATCTTGAGATTCATGATCGACTGCATTTCCTGGCTCCGCGCGTCCCCCAGAATGCTTCGGCTGCCCAGCGCCCTCGGCCCGAACTCCATCCGTCCCTGAAGCCAGCCGATGACCTTGCCTTCGTCGATCAAGTCAGCGACCTTCGCAATTAACGCATGCTCATCACCATATGTCTGGTATTTGGCACCGGCGGAGTCGAGGAATCGGCGGATCTGCTCGTCGGAATACGCCGGCCCCAGGAGCGAGGCTTGCTGCTGGTCCCGACCATCCACTCGTCGTTCGTGACCCAGAAGTTGATGCCAGACGAACAAGGCCGCACCGAGCGCACCCCCGGCGTCGCCAGCCGCCGGTTGAATCCAGATGTTCTCAAAAGGCGTTTCCCGTAGAATTCGGCCGTTGGCGACGCAGTTGAGTGCAACGCCGCCGGCCAAAGCAAGGTTCTTCATCCCGGTCTGGCGGTGGACGTGCCGGGTTGCCCGCAGCATGGCCTCCTCGGTGACTGCCTGGACGGAGGCGGCGAGGTCCATCTCTCTCTGGGTCAAGGGGGCTTCCGCCCGTCGCGGCGGACCGCCGAAGAGCCGCTCGAATCGGCGATTGGTCATGACGAGCGTGTGGCAGTAGCCGAAGTACTCCATGTTCAGTCGCAACGAACCGTCGGGCTTGAGATCGACCAACTTCTCCAGAATCAGGTCGCGATATGTCGGCTCCCCATAGGGGGCCAAGCCCATCAGCTTGTACTCGCCGGAGTTGACTCTGAAACCGGTGAAGTAGGTGAAGGCCGAATAGAGCAGGCCCAGCGAGTGGGGAAACTGCAGCTCATGGCTCAATTGCACCCGGTTGCCCCGACCGACCCCGAAACTGGCGGTCGCCCATTCGCCGACGCCATCCATCGTGAGGATCGCTGCTTCTTCGAAGGGTGATGGGAAAAACGCACTGGCGGCATGGGATTCATGGTGCTCGGTGAAGATGTAACGGCCTTTGTATCCGTGCCCCAACGCCTGATCCATCTCCCGGGGCAGGTGCAGCTTCTGCTTCAGCCAAACGGGCATCCCCACCAGGAATTGGCGAAATCCCCGCGGTGCGTACGCCAGGTAGGTCTCCAGGAGCCGCTCGAACTTGAGCAAGGGCTTCTCGTAAAACACGACGTAGTCAAGGTTTGCAGGCGTCAGCCCCGCCGCCTCCAGACAATACTGCACGGCGTGGGAAGGAAATCGGCTATCGTGCTTGACCCGGCTGAACCGTTCCTCCTGGGCGGCCGCAACGATTTCCCCGTCGCGTACCAGAGCCGCGGCGCTATCATGATAGAAAGCCGAGATTCCGAGGATGTTCATATCGCGACTTGGAAGGACTGTCCCAGTGGCTGGAACTCGTCCAACTCCTGCCGAGCGAGCTTGGCTCGTATTCGCTCAAATTGACTGACTGTCTCCTTGGAATACAAGCGTTCGCCACAGTGCAGGCAGACTTCGGCTTGCAGTCTTACAACTGCCGTGTTCTTCCCTCCTCGCAGCAGCTTCTCAACTTCTTTCTCAACGACCTCACTGCCGCAAATGGGGCACTTATCAAAAGGCAACATTTCAAGGCCTCCTTGTTCGCCAGTCGATCCACCGGTTGGGATCGGGACGATAAACAGTGATTAAAACCGCCCACTGATTCTCTTCATTATATGCCCACACGCTATGGATAATGCTTCCTATGTCCACTGCCTCTGGGCCTTCCGGTAACGTGCTCGAACATTGGTCTTCGCAAAACAGCGACCTCTCCATCTTAAATGGAGACTGTGTCTGATGCAACAGTTGAGGAATCCGCCAAACGCTGAGACACGAATCCGTCGGGCCGAAGAACGGATTGTGCCACACCACGACCAGCGGGGTCTACTGTAGTTTCGCAAGCATCTGCTCGGCTTGGTCGAGGGCCTTGCGGTAGCAGTAGGGCGGGCCGTCGCACCAGGCACGCTCCTTCGCGATCTTGGCCTGCTTGAGAGCGGTTGCCTTGTCCCCCTCGGCCAGGGCCATCTCGGCCAGGAAGTTGTGGATATCGGCCTGCTTGAGCCGATACTCGCACCGGTCGGCGATCTCCAACGCCTCGCGGGTCAGGGACTTGGCCTGTTCGAACAGTTCGTTGTTCTTGCCCTGGGCTTTCTCCCACTGGAGCTTGGCCATCTCCAGGAGAATGTCCGCCTCGAATTCAGCAAGCCGAATCCTCCTGCAGCGAGACAGGGCTTCGCTGAGGTCCGCCTCGGCGCCGGCGGTGTCGCCAACACGGCTCTTGGCTGCACCGGAGAGCCATAGGATCTGGACGATATCCCACTCGACGGGCCTCACGCGATCGCGCCACTTATTCCAGGACTCCCGCGCTTCCTGGACGGCCTTGAGTGCCGACTTCGGCTCGTCCATCAAGATCGCCCGTAGGCCGCGATAGGACCAGGTAAGACACTGGCCTTGCTCGTGGTTCTGCTTTACATTCATGCCAAGTGCCGTATCCAGCTCTTTGTCCGCTTCGTCGTATCGGCCCGTGTACGCCAACAGGCAGCCGAGTTCCTTGTGGCCCGTGGCTTCGGCCTGTTCCTCGCCAATCTCCTTGTCGATCTCGATCCGCTGCCGCAGGTTCGACTCGGCCTCTTTCAGTTCGCCCAGCAAGATCTGGCTTAAGGCCATGTTGCCCAGGCCGGTGGCGACTCCGGCCTTTGCGCCTCGCTTCTCATCTATGGCATTTGACCTTTCAAACAATCCCGCCGCCTTGCGGCTTTGGCCGGTGTGGTCGTAGGTCATCGCTATACCGTTCAAAACGTGGGCCTGTTGGGATTCGCTCTCCAGGTGAGGGGGGTGGTCTTCGCCATTGGGGAAGAAAGCCTGCTTGAGAGAGAGGTCCACGTTGTAGGCCCCAAGTTGGAAATACAGGGCATTCGACAGCCGATCTCGGTAGATCCGGTAGGCCTCTTCGTATCCGTCCGCGTGGATGGTGTGATGGAACAACTCGATTGTCGGTAGAAGGTCGTCCAGGCTTTCGATCTTGCCCGGTTTTGGGAGCGTGTCGAAGTAGTCTTTCAGCGTCTTGTGCGTAGCGGCCTTGTCGCCCAGGCGATCGTATGCGTACTGCCTGACGATGGGGTGCAGGTCGTAGTGGGCCTGGCCTTCCCGGTGGAACAGCAGGCCTCGGGCGACCAACTCGCGCAGAGCCTCCTTCAGCTCGTCCTCAGTTTCATAGGTCGAGAGGACTTTGGTGGTGGCGTAATCCACGGGCCCTCGCATCGCGGCAATCCGGCTAAGCAGTTCCCGGCGGTCCTTGGCCATTGTGCCATAGGCAAGCTGCAGGATATGGTGCTGCCGTTGCGTGTCTTTCAGGTCGGCGGGTGGATGCCAGTTTTGGGCTGCGCCTATGTCCCTCGGCCTTTCAGGGTCTTCGCGAATGGCACCGGATAGCAGTCTGAGACAAAGCGGGAGAAAGTCATACGGTTCACACGCGTGGACAATAGCGTTACGTGGGCCCTTGACTCCTTGTCGGCGCATAAACTCCACGGCGTCGTCCGGCTGGAGGTGTTCCAGGTCCTCCCTGCGGCAGCCCGCCAGACCTTGCAGCTCTTTAGGGTGCAGCCGCGTCGTCAAGAGCGTTCGGGTCTTCACCCATGGGTCGGCCAATGCCTGTAAGAAGGCACCCGCATGCGGATCGGCGCACAAGAGGTGCTTCTCTCCGGTTTCGGCACTGAAATCGTCGCCCTTGTACGCCGCATCCAGAGCGTGGTAGGCCTGCAACAGCCGTTCGGCACCGTCGAAGACAATCAGGAAGGGACTGTCACGCAGGATACACCAAAGCGCCGACATGCGGTCGTAATCGGAGGGGACTTGCATAGGGTCAATGGTGCCGGCGCTGGCATAGAGCAGGGTGTGGACGAGAAAGCTCTCGAAGCTTGCCTCGCGCTCGTAGAAGCTCCACCAGATGACCCCCGAGAAGCGCAGCTTCTCCTGGGGCAGGTCCTCGTGCAGCCAGAACCAGGTCAGGGCGCTCTTGCCCAGGCCGCCCATGCCGACCAGGCTCAGCATGGGCCTGGAGTCTGCCGCGCGGACCCAGTTGGTAAGCATGGCTCGCTCCTTGAGCCGGCCCGTGAAGTTCTCCTGGATCGGGTAGGGGTGCGCGAGGTAAGGATGCGGGAGCTTCGGTACACTGATCCGGCCCACCCGCTCCGTAGGTCTGGGAACAGCAGCCGCCACCTCCGCACAGAGGTGATCTACGTTATCGAAATCCCGCGGCGTGTGATCCCGTCCTATGCATTCACGGAACGCCTGGAGCTTGGCATGAGTTGCGTCATCTTCGCGATGGGTTGCCAAGACGGGGAACTTCTCGGAGGCCAAGAATGGGAAAACGTCTTTGCCGGAAGCAAGGGCGGCTTCGTACTCCAGTTCCGTGAAGGATTTCTGCTGCCCGTCGGGACAGGAGCCGTATAAGTGTCCCACGATGATGACGAAGCCGGCGCAGTCCTTGACCTCAGCGTCATCTCGTTCCCTGGGAGGTTTCGTGCCGCTCGTATAGGAGTCCATACTGGCGGGCTGGATACCGAGTTGTACCAGTTGCTCGCAAACCCGCTTGCGGGCGTCGCTCAAGTCCTTCGTTGTCGAACTGACGAACACCTTCATTGAACGGCTCTCCCTTCCGGATGTTCTGGCAGGCTCACGACCGCAACGCGAATACCAGCACTGTGGCGGCCACGACCACCGCGAGAACCATGCCGTGGAGGATCAGGAGCGTATCCGAGAGACAAGTGCCCAGCCAGGAATCCACCTCTTTGCTGTACTTGGACGCGTTCATGGAGAAATCGGATTCAGGGCCGGGCTCCTGGCGGACTGCGTCGTAGAGCTTGCGGTACATTCGTTCCTGCCGGAGGAAGTAGCCGTCCAGGACCCAGAAAGCGATGGCCGGGAAATAGGCCACGAATACGAAATGCACCCGTGCATCGTTCGCGGCCAGGGCGAAGAGGGCTGAGACGAGCACGACCGACCAGCCTTTGAGCTGAAATGAGTTGCTCGCCATGCGATTGATGACGCCCTGAATCAGTTCCAGGTGCTTCTCCCTGCTCATGTGCCGCCTCCTTTTGCATACCCGACGGGCAGCCGGCGTTGGTCCCGCGCCATGCGTCCGCCGCAGGGGCAAGAATCCCGCTCGGGCTGCTGCTGCGACCATTATAGCGGGGGGTATCTGATCCGATCAAGGAAGAACGGGCCAGGAACGGGTATACACAATTTTCGGTTCCGGGGGGCAGGTAGTTGTTGCAAAAGGCCGGTGATGGAGTAAAATACCGGTTTCGCCACCTCTGCGGGCGTGGGTGGATGACGGTACGATAGGGCAATCATCGTTGCAGAGATGCAGGAGCAATGTATGTCGAGAGTGTGTCAGTATACGGGCAAAAAGACGATTTTTGGCAACAGCATCACCCGGCGTGGTAAGGCCAAGCGGCTGGGCGGCGTCGGTAAGAAGGTGACCGGCGTGACCCGCCGGAAGTTCAAGCCGAATATTCAGAAGGTTCACGCGGTCGTGGATGGCGACGTCCGCCGGATCCGGGTTTCGGCCAAGGCCATTCGCATGGGCCTGATCCAGAAGCCCCTGAAACGCAATTACAGGCCGGGCCAACAGCAGAAAGCCGCCGAATAGTCGGGGTTGGTTTCAACGTGGTCCTTTCCCAGCGGGGCGCGTCTGAGCCTCGCTTTTTCTTTGGGATATGCAGAAAATCGATGCACAGCAGGTTCGCAAGGTCGCCAAGCTGGCGCGGCTTGACCTGACCGAGGCGGAGATCGAGGAATTCACCAGCCAGCTCGGGGCTATTCTCGAATATGTCGAGAAGATGAACGAGCTGGACACCGCTGAGGTCGAGCCGCTGGCGCATTGTCTGCCGATTCACAATGTCTTTCGGGCGGACCAGGTGCACGAGTCGCTGGGAACCGAGAAGACCCTGGCCAACGCGCCGCAGCGGGATGGGTCGTTCTTCAAGGTTCCGAAGATCATCGAGGATAGTTCGGCGTAGTTTGGACAGATCGATCGGGTGTGGGGAGATCGCAACTATGAGAAGCTTCAGACTGGTGTGCGTGGCGGCAATGGTCGTGGGGGTTGGTTGCTTGTCGAGCGGGAGGACGATGGCGAAAGAGAGATCGGGGAGCGGGGGGCAACGCGAGCAGATGTTCCAGAAAGAGATCACCAAGACGGTCAGCCTGAAATACCTGCTGTACCTGCCCAAAGGCTACGGTGAGAAAAACGATCAGAAGTGGCCTCTGATATTGTTCCTGCACGGGGCTGGCGAGCGGGGCAACGATGTCAATCTGGTCAAGAAACATGGCCCGCCCAAGCTGATCGACCAGGGCAAGGAGTTCCCGTTCATCGTCGTTTCGCCCCAATGTCCGACTAATAGTTGGTGGCCCGAGCAGGTCGACGCACTGGTCGCCTTGCTGGACGATGTTCAGGCGAAATACGCGGTGGATGCCGACCGCGTGTACCTGACGGGCCTGAGCATGGGCGGATTTGGCTCGTGGACCCTGGCCAGCCGTTATCCGAATCGCTTCGCGGCGGTGGCGCCGATCTGCGGCGGCGGCGACCGGTACCTGGCGAGCCGGCTCCGGAACGTCCCGGTCTGGGCGTTTCACGGCGAGAAAGACCCGGTGGTGCCGGTGCAAGCATCGAAAGATATGGTGGAAGCCCTCAAGAAGGCTGGCGGCGATGTCCAATTGACCCTCTATCCCGAGGCGCAGCACGACTCGTGGACTGAGACCTACAACAATCCCAAGCTGTACGAGTGGTTCCTGAGCCAGCGCCGGGGCCAGGAGAAGAAGTAACGCGGCCTATGCCGGTACATGATCTGACAGCAATAGAACTGCGCGACCGGATTGCCGCACGGCAGGTCAGCAGTGTGGAGGCCACCCGGGCGGTTCTGGATCGGATTGACCGTCTGAACCCGGGCATTGGGGCATATCTGTCGATCTTTCCCGAACGGGCGCTGGACGCGGCGCGCGAGGTGGATCGCAAGCTGGCGGCGGGCCAGCCGGCAGGGGCTTTGGCGGGCGTTCCGATTGCCATCAAAGACGTCCTGTGCACCAGCTTCGGCACGACCACCTGCGGCTCGCGCATCCTGGCGAATTTCCACTCACCCTACGACGCGATGGTGGTCCGCAAGCTGCTCGCGGCCGACGCGGTCATCGTCGGCAAGACCAATATGGACGAGTTCGCCATGGGTTCGAGCACGGAGAACTCAGGTCTGCAAAGGACCGTCAATCCGTGGGACGCGTCACGGGTGCCGGGCGGCAGCAGCGGCGGCTCGGCGGCGGCGATGGCGGCTCGAATGTGTTCGGCCGCCTTGGGCTCGGATACGGGCGGCTCGATCCGGCAGCCGGCGAGCTTCTGTGGCGTGGTCGGCGTGAAACCGACGTATGGCCGTGTCTCCCGCTACGGTTTGGTCGCGTATGGGTCCAGCCTCGACCAGGTTGGGCCCGTCACCGGCACGGTGACCGATGCGGCGCTGCTGCTGAACGTGATCGCCGGGCATGACCCGGCCGACAGCACCAGTGTCGATGAACAGACAGCTCCCGTGAGCGATTACCTGGCGGGGCTGAACGAGCCTGTCGAAGGGCTCAAGATCGGCATCGCCTCCGCCTTCAGCGCGGGGGCCGAGCCGACGATTCAGAAGACTATTAGTGCCGCTGTCGACGGTTATTGCCGGGCCGGCGCGGAAGTCGTCGAGGTGGATATGCCGCACCTCGACTATGCCATCGCGGCTTACTATGTGATCGCGACGGCCGAGGCTTCGAGCAACCTGGCCCGCTACGATGGTGTCCATTACGGCTACCGCAGCCAGAATGCGAACGAGTACGTGGAGGTCTATACCAAATCGCGGGAGGAGGCCTTCGGCAAAGAGGTCAAGCGACGGATCATGCTCGGGACGTATGCGCTTTCGAGCGGCTACTATGACGCCTATTACCTCAAGGCCCTCAAGGTGCGGAACCTCATTCGCGGCGATTTCGTCCGGGCGTTCGAGCGGTGCGATTGCCTCATGATGCCGGTCGCGCCGACCACGGCGTTCAAGATCGGGGAGAAGGTGGACGACCCGCTGAAAATGTACCTGGCGGATATCTACACGGTCGCCGTCAACCTGGCGGGCCTCCCCGGGATCAGCGTCCCGTGCGGTTTCGACGACGCGGGATTGCCGATCGGCCTGCAAATCCTGACGCCCGCCTTCCGCGAGGCCAAGCTGCTGCGGATCGCCCGGATGCACGAGGCCCGGACGGATTGGCACACGCGGAGACCGCTGGAGAGTTTGAAGTGAGATCGTTGATTTGTGATTCTAAATCATCAATCAAAAATCATAAATCGATATGGGTGACCTGTCGTACAAGGTGATCGTCGGCCTGGAGATTCACGTCCAGCTCAATACGCGGACGAAGATGTTCTGCGGCTGCGCGCTATCTTTTGGCGAGGAGGCGAACAGCCGCGTCTGTCCGGTGTGTCTGGGACTGCCGGGGGCGCTGCCGGTCATGAACGAGCGGGCCGTTCAACACGCGATGCTCGCGGCGCTGGCGCTG
>CAYHAJ010000426.1:0-12684 GCA_964354535.1 uncultured Pirellulales bacterium
CCGGCCTCCCAGTCCCAGGCCCGCCAGCGCCATCGAGTGATGCGGCAGGCGAGGTCGCCGACCCAGCGGCCGCTCCTGCTCGACCAACTGGAAAGACGTTACCAAGACTCATCTTAGCCTTTGTGCGGGTCGTTGAAAAAAATGCGTGGCGGCATCCCCGAAGTCGCCATAACTCCTGCTCCGCACGGGAATAAAGAAATTTGTGCGGACGGGCGTTTTGGGTGGGCGACTGTTGCATGAATCTGTCGATTCCTACGGACGCACTGGAATATCCCCCTCACCTACTGCCCCCGGGCCCGGACGGTATCTGACGAAGGGGGGGGCGGCATGGGCCCGGCCGGCCTGGGTGGCCCCGTCATCGCAACCTCAGTCCCAACCTTCGTTGATCCACGTGCACCCAATCCTCCACGCAGAATGAGGCGGTGGGACGCCAATGCGGCCAACCAGGCGGTTAATGCTTGACTCCGATGGGGGTAGGGGTGTACACTTCTCGCGTGAAAATGGAAGGAGGTCACGATGGTGTGGCAAACACGGTTGTTTCAGACGATCATCGCCCTGATGGTGGCGGTTCTCCTCGGGGCAACATCCGTCCGTGCGGACCTGACACCTCCGCAAAACGGTGCCTTCTCCCAGCCAGATGGGGCTCACTGGACCCAATTGCTGGATGGTAGCCCCGTTGACTTCACACTGGTGCCGGGGGCCGCGTTTCTGCGGGAAAAGAGTAATGAGGATTACGATTACGACAGGAACGGCACCCCTTTAACCGGTGGCGGCTTCAATCTCACGGGTATCAAGCAAGAGTTTACCCTGACGCAGGCCGCAACGGTAGCCGTGGGCTTCACCTTCGAGCTCACCGTCACCGCCCCGACGGAAACCGACTATTTCGATGTTCTGTTCGACAACGATATCGTCTTCTCGCAGTCAACCTCGGGCCTCGTCCCCACCCCCGGCCCGGGGGGGATCACCTTCACGGCGAGTCCGCAGGAGTCGCGGTTCCTGGAAGCGGGGTCGCATTGGCTCACTTTGCGTCTGGTAGGTGAGGACGACTGGATCATGGATGGCACTACAAAGCTGTACCCTCTTCTGACAACTGTGACCGTGGACGACGTGACTTGCTCCGTCGTCCCCCTGCCTGGCGCCGCCCTGCTGGGCACCCTCGGCCTGAGCTATTCCGCCTGGCGGCTGCAGCGACGCAGAATACCGTAGCCCCTCGCCAACCATCATCACCAAGGGAGATTCCGTGGTCGCCCCCATACGGGAATGACCGCAGATTCAGAGGTCACGCCAACACTCCCAGGACTCAATTACGTTGAAGTCTTAATGGGAGGTAGTGGCGATATTGGGACTGTCGACATCCTGGACGGACTCCTCGGCTTGGATGGCCTGGGCGGCCCCGTCGTTGGAACCTCATACCCAACCCTCGTTGACACCCACCCTGGACATCAAATCGTTCATTTTGACTTTCCGAGCATGGTCAACCTGACGCCCGGCAACACGTATGTCTTCCGCCTGCAGTCGACGCCATACGATATTGGGGGTATCAGCTATACGGACAACTCCTATAGCGGTGGGCAGTACCTGGCAGAGTCTTATGCCACCAACGATTACGTTCACGACTACGACACGTATTTCGAGGAAGGCATCATGGTCCCCGCTCCCGGCGCTCTTGCGCTCGGCTTCATGGGAGTTGGTCTCATCAGTCGGTTGCGCAGACGCAGGACTCTTTAAGCTACCGAAGTACAGCAGGACTGCAGGGTAGTGACACGCTGGCGAAGAGGTCTAAGAGAGTAACAACCGGTACAATGCACTCCTCGCCAGGGACCCGCAGGACCGCCGCTCTCCCGAGCGGCCATGTTAGGAGCGCCCATCGGGGGATTGGCGTTCCCACTCCCAGATGCTTTTCCCCTCCTTGTTCAGGTTACCACGAGAAGACGAACTCAGCCGCCTCAGGGACCTGGGCCGTGGCCTCGGGTTTTCGCGCGCTCGGCGATGTACCCTCTCAGGATTCTCTCCTGCAGTTCGGGGTCCACTCCCCGAGGGGCCCAGAAACACCACAGCCCTGACCCGAATGACACGAGCAGGTGGGCAATGGCAAACAGGGCCAGAACAACAAGAATCGACGCCACGCATTCCCCCGAACCGATGATCCGCGGCAGCCCGAGACCCAGGGCGATAAGGATCACCAGCACGACCCACACGAGCATCCTCGTCTGGTGTACACCCGTCTCCATTCTCCGCAGTTGATTCTCGACATCCATAGGATTCCCTTTCTCTCGTTCTTGCCGACTCCATGATACTGAAAAGCCCAGTGCCCTCAAAAGGAAATTCCCAGACAGGTGCTCCTGAGCACACGACGGGAGAATCGCCAAGAAAGGCACGACCATAACCGGGTCGTGAGAGGGGTGGGCATGGTGCCAAGGTGACGGCAAGATAATTCCTGGGCCCAAGGCAGGCATTCTGGGGAGGTCGCGTAAGGAAATTCGGGATCGTGCCTACCCATTTCGCGTAGCAGAGTATCTTCTGCGAGTGCCCGCCTTACGGAACCGTGGGAGAACCAGAGTTCCCGCGCGCACAGGGCACCTTACCGGCCGAGCCGGCGCGCGTAGGCCGCCGGCTCAAACAGGTACTGTCCTCGGGAACCGCCTGTCGGCAGAATTCGAGAGAAGACGTCGCCGTCTGACCGCTTCTCCCTGGGTTACAGCGTCCTGCGCCGGCGCAGCCAACCGATCAAACCCGTGCCCAAGGTAACGAGCACGATCGCGCCGGGGGCCGGGACCACCGCCGTAAAGGTCGTTGGCAGGTCGACAATACCGTAAAACATCAGGGTCCCCAGGTTCGTTTCCACCGCGGGACTCGGCCACTGGAGTAGTTCTCCGCCGCCGGAGACGGGCCCGATCGACGACAGCATATCCCAACTGTGGAACGCGGCGTTCGTTGGACCGTTGAACAAGTCGTCGCCCCACACCCCGCTTCGGGAAAAACCGACAAGCCCGCGGGATTGGTTCACGAAGGTGCGGGTACCCGTCAGAAAAGTCATAGTGCCCAATCCGGCAATGGTGATGGATGCCGCATCATGATCGATGAAGAACCCGTCACTGAAGGACTCCCGGTTGTCGGTGTCCCCCATTGCCGTAATAGTGAACTCACTCAGGAAAAAGGGGACTCCCTCCAGGGTCCCGGACCATCTACCACCCGCGTGCGTGAAGCTAATCGGGACGGCGCCGGCCGGCGAGACACAGAATACGACGGCACAACCGATCGCCGCCAAAACGAGCGTCAAATGCTTCATACCACCTCCTCCTATCCATCCAAAGCAGTTCTCTGCCTCCCGTTCTCTGTAGCCTTGTGCCTGGTTCAACGCTCTCTTGTGCCTCGTGTCCTGACGCGCCGCTCCCTGGCTACACGCCTGCTGTTACACAAGCCGTCCCTGAGGCACCCAACTCCGGAAAGACGCGATGCACCTGGCCTACCTTCCGTATTCGACACACTCCTGATCTTATTAGAGCCCGCGTACATCTCCTTGTCAAGCAAAAAACCCTCTGGGCTGTGTCCCGCTCGTGGGCACACGACCGGAGAATCACCAAGAAAAAGCAAAGCGGTAACACGATCGTAACCGCGGGCTGGCAGGTTGCGGGGCAGAAAACAAGATCGATTTTGGACAAAGGAAACGCATTTGGTGAGGTCATCTATCGGGCCAACCCGGACAACCGGCTCGGCAGCTATCCCTGCCTCCGCGATGAAAAGGCCACCGAAATGCTGAGCCGCCTCCAGGGCGAGTCGGACCTCACCATCGCCGCCCTACGCTCCATCGTGGACGCCGTCCACATGCAAGGTCCGGGAATCAACACGCTCTACTCCAACCTCATGGATTTGCGCTGGGGGATCGTCTATCTCTACTACTGGCACCAGTACGGCGAGATGGTTACTCTCGACGTGGCCAAGGAGCTTGCCGAGGCCACGAAACCGACCCCGCTGCGCGACCTGTTCGCGCGGGCGACCGTCGAGCAGGCCGAGAGCGAACGTCGCAATTACGCCGGCAGGAGTCACTAAGAAAATACAATGCCGTAACAAAACCGTAACATGGGAATGGCACACTGCGCTGGTCGTCAGGCAGACCCGGAGGATTCCAGGCCAGGAAGGACGGCCGGCGTCAAAACGCAAATATCAATACTGACGCAGGCAATGAATGCCCGCCAGGTGCGTCTATAGTAGATGTATAATGCAGCTGAAATCTGCGTGAGTGTGGGTTTGTGCTTCGGAAGGGCGTGAGTGTGAGAAAATTACGCATCTTCGTCATCCTCGTTGTGATCTTCGGAGTCATTGGGGCCGGCGGCTGGGTGGTCGTGAAGAAGCGGGCCGCCGCGGGCAAAAAAGGGACGGTGGTCCGGGTCGAGGAGGCCCAACCGACCGAACTGCTCGAATTTGTCAGCGCGCCGGCGGAATTGGAGCCCAAGAGCCGGGTGGAGATCAGCGCCAAGGTCTCGGGCCGGGTGGAAGCCCTGCCGTTCAAGGTCGGCGAGCGGGTCACCAAGGGCGATCCGAACGCCAATCCGGCCGTTCCGCCGTCGGTGCTCGTGCGGCTCGACTCCAAGGACCTGGAGAGCCAGTTGCTCGGGGCTCAGGCCCGCCGGGCCGCTCAAGCGGCCGGAATTGAGTCCGAGAGGGCGAGAATCGCCGGGCAGAAGGCCAATCTCCTGGGCACCAGCGCCTCCTTCGAGCAGGCGAAAACGCAGATGGAACGGCAGAAGAAACTGCTGGCGACGAGGGACATCAGCCAGTACGAGTTCGACCAGGCCCAACTGAAACTCGACGAGCTTCAGGCTCAGTACAACGCCGCCAAGCTCAGCCTCGACGCGGCAGACCTGAACCTCAGGGTCCTGCAGCACAACCTCGACGCCGCCGACGCCCAGATCAAGCAGGCCCAGGAGACCCTCGGCTATACGACTATCGTCTCACCCCTGGACGGCGTCGTCACGCGGGTGAACGCCAAGGTCGGCGAGATGGTCGTCACGGGCATGATGAACAACCCCGGCACCAAGATCCTGGAGGTGGGCGACCTGTCCCAGATGCTCGCCGTGGCCCAGGTGGATGAGGCCGACGTCGGCAAGCTGGAGGTGGGGCAGAAGGCCAGGGTGTTCATCGATGCTTATCCGAACCACGAATTCAAGGGGACGGTGTACACGATCGCCCTATCCACCGACCTGTCCCGGCAGGGAACCAAGTACTATAAGACCGAGATTCTGCTGGAGAGCGACCGGCAGCTCCAATCCGGCCTGACCGCCAACGTGGACATCGAGACCCGCAAGTACGCGGACGTGCTGTCGGTGCCCTCGCAGGCCGTGATGACGCGGGAGATCGAGAGCCTGCCCATCGAGGTGCGGGACAACTCTCCCTACGTGGACAAAACCAAGACGTTTGCGACCGTCGTCTTTCGCTATATCGACGGCAAGGCGGTCATCACGCCCGTCAAGATCGGCCCGAGCAACCTGACGCACACGATCCTCGAAACCGGCATCGAGAAGGGCCAGAAGATTATCATGGGTCCCTACAAGGAGTTGGAGAAGCTCAAGAACGATCAGGTTGTGAAGGACGAACGCGAGGACAAGGCCGAGGCCGAGGCCGAGGCCAAGGCCAAGGCCAAGGCTAAGGCCAAGGCTAAGGCCAAGGCCGATGCCAAAGCCGATGCCAAGCCAGCCAATCAAGCTACCTGCGATGTGAACGATGCGAACACCGTCCGATAAACTTATCATCAAGCTCGAAAGCGTGACGCGGGTCTACAAGGTCGGCGTCGAGTGTATTCGTGCGCTCGACGGTGTGGACCTGGAGCTGCGCGAAAACGAATACGTGGCGATCATGGGCCCCTCCGGCTCCGGCAAGAGCACGCTGATGAACGTGCTGGGCTGCCTGGACCGCGTCTCCGGCGGCCGCTACGAGTTGGATGGCCAGAACACCACCGGCATGGGCGACGCCGCCCTGGCCCGCGTCCGCAACGAGCGGATCGGCTTTGTGTTTCAGTCGTTCGAGCTGCTCAGCCGCTCCAGCGCCTTGAGAAACGTGGAGATGCCCCTGATCTACTCCCGCAACGGCTGGTGGTCGCGCCGCCGGCGGGCCATGCAGATGCTCGAACGCGTGGGCCTGGGCGACCGGGTCAAGCACCGCCCGAACCAGCTCTCCGGCGGCGAGAAGCAGCGGGTCGCCATCGCCCGCGCCCTGATCTGCCACCCCAGTATCCTGCTGGCCGACGAGCCCACCGGCAACCTCGACAGCAAGACCAGCGAGGACATCCTCACCCTGTTCGATCAACTCCACGCGGAAGGCCAGACGATTATCCTGGTCACCCACGAGGAGAGCGTCGCGCGGCACGCCAAACGGATCATTCGCATGAAGGATGGTCTGATCAACAGCGACCTGTCCACGGAAGAGGACCAGGCCCGACGCGGCAGTCTGGTGGCGGAGCTCGGAAAGGTGACGAAATGAAAGCGGTTTTTGCCCTCCCCCTGGTCTTCTTCCGGCTGTTCTACCAGAGCGTCCATCTGGCCCTGAGCCAGATCTGGGCGAACAAGACGCGCTCCGTTCTCACGACACTCGGCATCGTGATCGGCGTCGCCTCCGTGACCGCTGTGATTGCCGCTCTGACGGGGCTCAAGGCCAAGATCCTCACGCAGGTGGAGACCTTTGGGACCAACACGATCTTCATGGGGCCGCACGTGCCCGACCGGGGTCCCATGAGTCATGCCAACTGGTGGCAACTGCGGTTCCGGCCCGAACAGTTCGACAATGTGCTCGATCATTGCCCGTCGGTCGCCGTGCTCAGCCGCATGGGTGGCGTCGGACGGCGCACCGTCCGGTGCGGCGAGCAATCCGTGGACAACGTGGAGATCCAGGGGATCGAGCCGGCCTACCATCAGATCGAGCATCGGCCCGTGGTGCTCGGGCGCATCTTCTCGCCCATTGACGATGAGCAGGTCCGCCAGGTCTGCCTGATCGAGCCGAAGCTGCGGGACAAACTGCGGATGCACCAGGACTGTATCGGCGAGACCCTCCGGATCGGCTCGACCGCGTTTGTCGTGATCGGGGTCATCGAGCCCCGGCCACAGATGAACTTTGGGGACAGCGGGCGGGAACGGTACGAGGTCTTCATCCCCTTCACGACCCTCAAGAAATTCGGCGAGCCTTTCACGTGGGCGATGGCCTCCGGCAAGTCCGCCGAGACGCTGGAGGATGCCCAGGCGGAGTTGAAGTTCTTCCTGCGCCGCACCCGCAACATCCGCCCGGGCCAGCCCGACACGTTCGAGGTCCAGTCCCTGCAAAACCTCCTCGACACCTTCAACAAGATCGCCGTGATCGTCACCATGGTCGCCGGCGGCATCGTGGGCATCTCGCTGCTCGTCGGCGGCGTCGGCATCATGAACATCATGCTCGTCTCCGTCTCCGAGCGCACCCGCGAGATCGGCCTGCGCAAGGCGGTCGGCGCCCGGCGCTCGGCCATCCTGACGCAGTTCATGATCGAATCGGTCACTCTGTGCTTCTTCGGCGGGCTGGTCGGCATCGGCTTCGGCCAATTGCTGACCATGGCCATCGCCAATATTCCCCAGGTCAAGCTGGACCTGGCGCATATCCCGTTGTGGGCGATCGGCATCTCGTTCGGCTTCGCGGGCATCGTTGGGGTTTGTTTTGGGATGGTCCCGGCCATCAAAGCCGCCCGGTTGGACCCTATTGAGGCTCTCAGGCATGAATAGACACGTTGAATCTTTTCCTGGCACAAGAGAGATAGCTCCGTTCGAAATCCTAAATTCGAAGCACCAAATCCCAAACAAATTCGAATGTCCAAAATTCCAAATCCAAAACGGAGCTCCCGCGCAGCGGATGGCGTTTCGGTCCTTGGTGCTTTGGGTTTTAGATTTGTTTGGAATTTCGGATTTGGGATTGGGGATTTCTCCCGTGCTGCTCCTATTCCTTGTCTTTGCTCTTGCTCTGGCGGGTTGCGGGGTGCACTCGGAGCGCTACGGCCTGCGCGAGCTCGGGATCCAGCCCCAGCAGGTCCGCGAGATCGAACCGCTGACGCTCAAAACAGCCGAACCCAACGAAGCCCCGCCCGAGCCCAACCAACCGCCCGAGAAGATCGAGCTGTCCCTGCCCCAGTCCCGGGCGCTGGCTCTGGAGAACAACCTCCAGCTCAAAACGTCCCTGATCAACCCGGCCATCGCCGGGGCCCAGCTCAGCGCGGAAGAGGCCAGGTTCGAAGCCTCTTTCTTCAGCAACCTGAACGCCAGCAAGATCAACCAGCCCACGATCGGCGCCTTGGGGCAGATCAGCGGCTCGCAAAGCGAGTCCCTGGGAGGGGATTTCGGCGTCCAAGTGCCGCTGCGGACAGGCGGGCTCGTGACGTTCGACGTATCCGACCGGTGGAACAAGAGCAACGCGCTCGGATTGGCGTCCCAGGAGTACTGGACTTCGGATGCCTCGATTTCGATCAGCCAACCGCTGTTGCGCAACGCCGGGCAGCGGGCTACCATGTATTCCATCCGCATCGCGGCGTACAACCGCGATATCGTGGACACCCGCACAAAGCTCGACGTCATCACCGTCCTGGGGGCCCTGGATCGGGTCTACTGGCGTCTCTACGCCGCCCGCCGGGAATTGGAGGTCCGCCAGCAGCAGTATGCATTGGCCCAGAAGCAGTTGGAGCGGGCGCAGCACCTGGTCGACGTCGGTCAACGGGCCCAGGTGGAAGTCATCCGGGCACAGGCCGGGGTGGCCGACCAACTCCAGGCCATCATCCTGGCAGAGAACAACCTGCGCGATCGGGAGCGCGAGCTCAAGCGCGTCGTCCACAAAGCCGGTCTGGACGTGCAGACGCCCACCGTCGTGATTCCGACAACGGAGCCGGACCCCGTTCGCTACCGGTTGGACCCGGCGCCCCTGGTCCAAGCCGCCGTGCAAAACCGCATGGACCTTTTGGAACTCCAACTGCAACTGCTGCAGGACACCAGCACGATTGATTTCGCCCGCAACCAGGCTTTGCCTTTGGCGACCCTCTACTACACGTACAACATCCCCGCCTTCGGCCCCACGCAGGACGAGGACCTGGACATGCTGTTCGAGCATGAGTTCTACGGCCACACCGGCCGCCTGCAAATGGTCATCCCCCTCGGCAACGAGGCGGCCAAGAGCCGGCTCCGCCAGTACATTTACACGTACCGCCAGCGGCTCGCGACACGGGCGAGCCGGGAGGACCTCATTCGCCTCGAAGTGCTCAACGCCATCGATCAGGTCGAGGCCAACTGGCAGCAGATTCTCGCGGCCCGCCAGACCGCCATCCTCAATGGCCGGCTCTATGAAGCCGAGCAGCGCCAGTTCGAGCAGGGCCTCCGCACCAGCACCGACGTGCTCGACGCCCAGATCCGCTTCGCCAATGCGCAAAGCAACGAGATCGCCGCCTTGGCCAACTACCAGATCTCGCTCGTGGACGTCGCCGTCGCCACCGGGACCCTCCTGGGCTCCGACAAGATCCGCTGGGACCCGATCATCCCCGAGACCGACACGGAGTGACCGCTCGTTCGTAGTGTGCCCGTAAGGGCATTCGAGAAGTCTCAGGTTTGCCGTTTGAGGTGTGAAGTCAGCCCGCCGCGTGACGCCGAAATCCCAAATTCCAAACAAATCTCCATACCCAAGTCTCAATGATCCAAACGCGATCCGCCGAGCGGTGCCCGGATTTTGAATTTTGAGTTTTCTTCCCGTTTGGAATCTGTTTGAGATTTGGGGCTTGGAGCTTGGGATTTCCGCCGCAGGCGGCGGTGCCTGGCATTTGGAATTTCCGCCGCGGGCTGCTTATCGTCCCCGTCCGGGATTATAGATGAGTCCGCCGGCTTCAGCGTACGCTTGCAGCACAGCCCGGGCCTCGTTGCGCTGGACGTCCCGGACGACTTCGATCCCGCGTTGGCGCAGCGCGCCGATCCAATCGGCAGGCTTGGCTCCCTCGTCGAACCCAATCGCGGCGGCATCCTCGCCATGGGCCGCGCACACGACCCGCCGCAAGCCCGACCACGGAATCGCCCCCAGACACATCGCGCACGGTTCCGTGCTCGTCGCCAACTCATACACGCCGACGGCGCCCAGATCGTAGTGCCCTACTGCCTGCTGCGCCAGGGCGATCGCGACCATCTCCGCGTGCGCCAGGGAGCAGTTCGATTTCTCAACCAGATTGACACCGACGCCGATCACTCGGCCGCTCACGCTCTCGAACACCGCCGCTCCGAAGGGTCCGCCCGTCCGCTGCTCCACGTTCCGCCGCGCCAGGTCGATCGCGAACCGTACCTTGGCCTCGGGGGATGCAAAAACCTGGCGTTCCTCCGCCATGAGCGCGCCCAGCCAAGGCGGCAGCTTCAGCACGATCTCATCGCGTCGCACGACGTGGTCAGCCATGGGTTCCCCTTCCTTACTGCGCTTCTAAGACAAAGGCTGCGGCCTCGCCGGCCGCAGCCTTTGTTCTCTGATTCAGCGAAGGTCGCCGGCGCCACCCGCGGTTGCCGTCCGACGGCGGCGAGCCGCCCGTCCAGACCAGGGGACAGGGCCTCTGTCATTGCCCGTCTGGCGTTCCCTTGTTCTTGCCCTTGGGTTTGCTTTTGCCGCCTTCCGTCTTGGGGGCGTCGGCGTTCTTGTTGTTACCGCCGTCCTTGGCCCGCGCTTCCAGCTTCTTCAATCGCTGCTGCAGCGGCTCGATCCGCTTCTGAAACTCCTGATTGCGACGGGCAATCAGCTTGTCGAGGGCGCCGACGGTCTTGGTGGCCTTCTCCTCGTTGGCGAGCTTCTTGATCTCCTCCAGCTCGCTGATCGCGGCCTGCTGCTCCCGCTTGAGCGCCGCGAGCTGCTTGGTGATCGCCTCCGGCGACTGCGCCATATCGGCACGGGCCCGGTCTCTCACTTTGCCTTTCTCTGCCCCCGCGGGAGTCTTCGTGGTCCTCTCTGCCGCCAGAGCGGTGAGGCTCAGCATCAGGGAGGCCACCACAGCCAAGAACCCAGTCTTCTTCATATCGACTTCTCCAACACTGAAAAACGCAGCACGGGCGAAACCTCACCATGGGGTTTGAAAGACCCTGTGCAAAACTACATCCGTCTATGCCCTGTAGGACGATCCAGCCCTGGGACCCATTGCACCAATTTCCCTCCGGCGGGCAGCCGCCGGACAACCTGGGCCGGCGACCAATCGGAATATCCTACCCCCGAATCACCCGCTGACAAGACCTGCGCCGCAGGAAAATGCGACCGGCGCCTGCGTTCACGAGAAATCGGCGGCGAGCGGCTCCGACTAATCATAGGATAGGGCTGTATAGCCCAAAGAAGAAGGGCACGTGGGTCCGTTGCCGGACGAGGCACACGTGCCCTAATTTCGTGGTCGTCTGTCGGTGGCGCGGCTCGTTACGTCCGTTGGTAGGGGCGAATGATCATTCGCCCGTACAGCGTTTACGCGGTCCTGACGGCCTGGCTGCCGGTCTCTCCGGGATGTAGAAGAACCGCACCTGCCCCACACGGAATGGCGCGTGAGGCGCGCCCTACTGCACCGACGGGTTCGCTTTCTCGAAGTAGGTCATGAAGACCTTCAAATCCTCAATGTCCACCCTGCCGTCGCCCCAGGGCATCGGCCCGATGTCGCAGAGCGTCTTGTTTGTGCCCCAGTTGTCGATCAGCATCACCAAATCCACGAGGTCTACTTTCCCGTCGGCGTTGAAGTCCACGACGGGGAGGATCGGCACCTGCCAGGTATTCCACGTGCTTGGATCTACAGTCGAAGCTGTGTTGTAGTAGAACGTCCGTCCATCTACTGAGATACGCGGTGCGTAATTCCATGTGGGTTTATTGAGCCTCGACCCCAGATTGACCGGCATCTCCCAGGGGTGGGAAAGGCTCGCCCTCTTAGTCATCCAAATATCTTGCCTGCTGTACCCGCCGGGACGAGGCGAAGCCAGCCAATTGTCGGCGAATAATAGCAAGAGGCCATCCGAAGAGAGGAATAGTTGCGTCTCGCCGTATGCACTGTTCACCGTCGGGCCGAGATTCACCGGTTTCCCCCAGGGGTCGTTTACCGTTGCACGTTTTGCCACGTAGATATCGCCATCACCATATCCGCCGGACCGCCACGATGCGAAATATAACTCCAGGCCGTCCGCCGAGATCCGAGACATGGTGTCGGCGGCAGAACTGTTTATTGTTGGGCCCAGATTGGTGGGTGGCCCCCAGGGGTCGGTCTTCGACGCGCGCGTCGTCATGTAAACATCGAAATAGCCATATCCGCCAGCACGGTTCGAACTGAAGCAAAGGACAAGTCCGTCGGCAGAAATAGATGCAGAGGTGTCCTCTTTTGTACTATTGACTACAGGCCCAAGATTCTCCCGCGGCCCCCAAGCGGCGTCTGTTGAGACCCGTCTCTGCACGCACAAGTCCCAGTCGGCATCCTCTCCGGGGAGGTTCTTGACCAAGATAATGGTATACACCTCCAGCCCATCATACGAGAAGCAGTCTATATTCCCGTCCGCGGTATCGATAACTGGGATGACTGACTTCAGGTTCACCCGCTCACCGAATGTGAAATCCGCACGCGCGGGGGGTGCGTCAATACCTGAGAGCAGACCAAGTCCAAGCACTGACATTGCCAACATCGGAATCTCAAACACTTTCATTTCACAC
>CAYHAJ010000427.1:0-5264 GCA_964354535.1 uncultured Pirellulales bacterium
AAGTAGTAATACGAATGAACAAGAAAGACGAACAGATCGCATTCGTACCACTACTTGTTGGAATCTTGTTCTCCCGCGAAGATTTTTGAAGGTACACAGCATAAATCCTTACAACCCAAAGAATTATGTTTCGCGCCAAGACGCCAAGATCGCCAAGGGAAGAGCATCACTATCCCCTCTTCTTGGCGCTCTTCGCGTCTTGGCGAGAGAATAGGTTTTGGTTGCGGCCGAGCGCAGCGAGGCCGCGCTGGGTCATTAGTGTAATTCGTGGTGGAAAAGCCTTTTGGTTGCGGCCGAAGGCCGCGCTGGGATCTTTGCGTCTTTGCTCGATACCTACAGACCACCGATAGAAAAGGGGTTGTCCGCAGAATTGGGACGCTTCTGACATCGACCACCGTCGATCCTCCGTTCCCCCCAACTCCAGGCACCAAAACCACCGCTTGCCCAGCGGTAACGCGTGTTAATGAGTGTCTATGGAATTGCCACCCCACAGTATAACCGATCCGTATTGTCTGCGTCAATTCCGCTGATTTCGAAATCATCGCAGGAAAGGTCATGCACCCTCTCGTAGGGGCAAGCCCCCGTGCCTGCCCATCGCAGGGCAACCACAGGGGGTTGCCCCTACGGATGACTCACGGGTATGATGCGTACTGTAGGGGCGAATAATCATTCGCCCTGCTGGTCGCCAATTAAGGAGAGAAACCGTGAACGAGGAAAAGGACGCTATCCAGCACAGTTCGGAGTACCGTCGTCAGGCGGCCCAAGACCGCGTAAACCCAGTACGGGCGACGCATGCGTCGCCCCTACGAACGGTGGGCGGCCGCGCCCTCTCCCGCCGGGGGTTTGTGACGCGGGCCACGGCAGCCGTGGGGTTGGCCGGCTTGTTGGAGTTGAACCGGCAGGCGGAAGCGGGGGCGGGCGCGGGAGCGTCGATTGCCCCGCGCGAGTCGATCAAGATCACCAAGCTGGAGACGTTCGTCCTCCGGAACAGTTGGGTGTTTGTGAAAATCTCTACGGACGCGGGGATCACCGGCTGGGGCGAAATGCTCAAGGATAGGAGCAAAACGTGTGCGGCCGGCGCCCATCAGGTCGAGTCCTATCTGATCGGCAAAGACCCCCGTGCCGTAGTCCAGCACTGGGAGGCTATATATCGCCATTCGTTTTATCGCGGCGGGCCCGTCTTGACCGCGGTCGTGAGCGGCATCGATCAGGCGCTGTGGGACATCAAGGGCAAGGCCCTGGGCGTGCCGGTTTACGAGTTGCTCGGCGGACCGACCCGGGACAAGATTCGCGTCTATGGCAGCAGCGAGGACGTGACGCGGGGGCGGGCGAAGGCCTTCAAGATGTCGCCCCGCGCCGAGGGCCGCTCAGCCTACAAGTACGTCGAGAGTCCGGCCTATATTCAGAACGTGGCGAAGGACTTCGCGGCTTTGCGGGAGAAATTCGGACCGGAGGTGGATATTGGCGTGGATTTCCACGGGGCCGTCCAGCCGCAGACCGCGGCGCTCCTGATCAAGGCCCTGGAGCCCTACCAGCCGTTTTTCATCGAGGAGCCGGTCCAGTGCCAGAACGTGGATGTCTTGGCCGACCTGGCCCGCAAGACCCATATCCCGATCGCGACCGGCGAGCGGATCTTCACCAAGTGGGGCTTCCGCGAGATTTTGGAGAAGCGGGCCGCGAGCATCTTGCAGCCCGACGTCTGCTACGCGGGCGGGATTACCGAGCTGCGGCTGATCGCGGGCATGGCCGAGTCGTACTACGTCCCGATCGCGCCGCACAACCCGCAGGGTCCGTGCTCCTTGGCCGCCAGTTGCCAGATCGCCGCCGCGATTCCCAATTTCCTGATCCAGGAGCGCGGCACGAGCACGCATGAGAACCTGCTGAAGGTCCCGTTCAAGGTGGAGAATGGATACCTGCCGCTCCCGAAAGGGCCCGGCCTGGGGATCGAGATCGACGAGGATAAGCTGATGGCCCAAGTCGGTGAGCCGCAGCGATACCCGCAAACGTACGACAAAGATGACGGCTCCGTAGTAGACTGGTGACAGAAGGGAAAAGTGAAAAGTAAAAAGGAAAAAGTAAGAGGAAAAAGCACGCGGTGGCGAGCGACTTTGTTTTACCTTTCTACTTTTTACTTTTTCCCTGCTTAAAGGAGATCGCGAACTATGTGCGCTGCGAGAACAAGAGTCGGTTTGAGTCTGTGTTTCGGGTTGGTCCTGTTGGGCAGTGTTTCCCTGGCGGAAGACTGGCCGCAGCTCAAGTATGACGGCCGGCATTCGGGCAATGTTCCCGACCGCGATGTGGCCGACAATCTGGGCCTCGTCGGCGTCGTGCCCCTGACGGATGCGATCTTCACGGCGCCGGTGGTCCGCAGCGGGCGAGTCTATGTGGTCGATGGCGCGGGGGTCGTGTTCTGCATCGACAGTTCCTCCCTGGACGTCCTCTGGCGTTTCGAGACCGCCGGCGGCAAGGTCAACTGCAACGATGTGTCGTCGCCCGCTCTGGCAGGCAATTTCCTCCACGTCGGGACGACGGCCGGCAAGTACTATGTGCTGGATGCTGCGAAAGGTACCGTGGTCAAGGAGATCCCGTGCGGCGAACCGATTCTCAGTGCCCCCGTGGTGGTCGGGGAGCGCGTGTACTTCGCGACGCTCGGCTCCAAAGTCCATTCTTTGAAGGCCGACGGCGCGATCGTCTGGACCTGGGATTTCGTTGCCGAGGTGCTCAAGTTCTCCGGCAACCGCTGGAGCGGCGAAGAGTGGCTCAAACACAAGCAGGGCCGAGCCACGTGGCGCGACCAGTTCCTCTGCACACAGGACCTGGCCGCCCAGGGCGATCTGGTCGTCCTGCCGGTCGCCGGCGCCGCGGTGGTCCTGCGGGACCTGGGTACCCGGGCCGAGGTGCAGGTGCAGAAAGCGATACCGTCGCTGAACGGTTCCGAGTACCCCGCGCTCTTCGGCACGAGCCTGGCCGAGGACGGGACGATCTTCCAGCAATGGCACCGGAGGGACAACGCGGGCCGGGTCGAGATCATTCGCCTGAAAGGCAAAGAGGCCGAGACCAGCTCGGTGCTCGACACCGAGACGGCGATCCAGCTTCCCCGGCTGCTGAGCTTCTCGTCGGTGAGCGTGCGGGGCAACGACGTGTATCGCTGCAGCCCGGAGCAGGAATTCGGCTTCTGCAAACATGCATTCGTAGGGGCGACGCATGCGTCGCCCGTACAGGTGCTGAACGCGAATGGTTCCATCGCCTCCCCGATTCTCCTGCGCGAGCATGGCGTCTACGGCGGGCTGGACGGCAAACTGTACGTGGTGCCGCTGTCGGGCAAAGGCGCGACCTGGTCGTTCCGGACCGCCTTCGGCAGGGCCATCACCGCGCCCGTGGCCGTATGTGATGGTCGAATCTACTTCGGCTGCGACGACGGGTACTTGTATGTTCTGGGGCCGGGGGGTAAGGCGAAACTGCCGAGCAAAGACCTTCAACTGGGGAGAATCCGCAGCGCGCTCGCGAGCGAGCGGACCGACGCGAAATACGACTGGTTCACCAACTACGGCGATCAGGCCAATACCAACGCCAACGATCAGGACGTGAAGCCTCCCTTCAAGCTCAAATGGATCCGGCGTTATGAAGGGACGTTCAAACATGTCCCGGTCTGCGGCGGGGGCCGGATGTACACGCATACAGCCGAGGGCCAGATCTTTGCCCTGGAGCAGGAGACCGGCCGGCTGCTGTGGCGGCGGTACTGGCCGGACGTGCATCTGTCCTTCACCAGCCCGATCTACTGGCGGCAGGGTGCGAAAGAGCTGCTCCTGGTCCCGCAAGGAGGAATCAAGGGATCCTCTCTGCGCTGCCTCGACGCGGCCACGGGAGAACTGCGGTGGGAGGCGCCCTTCACGGGTTCGCCGAGCTGGAGCCGCCAGGGCCCGCCCGTGATCTTCGAGAATCTGGCGATCTATGGCTTCGGCTCAGGCAAGTATGCGGCCCAGGGGACAGAGAAAGCGTACATCTTTCGGGCGAAGCCCGAGCCGGCGCCCGACGGCGCGGAGATCTTGGCCTGGATGTACACGCACGATAATCCGTACTACCCGCAGGACAACAAGCCCTACCTGCGGGCCTGGGATCTGGACACCGGCAAGGTCGTCTGGGAGAAGGACTTTTCCGAGTTCGGCTGCGGCGGCAACGATGTGGGTCTGTGCCTGATGGACGGGACTTTGTACTACTCCAACTTCTTCGGCTATGCGACCAAGGGCAAGGACGGCAAGCCCAAGGCGCAGGGGTACACCGCCGCGCTTGAGCCGCGGACCGGGCGCGTGCTCTGGCAGACGACCAAGTACTACACGACCGCCGGTTGCACCGTCTCGGGCGAAAACGGGCGTCTGTACCTGGGCGGATTCAACATTCCCGTTGCGGACACCAAGACACGCCATGTGTGGTGCCTCAGCGCGAAGGATGGGTCGCTGATCTGGCAATCGGAGCCGGTGGCGAAGGCGGTCAATGTGGTGACGGTCGGCCCGAGATTCGTTTTCGCACACGGTTCGAGCGGTTGCCCGAGCTATCTGATCGACAAAGGCACCGGCAAGATCCTGACGACCTTCGACATGAAATACGCCTGCACGCGGTTCACGCTGTCGGAGCCCTACCTGGTCGGCTGCAACCTGGACATTCTCGACACGACCAAAGGCGTCCAACTGATTTCGTCCGGCCCGAGCCTGGAGCCGCGCGAGTGCGTGGGAGCCGCCGTCTCGAACGGACGGATCTTCTACACGTCCCAATCCAGCGGGGTGCAGGCGTGTGAAGTCTACGGGCCGGAAGCAACCCGCGTCCGGGCCTCGTGGGAATGAAAGGAAGGCAGAAATCTCAAATTCCAAATCCCAAACAAACTCCAATGACCGAAACCCAAAATTCCAAACCGGGCCATCGCGCGGGGCAAACGTTTGGGTCATTGAGATTTTGAATTTGAGATTTGTTTGGGATTTGGTGCTTGGGATTTGGTTCTTTCGTCCATCTGTCACACTCTCTCAAACTGCGCCAGGACATAGTCTCTTGCCGCTGGGACGTCCGCGAGCGTCAGATGCTCGACGGCCAGGTAGATCTCGCGGTCGAGCTGGGCCAGCAGGCGCAGATAGAGAGACTGTAGCAGGGTTGCAGAGAAAAATGAGCGAAAGTCGTCCGCCAACAACAGAGAAAGCCTCTGTCTCGCAGGCTTTCGGCCACCACGGCACGACCCAGCAACGGGCCTGTGATTCTCAGCAGCATTGTGCTGATGT
>CAYHAJ010000428.1:0-16730 GCA_964354535.1 uncultured Pirellulales bacterium
GAGTACCGCGGTTACGCGGGTCGGACCGGTCTTTCCCGCCTGAAGGCGGTACTCCGAACCGGGTGCCGCGAGAAGGGAGATCGTTGTTGACTCTTGTCACCAGAGACGGGATGATGTCATAGTGCGTTAGCAGTGGGTATCGTCGATGTGCAGCCGGTGCTCCGGGATCCGAGGGGTGTATCCCGGCCAGTTTCGCAGTGCCACAGTGAGCCTATGCGAATCCTGTTGAATCTCCGTCGGCTTTGTCTGGCCTTCGCCGTGAGCTTGTGTATCCCTGCCGATTTCGTGCTGTCGGCCGCTGCGCCGAGCTCGCCACCGAAGCCGCGCGCGGTTGAGCTGGGGCCGCCCATCGACCTGTCGAGTGTGGCGGTCAACAAGCAGACGGGTTCGACGACAGCCGCTTCTGCGGATGTCCGCACGGAGACTCTGACCTTCCAAATGGATGCGCAGAGCTGCTCGATCTACGCCACAACCAAGGGCTATGACTACCTCGCGGTAGGGCAGCTTCTGCCTGAAGCCTATCCCGGTCAGCCCCTGTTGGCCATGAAGACGTTCAGAGTGGAACTGGACAAGGAGACGGAGATACTGGGGCTGGAGGTGGCCGAAGGGACGTTTCGTGAGATCAAGACGGAACTGAACCTCATTCCGGCCAACCAGATGGGCGGAGCGAATACACTCGAGGCCATTGCGGATGACAAGATCTATTCGTCTGACGCCTGGTTCCCCGGTCGCCTGGTAAGTATGGACCAAGGCGTTGACAATCAGCATCGGTACGTCTTTGCGCACCTGTTCCCGGTCCAGTACGCACCCGCGAAGAAGAAGGCCATGCTCCTGACACAAGCCACCCTCAAACTCTCTTACCGACTCAGGAGTCCGGCAGATGCCTCGGGGCAGACCACTACTTCCCAGCGGATGCAGAGGGATCGAGCCGGGGGGCTGGCCACCGAGGCTCAGTGTATTGTGCTGTGCCCTGCCGCGTTGCAGGAGCCGGCGGAGAAACTGAGCCGCTTTCATGCTGCCCAGGAGGGAATCACGTCGGCCGTCGTGACGACGGAGGCGATCGGCCAGGCTTACTTGCCCGCAGAGGATCCGCCGTTGGAGGGCTACCAGAATGCTCAGCTCGACGGATGGGATCGGATCAGGCATTACGATTACGCCTTGGCCAAGAAGATCGTGGCCTACCTGCGCGACCAGCCCGCGCACCCGCATCTGGTATACGTGACGATCCTGGGAGATGGTCTGCTGGTGCCGCCGAGTTTCTACTATTACTGCCGCGCGTTAGATACAGTCGAGTCTCCCTTCCCACCAGACCACAGAATCCACGAGAAATGGGTTCCCAGCGATCTGTTCTATGCGTCTCCCGATTACGACTGGGTCTGCAATTATCGCGTTGGGCGGCTCTCCGTGAACGATGCCAACGAGGCCTCGCATGTCGTCGACAAAGTCATTCGCTGGCACGAGAATGCCGACTGGTCCTGGTTCCGGAATGTCCAAGTCGGCGGGGGGATGGACGGAATGGCTGCCAAGGCCGAGAGGGAGGGGCTGTTCGAGGGCCTGAATGTCAGGAGGTGTTTTGTTTCCGACGACCGTGGCAACCGGGTCTTTCTGGAGCCGGCCCTGACCACCCGAGATACCGGCATCTTTTGGTGCGTCTGTCACGGGGGCATTTCCCGCCTGGACTTCACTGCATCGTCGCTTTCGTCGGACGACCTCCTGCACTATGCCCCTCGCACCAAGGTCCCCATTATCATTACGGTGGCCTGCTTGGCCGGAGCCTTTGACCTGGACCTGATGGAGTGCTCATACTGGGTTTGCTCCGGCACCCATTCCTTCGGAGAAGCGGTACTGAAGTCGCCGGGAGCCGGGATCGCCTATATGGGAAACAGCCGGCCTGCCCTTTGGGGCAGCCTCACGTGGGTATCTGGCGGTGGGCCCGTAGGCATTAGCAGCGGGAAGGGATATAGCCCGCCACTGGTCTATGGCACCATACCAAGCTGTCGT
Source organism: uncultured Pirellulales bacterium (assembly GCA_964354535.1). Taxonomy (GTDB): domain Bacteria; phylum Planctomycetota; class Phycisphaerae; order Sedimentisphaerales; family Anaerobacaceae; genus PLanc-01. The sequence continues at coordinate 2,002 of CAYHAJ010000428.1, forward strand.
CAAGGAGCAGACACACTCGGCCAACTCTATGCGGATACCTTGTTCGCCTTTGTGTCGAACAGTGACATGGTTGGAAATCCCTGGAACGTATTCAGTGCCCTGATGTTTGTCCTCTTGGGCGACCCGGCCCTCAAAATCCCGGTGCGACCGTAAGCTTGTCTATGCAGGCGTCGGACCACGATCCCTCCCGGACCGCACCCTGCCTTTCGCCCAACCGAACCGCCACCGCATGAGTCATGAAGTCCTCCACCCAAGCAGGAACGCCGCAACCGCTGCTGGCCACCCCGAGGAGCGATCCTCTTCCCCAGCCGATCTCTCACTATCTTGGCCCCGTGGCCATCCACACAAGTGTGCCGTCAGCTACGCGCCACATCCGCACGGTCTTATCTATGCTGCCTGTAGCGAGCTTGGTGCCGTCAGGAGAGACGGCTACGGACAGGACCGGCCCCAAGTGCCCCGTGAGCTTGCGCAGCGGTGCATCCTGGCCCACCTGCCAGAGGCCGACTGAGTTGTCACTCCGACCTGCTCCCGCGGCAATCGTAATACCGTCCGGAGAGAACGCCACCGACGTCACCGCATTGGCAGAGGCCTTCCAGCTTTGCTGTAGGGTGCCGTCCGAGACGCGCCACAACCGCAGAGTCTTGTCCTGCGATCCCCCGCCCGAAGCCAACCGTTGCCCATCGGGCGAAAAGGCCACGCAAGAGACATAATCCTGGTGGCCGGTCAGAGCCCTCAGTTGGGCTCCATCCGATACGCGCCACAAGCGGATGGTCCGATCATCACCCCCCGATGCCACCATCTTTCCGTCCGGCGAGAACGCAACGGAATTGACGAAGTCCCCGTGGCCGAGCAGAGTCCGCAGGACCGCTCCGTCAGAGACGCGCCAAAGCTTGATACTGTTGTCGAGGCTGCCCGTCGCCAACATGGCCCCATCGGGCGAGAAGGCTACCGCCGCCACCGCAGCAGCGTGTCCGGATAGTTCTCTCACACAAGAGCCATCCGTCACGCGCCAGAGGCGGACCGTCTTATCCTCGCTCCCGGAGGCCAGCGTGGTCCCATCGGGAGAGAAAGCCACGGACATGACCCAGCCCTGGTGGCCCTGTACCTTGTGGACTCGCAAGCCATCGTGCACGCGCCGCAACTGAACGGTGTTGTCTGCACTTCCCGAGGCCACGGTGCGCCCATCCGGTGCGAATACGACCGCATTGACCTGCGCGTTATGGCCGCTGGCGAGCAAGAGCGGCCCAGCCACGGCCTTGTCGCCCCCAGTGGACTGGTCCGCTTTCTTCGGGCTTGACCCTTTCGACGGCTTGATTCCGGGGACATACTCGCCCTCGTAAACGTTGACGAAATCCAGCCACAGCGGGACTTCCGAGCCCGCACACCAGATCGCCAGCTTGGCCGCGGCATTTTGGGATGCCGCGGTGAATTTGTACTCGGCCCAGTCGGTCGTGATCTGAAAATCGGTGTACCCCCACTTGACCGAGTTGTCTATCGCGGCCATGTCCGCGCTAAGGGGACGCGAGGCTTGGGCCTTGGCCCAGAAGCTGACCGTGTACTTCGCGTCAACCTTCTGCACAATGTGCAGGTGGTTCAGCACGCAGAAGTGCCAGTTGACGGACCCCTTGGGGTCTACGCGGAGGCTCCTGGTGCCGTCAATGCACTCGCTCGTGTCGAACTTGACGGTACTATCGACTCCGGCGGCATCGGCCCAGGTGCACCAATTGTCCCAGGCCGGGTCATCCAAGATGATCTCGTCCTCCTCGAAACTTGGGTTCTGCACCAGATTGACGACTTGTCCCTGAGTCGCCGCCGGCGCGACAACCAGACTGAGGGCCAGCAACGCGACCCAGTGAATTGATTTCTCGTGCATGAGAGTCGTCAGGACGTTTGTCGTTTTCATTTCTTCACCATGGACGGGGCGATGCCATGCTCACTGGGGGCGTCTCCACGCTCCTACTCGCTGGCGCACAGGTCATTCATCTGCGGACCCATAGTAGGTCCTGTCTTGCGGTCCGGAGTCATTTTAGACTCTTTGACCGCCAGACGGAAGTCTTGTCTATCCGTACCACTACGTATTTCTGCAGGAGGTGCCCCCCATTTCTGAGGCAGGAACCGGCATGCTCTGATCTTGCGAATGTCGCCAACACCTTGCCTTGGGGGACGTCTATAGGACAGAATAGGGCGTTGTCGGCAGGCCCGAGGGTCGGTTTTCGAGCGCGGAGATACGAGTGCGCAGCGCGTCCGAACGGCGGATTCTCAAGGCCCTTCGTGAGGGCCGGCGCGAGGCGTACGAGGACATTATTGACGCCCATTATGCGTCGATCTACCGCCTGCTGCTGTTTTTGACGCGGGATGCGTGTCTGGCGGAGGATATGACGCAGGAGGTCTTTGCGTCCGCCTGGGCCGCCCTTCAGGGGTTTCGGGGCGACGCGAGCGTCAAGACGTGGCTGCGGCGGATTGCGTACAACCTGTTCTTAGATGCCCAGCGCCGGCGCAAACGGGAGGAGACATTTGCCGTTGGGATCAGGGCGAGTTATCCGGAGACGGAGCCCGACCCTCTGGTCCGAATCATGACCGACGAGCATCTGGGGCGGATGTATCGGGCCATGGCGGATTTGGACAGCCAAGCGCGGGCCGTGCTTTTGCTACATTACCTGGACGGCCTGAGCTATCGCGAGATGGCCCAGGTGCTGCAACAACCCGCCGGGACCCTCAAGTGGATGACGCACGAGGCTTTGGAAGAACTGAGGCAGCAAGTCATTGGAAAGGCAGAGCCATGAACGTGGATTCGGGAAACGAACAGGGCGGCATGCCCCTGGAAAGGGTCAAAGAGCCCCTGCGGGCGCTGTCGGCGGTTGAGCCACCCAAGGGGCTGAGAGAGAAGTTGCTGGCCGGTATTCCCTGCCGATCCGCGGGTGAAGGATCGCCAAACCACACCCGCTGGTGGCTTGGAGCGACGGGCTGGGCCGGGATTGCGGCCACGATGGTGGTGTTTTGCACCGTTCTGTGGCTCTGGAACCCGGCTAAGCCATCTGTGGGCCCCGAGCCGGACGCCTACAGCGGTCTGGCCGTGGTGCTGGCGGTCGATCACAACAACAGTCTGGGGCAGATGTTGGCCGCCGATTACAACAGTGTGCGCCCGCCGGACAGCAACGGCCTGGACGGTAACAGCCTTCAATGAGCGGCTCCGACCCCGTTCCACAGCACGGAAAAGGACGTCGCGTCCGCCCCAGATGACACAGATTTTACTTGACATAGAACTACTCCGATTCGTATGATAACCCAACAACAGAATAGAGCGTCGTAGATGAGAGACCACGAGAAGGGAGAACGGATGACGGAAAACACAGGACGGCAAGTTTCGGAGTGGTGGGCGGTCTCTGCGTCGCGCTCGTCTGCGCTCGGGGCAGACGACGCGCCAAACAAAGCCAAAAGGCAGTAGCCGGTAGTCAGTAGTCGGTTGGAAGATCGCCGTACAGACAAAGTCAATTCGGCGGAGGTGCCAACGTGCGAAACAAAGCCAATTCCCTTGGATGTCCGGAAATGGGCGCGGCCCGGCAGTGCCGGCAACGAGCCTTGCTGGGACAATTACGCAAAACAAAGCCAATGCCCGGCGGTGAGGATATCCCACCATTCCACTATTCCATCATTCCAATCCTGTGCTGCGAAACAAAGCCAATTTCCCGGCCACGACCCGAACAGGCGGGGCGGTCAGGGTCACAGAGGCCAGCACCGCGGAGCCGAATTCTGCGAAACAAAGCCAATTCTCTCCGAGCGAGAACCATGGTAAGTGCTTTTTGGAAAAGCAGTTGTGACACATCTTGCCCTTACGATGGGCTTGAAAAAACAAAGCCAATTTCCTGCAGGCGAGTAGGTACGGACGCCGGCCAGCGGAGTGGGGAGGAAGCCCCTGCCGGGGAACAACCATGCAAGACAAAGCCAATCTGCGCGGACGGGCAGGGTTCGGGCAAGGACTGGCAAGGCCGCCTGTACCGTCAGCGCTGGGTTGAGCCTGCGAAACAAAGCCAATTCCCCGCCCGTCGGGACGGGGCCTGCGGGACCGAGGCTGTATTGCTCCTCTCCCGGCCGTCGCCCGTCAGACCCTTGGCCTTGCCCGGGCCAATTCTGCAAAACAAAGCCAATCCCCTTCGCGCCAGAGTAGCGGTATGTGCCTGTAACACAAGTAGTTATGACACATATTGCCCTACGGGTGCTTCGAAGAAACAAAGCCAATTTCGGGGGGGCCGGCGCGGCATTGTGGACTTGGGATGTGGCCTCGCATGCCGACCAGATCCGGATTATGCAAGCAGAGAACGAATTCTTGACGAAAGATACCGAAAGCTGTACCTTTTCCAGTTTCGGGTGGTTGCCGGATGGCACGAGGTTTTCCCATCGAACAGAAAGACACTGATCTTATGACAGACAGTTCTCTTGGGCAGGGAGGCGAAAGAGATCGCCATGCGTCACACGGTGGCGCGGCTCGTTTCGTCGGACGTCAGACGTGGGGCGTTACGAGCCTCGCAACCGGCCCACGCCTCACGATCCTGATCGGCTGGGCCGCGATGCTGATTTTCACCTGCTACGCCTGCACTCGCATGGTGGCTGCCGGCGATACCTGGGTGGCGATGGCCTGCGGGCGGCATTTCGTCAATCACGGCGTCAACACGGTCGAGCCGTTCAGCGTGAACTCCCACAAGGCCGGACCGACGCCGGAACAGGTGAAGACGTGGCCAGGTTGGGCCCAGTGGATCACCAATAAGGTCGGGCTCGAGACCGTCAAGTACTGGCATCCGACCGGTTGGGTCAACCAGAACTGGCTGACACACGTGATCTTCTACAAGCTCACGACGGCTCTGGGCTCCGAGGCTGATCCTTACTATGACGCCCTGGTTCTTTGGAAGTTCGCGCTCTACATCATCGCGGCGGTTTGTATCTACTATACGGCGCGACTCTATGGTGTACATCCCGCCTTGGCCGCCATTTCGGTCTGCTTTGCGATGGTTATCGGACGCACCTTCTTCGATATCCGGCCGGCGGGCTTCTCCAATATACTGGTGGCGGTTCTGATCCTGATCCTGGCGCTGACGAGCTATAAGAACGTGCTGTATATCTGGCTGCTGGTCCCGTTGGTCATCTTCTGGTCCAACGTCCACGGCGGCTATGTGTATGCCTTCATTGTGCTCGTTCCGTTTGTCGGGTGGCACGCGATCATGCATTTGCCCCGGCGCTGGATGCTCGCGACCTACGGTATCCTGACGTGGCTTGTGCTCTGGGCGATGAGCAATCGCTTTACGCATCGCGAGTATCTGACGCCCATCGCGCTCGGGCATGATGTGCTGTTTTATCTGACTCTCGCCACCCTCGCGGGAAGCATCGCCCTGGCGCGCAGCCGCAAGGTCTCTGACAGCGCCCTGGTCGCGTATCATGTCGTCGCCTCCTGCGTTCTGTTCCTGCTGTTCTTGCCGCGGTTCTTTCCGGAACTGCCGCTGAATATGAGCCGGCTGCCGCCGAATGAGGCCGCCGATCTGGAGGAGTTCATCGCGCTGTCGCGTCTTTCCTACCTGGGCATTTTCTCGTTTGCGATGGTGCTTGGCGCGGGCGTGCTGTTCCTGAAGGACAGGATCGTGCGGGTGATGGAGGTCAAGGGGATTCTCCATACGATCGCCGCCGGCGCGGTGGCCTTCGTGGCGATGGTGGTGTTCAACCCCTTCCATCTGACCAACCTGACCCACACGTTCGAGATTTCGATCAGCAAGCACGCCGAGCAGTGGCGCAACGTCTACGAATGGCAGCGGGCGTTCAACTGGGACAACCCCGTGGGCACCGCGGTGCCGTTTCTGGTTATGTACATCCTCGGCTGGCTGGTTCTGATGGCCTGGACGATCATCTTCATTCGCGCCTCCCTGACGACGAGCCGGCCCACCGGCAAACGGCTCAAAGTGACCGTTCAATACGCCTGGCCCAAGATGGACCTGGCGCTGCTGATCATTGCGGCGCTGACCATCTACATGGCGATCCGGTCGCGGCGGTTCATTCCGATTGCCGGGTTCGCGGCCTGTCCGGTGGTGGCCCTGCTCCTGGAGCAGGCGGTCCGACTCCTCGCCGCGCGGATGCAGTTCTCCCGCACGGGCACCTACGACGTGCCGGCCCTGCCGGCGGCGCAACAGCGTAACTTGCTCCTGGTGTCCGCCGTGGTCGTCGCGGGATTCGGCTTGATGTGGGGCCTGCGGTTCAAGACCGTCTACCTCGATCCGTGGCCGCTTGACGCTCAGTACAAATCGGTCTTCATGCGCATGACGGCCTCCTATTCCAAGCCCTTCGAGGCCTGTGAGTTCATCCGGAAAAACAAGCTCAGCGGCGTCATGTACAATTACTGGACGGAAGGCGGCTTCATTGCGTGGGGTGAGGAGCCGGACCCCAATACGGGCCGGATTCCCCTGCAGTTGTTCATGGATGGACGCGCCCAAGCGGCTTACGATGTGTCCACGTTCGATTCGTGGTCGAACATTCTGTCGGGTGGCCCGCGGCCCAGTGCGGCGCTCCGGGCGGGCCGGGACCTGAAGCCCGAGGATTACGTTGAGGTGGCCAACTGGATCAGTGAGCAGCTCCGGCAGCACGGGGTGTGGGTGGTCCTCATGCCCGACGGGCAATTCAATGCCCCCTTCACCATCGCCTTCGACTACAGCCGGGACTGGCGCACCGTGTACACGGATGACAAGCAAAAGCTCTTTGTTGACATTGCGTCGCCCAAGGGGCCGGCCCTGTTCAATGGGATGTTCACCGGCCAGACGGTCTATCCGAACGAATACCTGGCCGACCTGGCCGTGGGCCACAATCTCCTGCTGTCTGTCGATGCCGCCCAGAAGAAGAAAGGGCTGGAGTACGTGGTGAAGGCCCTCAATGACTTCCCTTCACCGGCAGCGATGAAGGAACTGCTGTACACCGGCGGGATGTTTGCCGAATTGCGACCGCGGATCAACCAGATCTGCGAGCAGTACTTGAGATCCTTCGAGGAGAACAAAGCGGCCTACGCGCGTCAGGACGGCTACAATTTCCGCTTGCATGCGGCCTGGCTGGGGCTGGCTCGCATGGAGCTGATGGCCAAGCTGACCAAGAACGCGTCATTGACTCAGAGCCTGAATGAGCGGGTCGAGCGGTGCAAGGACGAGATGGACCGGCTCCAGCAGCGACAGAAGTGGTAAGGCATGGCGGAGAAACTCAATCTGTTCATCTATGGCTCGCTGCGGGACCGCCGGATTTTCCAATCGGTCAGCGGTTACGCTTTCAGCCTGAAACCGTCGCGGATCGACGAGAAGACCCTCTTTGCGGAACTGGCGTTTCTGCCCCATTACCGCCGGGTGAGTCCCGACAACGTCTATTACTACGCCGTGCCGGCGCCGCCCGCACGCATCGAGGGCCTCGTCATCCATGACGTCCCCATGACGGCCATGACCGAGATCGATCATTACGAGGGCAAGCGCTACCAAAGAGAAACGGTCCAGGTCCACACGGGGCACGGCGTCGTCGAGGCGCAGTCCTATCTCGTAACCGTCGAAACGATGCGCAAGCACTTTGGCGACCGTTTCCATGTCAACCTGATCCATGAGCTGTGGCTGCGCAAGCGGATTCGCCAGTTCCTCCGGAGACGCACCCGCCCGGGCGACGATACCGAGGATGCCGAAGTGGAGCGCGAGGCCGATCGCGAACTGCTCGCGACCACGGAGCGGGACCTGGTGATGAGCCATTATCGCCGGGATGCCGTGAGCGACTATTACCTCGAACATGAGTTGAATCGGCCCCGGCCGAGCATTCAGGCCGTCTGCCGCAAGCCGCAAGCCCAGCCCTATGTCCGGAACTATCTGGCGTTCCTTCTGCGGCAGGTGCTCCTGAACCAGTTCGATGAGCAACTGCAGACGCGCTACCGCTTCGAGCTGGAGCACATGCGGCCCAGCGAGCGGTACTTCGCCCGCTCGGTCAGTCTGCTGGCCTCCCTGCGGATGATGAACGCCAACCGCAATGTCGTGGAGCCGCTCATTGAAAATGGCCTGAAGACCGTCCCGAGCGAGAAGGCCGATTTGATCGACTACGTCAAGTATGCGGTACGGGCGATCCGGAGCATCTTTGACCCACGGGTCGCCGAAGACCACTTGAGCCGGATTCGGGCCAATCTGCAGCCCGGACTCGTTCCCCTCGGCTGTGAGCTGGAGCTGAGCAACGTCGGCGCGGCAGCCGTGGAGCCGCTGCGGAGCGCCACGAAAGCCGGCGATCCGGTCTACGACGGCTTCAAGTACTTCTACGATTTTCACCTGGATGTGCTGTGCTGGAAGCTCGGGGGATACATCGACGACCATAGCGGCTACACGGACCGGCCGCGCCGCCAGGGCTTTTTCGAGCTGGCGCCGGGCCGGCTGAGCATTGCCGGCGAGCTGTCCCGGCCGGCGACCAGTGATCCCTGGCTTCTGAGCCAGTTGATCCACGAACTCGTCAGCTTCTACCAGATTCATCCGCACAGCCTGCACCTGTCGTTTCAGTTGCGCAAGAACCAGATTGGCAAACAACAGATTTTGCCGATCGGATTTATCCGCTGTCTGCTGGCGATGGGTGGGGGGCTGGAACCGAGGGAAGAGAAGACAGAGGACAGAGGACAGAGGCCGGAGGACAGCGCCGCTCTCCGGGATCCGTCGTCCGGGTTGTGGCTCTCGCGCATGGGCCGACGGGAAATCATTCAGGATACTTACGGTGAGGAATTCGTCTTCGCCCGGACCAGCCGGCGCAACTGGTATCTTGGCGACGATGAGATCGCCGACCGGCCGCCGGCCCAAGCGACCACCCATGTGCAGCAGTACAAGTTCATTCGCTTGGACCCGCAGGCGCCTTATGAACCGCTGATCCTGTGCCTCAAGGGCCTGCAACTGGCCTACAATCCGGGGGACTATCTCACGGCCGATCAGATGCAGCGGAATCCCCGGCTGGGCCACCATTACCGGCAGTTGAAGGAATGGGCGAACCATCCGACTCCGATTGGGGCACGGACGATCCGGCGGCTCCTGGATACGGTCCGCCAGGGCCTCATGATCGAGAGGCACAATCGTCCCGTTCATTCCTTGCACTACATCGAATGGGTCCTCAACGCGATCGACACCCAGTTGAGAGCGTTCAACGAGCAAGTGCGAACGTAGGGCTCTCTCCGCAGGTCGTTCGTTCTCGCACGACGTTTGCAGGCGAGCGGGGACGCTCGCCCTACGAAGAAACGAATCCCGCATCCATGTGTCTGAGATGGGCTACCGCACCGCGAACAATCTCGTCATGGTCGAAGGCCATCGGGGGCAGACTGTCGAGGTCGAACCACTGTACCTGGGCGGCATCATCGGCGGCGGTGGCCTGCTGTTGATCCGGTCCCGCGATGCCGAAGTAGACGACGGTAATGGCTCGTCCGCGCGGATCGCGGCCGGGCCTGCCGAAGGCGCGGAGTTGCTCCAGGCGGATGCCCTGGAGTCCGGTCTCCTCAGCCAACTCGCGCGCGGCGGCGTCCGGCAGGTCTTCGTCCATCTCGACAAATCCGCCCGGCAGAGCCCAGTGGTCCTGGAACGGCTCATGCTTGCGCTGGATCAACAGAAGCCTGGGCTTGCCCGCAAAGAACGCGAAGACCGCGGCATCCACGGTGACCATCGGCCGCGGCCAGTCGTATACGTACTTGCCTTTCTTTGCCATGACTCGCAACTCCTTCTTGTCTGAAGGAACGATCGGACTATGATATCACTATGGTTGGACGCTACGGGAAGATTCTTCTGATCAAGCCCAGCTCGCTGGGCGACATCGTGATGGCGTTGCCCGCCTTGTCGGCGCTGCGCCGGAGCTTTCCGCAAGCGCGGATCAGTTGGCTGGTCCGGCCGGAGTTCGCTCCGCTGCTCGAGGGACACCCGCACCTCGATGAGATCATTCTCTTCAATCGCAGGCTTCATGCCAAGGCTTGGTACTGCCCGGCCGCCGCCCGCGATCTGCTCCGCCTCATCTCCCGCCTGCGGCAGAGCCAATTCGACGCGGTCCTCGATCTGCAGGGGCTCTTTCGCACGGGCCTGTTGTCCTGGCTCTCCGGCAGCAAGCAACGATTCGGGTCGCGCTGGCGCGAGATGGCACATCTGTTCTACACGACCTCGATCCCGCCCCGGCTCGAATGGGTCCACGTCGTCGACTATTACCTCAAGCTCGTCGAAGCGCTGGGAGGCACGAACCTCGGCGTGGAGTTCGTGTTGCCGGAAAGGCCGGCTGCCGCGGCGGCCGCCGGCGACGTGCTCGCGCGTCAAGGCATTGGCTCTGAAAGCTATGCTGTCGTCATTCCTGGTTCTGCCCAAATCAGCAAATGCTGGCCGGCGGAGCGGTTTGCAGCCCTTATCGATCGCCTTGCCTCGGAGCACGGACTGAGGGCGGCCGCGACAGGCGGCAAATCCGAGAGCGCGATGATCGAGAGAATCCGTCGCTTGGCCAAGCATCCGCCGGTCAATCTCGCGGGCCGGACCTCTCTGCCTGAACTGGTCGAGGTGCTCCGGGGAGCGAGACTCGTCATCAGCAACGACACCGGCCCTGGTCACCTCGCCGCCGCTCTCGGTAAACCATTGGTGATGATGTTCAGTTGGTCCAACCCCTTGCGGGTCGGCCCCTATGGCCGGCCCCGGTGCGTGGTGGCGCGCGACGCCGACCGGAGGGGCTTGGCGAACCGCAGCCGCAATCCTCAGCACAGCATCCAGAACATCACGCTTGATGAGGTCTACGCCAGGGCGGTCGAGCAACTGCAAGGCGGTAGGCCGTAGCCTGTGGGCTGGAGGGGGCATGAGCACAAGGCCTCCGGCCTACAGCCCCTTGACCACGGACGCGCAGCGCTCGCAAATGTCCGGATACTCGCGGTCAGTTCCCACGCTCGGCCAGAAATTCCAGCAGCGCTGGCACTTGGGATGCGAGCTCTTCGCTGCGGTGACAGTCGTCTCTGGTGCGCCTGCCTCCAGCTTGACCTTGCTGACGATGCACAGGGCCGCGAATTGGTCCAGGCCGAACTCGTTCAACAGCGCGGCGTCTTCGGGCGTGCAGTGCATCGTGAGGGAGGCCTCCTGATTGCCGGCGATGGTCTTGTCCCGGCGTAATCCTTCGAGCACGCGCAGGGCCTCGTCGCGGAGGCTCATCAATCCCATCCACTTGGCTGTCGGCTCGGCATAGTCGATGGACGGATCGACTTTCGGAAGATGGGCCAGGTGGACGCTGGCGCCATCTTCGGGCTTGACTTTCATTGCGTCCCAGGCTTCTTCCATCGTATGTACCAGGACCGGTGCGAACAGTCGGACGAGGGCACTGAGGACTTGGTACATTGCCGTTTGGCCGCTGCGGCGTGAGGAGCTGTCGGCGGCATCGCAGTACATGCGATCCTTCAGCACATCCATGTAGATGCTGCTCATCTGGACCACGCAAAAGTTGTACAGCAGCGAAAACACTCTATGGAAGACGAAGCCCTCGTAGGCTCCCGTCACCTCGGTGATCAGCTTCTGGAGCTCCTGCATCGCCCACTGGTCGATCTCGTGCATCCGCTCGTACGGCACGGCGTTCTTCTGCGGATCGAAGTCGTTGATATTGCTCAGCAGGTATCGCAGCGTGTTACGGATCTTGCGATAGGCGTCCTGTGTGTGGCCGATCAACTCGTCGGTGCAGCGGACGTCGTCCTGGTAGTTCACGCTGGCGACCCACAGCCGCAGAATGTCCGCGCCGTACTTGGCGACCTCGTCCTGGGCATTGACGTAGTTGCCCAGGGACTTGGACTGCTTCATCCCTTTTTCATCCACGGTGAAACCGTGGGTCAGGACGCTCTGGAACGGCGCGGAGCCGATGGCCCCCAGCGCCGGCAACAACGAGAGCTGGAACCACCCGCGATGCTGGTCCGAGCCTTCGAGGTATAAGTCCACCGGTACGGGCCAGTGCTCGCGCTTGACGCAGACACTGTACCAGCTACAGCCGGACTCGAACCAGACGTCGAAGATGTTCTCTTCTTTCTGCAGATCGTCGAGGTTGAAGCCTGCGGGCAGTTTGAAATCATCGCCCAGGATTTGCCGGGGCGAGTGCGTGAACCAGCTATCGGAGCCATGTTGGGCAACGTGCTTGGACACGGCCAGCACGGATTCCTTCGTCAGCAGCGCCCGCCTGTCCGGCGCGGTGAAGACAGGGATTGGTAGACCCCAACTTCGCTGGCGGCTGACGCACCAGTCGGGCCGCGATTCGAGCATGCCCGCGATCCGCTTCTGGCCCCAGGCCGGAATCCATTGGACGCGATCCACGCTCTCCATCGCCATCTGCCGCAAGGTTTTGCCGGTGTCGGGGAGTTCCTTGTCCACGCCGATGAACCACTGCTCGGTCGCCCGAAAGACCACCGGGTCCCGACTGCGCCAGCAATGCGGATAGCTGTGCTGAATCTCACCCTGGGCGAACAGCCAGCCGTGCTCCTGAAGCCAGCCGTTGACGTCCTTCTCCACGTCCAGGACAGAGCGACCGCGCAGCCACGTCGGCACGGTGTCGTCGTAGGTGCCGTCGTCCTGGACCGGCGAGTACACGGCCAGACCGTACCTCTGGCCCGACTGGTAGTCCTCGAGTCCGTGTCCGGGCGCTGTGTGTACCAGCCCCGTGCCATCCTCGATCGTCACGTAGTCCGCCAGGATCACCCTGTAGGCATCCTTATCGGTCGGATTCTTCTCGACAAATGGATGCCGGTAGCGCAGATCGTCCAGTTGGCTGCCGCGCACCGTTTTCCCGGCGACGGTGCATTCGCCTTCCTTAAGTCGGCCGGCGTGCACGACCGCGTTGACACGATCCGTGGCGACCACGGAGACATACTGGCGACCGTTCTTCTCGTAGCGGATCGTCGTGTAGTCGAGGTGCGGATGCACGGCAATCGCCAGGTTGGCCGCCAGCGTCCAGGGCGTCGTCGTCCAAATCATGAAGCTGACGAGGGTCTGCCGCGCCTGTTCGTCCGTCACCAAGCCCATCTCGACCAAACGTCTTACACTCTCCTCTGCGGCCGGGAAATGGACAAAGATGCTCGGCGAGGAAACATCCTTGTATTCCAGTTCGGCCTCGGCCAGGGCGGTCTCGCAGCCGACGCACCAGTGGATCGGCTTGAGTTGTTTGTAAACCAGGTCCTTGCCCACAAGATCGGCAAAGACTTCGAGAATGCCGGCCTCATAGGCGGGCTTGAATGTCAGATACGGATCGTCGAAGTCGCCGAAGACGCCCAAGTCCTGAAACTGGCGGCTCTGGATCTTGACGTACTTGCCGGCGTACTTCATGCAGTCCCGCCGAATCTGCTCTTTGGGCATCTCCTTGGCCTTCTCACCGAGATCGGTCACGACTTTCGATTCGATGGGCAGCCCGTGGCAGTCCCAGCCGGGAATGTACGGCGCGTCGAAACCGGCCATCGTCCGGTACTTGACCACGAAGTCCTTGAGGACCTTGTTGATGACGTGGCCCATGTGAATGTCGCCGTTGGCGTAGGGGGGGCCATCGTGCAGAATGTACAGCGGGGCGCCTTGGCGGGCCGCACGAATCTTCTCGTAGATCTTCTCCTGGGCCCAGTGCTTCCGCATCTGGGGCTCGCGCTGCACCAGGTTCGCCTTCATGGCGAAGCTGGTCTGAGGTAGGTTCAAGGTGTCGCGATAACTGTGTTTGTTTTCATCCGCCATCACAAGGGCCCTTTGGATTTATGATTTATGAATTATGATTTACTATTTGCGCAGCGCCGGCATGGGTCTGTGCTGGTGCTGAGCCCAAATAGTAGATCGCAAATCATACATCATAAATCATAAACCATGACTCGTAAATGCTTAAGGCAGTTCCAGAAACAGGGTCTGGAGGTAGGGTCGGAATCCCATCTTCGGCCAGAAGCGCGAGGCAATCTCGTTGAAGGTCGAATGCCGCACCTCAATCCGCCGGATTCCTTCGCGGCGGAACCAGTCGCAGAGCGTCTGGAACATCTGCACGCCGATGCCGGCCCGGCGATGGTCCGCGGTTACACCGAAGTCGAAGATCTGGCCGAAGTCCGATTCTGCCAAGGCGGGTGGATGCCGGTCCAGCATGCCCTGGCAGTAGCCCACGATCTTGCCGTCCACGAGGGCGACCAGCACGCAGGCGGCATCATTACGGATGTTCTCTTCGATGAACCGCGCGAAGATATTGCTGCCCTGGGGAGAGCGGGTGAAAAACGGATCGCGCGCCTGGTGGAAATCCATCAGCTCTTCCCAGAGGCTGACAATCGCCGGGATATCCCGCCGGGTCGCCGGTCGAATGAGTGCTGTTGTTTGCATTCGTTGCCTCCGAAGCTCCTTCTACCGCCATCGCATCGCTAATAAAAACAATGATCCGCTGAAAGGCTAAGATGCGATTCCGCAGCCGCGTTTTCGATAGCGCCACGAGGGTCGACGCTGCCGATCTTAGCTCTCGAGCGGGTCATTGAATCATTCGGGTTCATTCCCCGCGGCTTGCCGCGTGGAAGCGGTAAGCCGCTTGTTTCGATACCTCGCAGCTTGCTGCGCGGTAGTTCATTCGGGTTCATTAAAAACAATGACCCGTAGGAAGGCTAAGACCAGTCGTGGCGAGGGCGTCCCGCCCTTGCGTGTCGTGGGCATCCTGCCCACGATTCGAGGGCAAGATGCCCTCGCCACCTCTAACCATCTCGGGACTCCTTAGCCTTCGAGCGG
>CAYHAJ010000429.1:0-34152 GCA_964354535.1 uncultured Pirellulales bacterium
AGGGAAAGTGCGGCGGGTGGCGGGGCGGAGTAAAACTGCGGCACTCCCAGAAGAGTTCTGCGAGAATGCGTGGTCGTTCACGGCGTTGGAGGCCGTGGCGATCACGCGGGTCTCAGCAGAAAGGAAAGGGAGTGTATTGCAGTATGGAACAGTGGGTGGACATTCGGAGAAGAGTACTCCGCGAGGGAGTCAGCAAGCGTCAGATTCTGCGGGAGACGGGGATGCACTGGACGACGCTGGAGAAGATTCTCGCACAGCCCGCGCCGCCGGGGTATCAACGGCGTCAGCGTCCGAAGAAGCCCAAGATCGACCCCTATGTGGATCGGATTCGGGCGATCTTGGAGCAGGACCAGCACATCCACGCGAAGCAGCGTCACACTGCCAAGCGGATCTGGCAGCGTCTGCAGGAGGAAGGATTCACGGGCGGCTACACGATCGTCAAGGATGCGGTTCGGGAGATCCGGCGGACCTGTAAGGAGGTCTTCCTGCCCTTGACGCATCCGCCGGGCGAAGCGCAGGTAGATTTCGGGCACGCGTTGGTGAAGATGGGCGGGGTGTTGCGGAAGGTCTGCTTCTTCGTGATGACCTTGCCGTATTCCGATGCATTCTTCGTACGAGCGTATGAGCGGGAGTGCACCGAGACGTTCTGGGATGGGCACGTGCGGGCCCTTGCCCTCTTTGGGGGCGTTCCCCGCCGGAGCGCGTCTGACAACAGCAAGGTCGCCATCGTGCAGATCATTGGGCCGCGGGTGCGGGAGCTGACGGCAGGGTTCCTGCAGTTGGTCAGTCACTACCTGTTCGGCTATCACTTTTGCCTGGTCCGGCGGGCAAATGAGAAGGGCGTGGTCGAGGGCCTGGTGCGGTACAGCCGCCAGAACTTCCTGGTGCCGGTGCCGCAGGTGCGGGACTGGGAGGATCTGAACGCCTACTTGCTGACGAGGTGCCGGGAGGACCTACGGCGGCGGGTGCGGGGCCAGACGCGGATCAAGGAGCAGTTGCTGGGGGAAGAACAGTTGTCCTTCCTGCCTCTGCCCTTCACGCCGTTCGAGGCCTGTCGGGTTCAGCCGGCTCAGGTCAACAGCGAACTGCTGGTTCGCTTTGATGACAACGATTACTCCGTGCCGATGGAATACGCCTATCAGGAGGTGACGGTCAAGGGCTATCTCGATCACGTGAAGATCTGTCGGCTACACGACGTGATCGCGGTCCACCCCCGGGGCTGGGGCAAAGAACAGCAGTTCTTCGATCCCCTGCACTATTTGCCGCTGCTGGAACGAAAGCCCCATGCGCTGGCGTTCGCCAAGCCGTTCGAGGGCTGGCGTCTGCCGCGTTGCTTTGCGGTGCTGCGCGACCGCATGGAAGTGGAACTGGAGCACGGAACACGAGAATATATCCAGGTGCTGCGTCTGCTGGAGACGCACCGGATGCCGGACGTGACGGTGGCGGTGGAGCAGGCCCTACGGCACCACGTGCACACGAAAGACGGCTTGGCCCAGTTCCTGCCCGACCGTCCGCCCTGGCGTCAGACGACCTTCGACTTGGCCGGTCGGCCCCACCTGCGTCTGGTCCAGGTCGCGCCGGCGGACCTGCGGGTGTATGCTGGTCTGCTGGGATCGGGAGGCCAAGCATGACCCAGAACAAGTCGCACCTGCTGCTGGCGCACTACTTGAAGCAATTGAAGCTGCCCACGATCTTGCGGGAGTATGCGGCCGTGGTGACCGCCTGCACCCAGGACCACTGTGACTACGTCAGCTTCCTGCTGCGTCTGGTGGAACGGGAGGCCCTGGACCGCGAGAGGCGCGCGGCCGAGCGTCGGATCAAGAAAGCGCGGTTCCCGCTCCTCAAGACCCTGGATACCTTTGACTTCACCGCGCAGCCCTCAATCTCCGAGAAGCTCATCCGCGAGTTGATGGGGGGCGAGTATGTGGAGCGCCATGAGAACGTGCTGCTCGTCGGCAACAGTGGCACGGGCAAGACTCATTTGGCGAGTGCCCTGGGGTTCGCCGGCTGTACGCAGGGCCGCCGCGTGCGCTTCTTCACGGTCAAGGCCCTGGTCACCCATTTGCTGGAGATGACGGAACAGCGACAGGTGGAGCGGACCCTACGGCAATTGGAGCGTCACGATATCCTGATTCTGGATGAGTTGGGCTATGTGCCGTTCTCGAAGACCGGCGCGGAGCTACTCTTTGAGGTGGTCAGCCGCGCGTATGAACGTCTGAGCCTGATTGTGACGACGAACCTGCCGTTCGAATCCTGGACCGAGGTCTTCGGCTCGGAGCGGCTGACCGGAGCCTTGCTGGATCGCTTGACCCATCGGGTGCACATCCTGGAGGCCAACGGTCCCAGCTACCGGCTTCGGGAATCGCAGCACCGGCTCCAATCAGGAAGCCCCCAGCCCGAGGAAAGTGATCCAGCCGACCCGGAGAAACCCGGGCCGGAGGATGTATCGAAAAAGTGAATAGGAAACAATTGACACCCCGCCGCGGGCGGGGTACATAGGGCCGGGGTGCCGCAGTTTTGGTCCGCCACCCGCCGCACTTTCCCTCCGCCCTTCACACCTGACCTGCTCGTTGAGGTATTCGATGGCTTTCCAGAGTTCTTTGTCAATGCAGCATGCCAGACATGTCACGATCGCGAGCCGTAGATTCTCTTTCATCGTCCCGAGAGGCTAATGGGCCGATGAGCGGCACGCAAGCACGTCCGTCAGACAATAGCGCGAGTCAAAGTGCGATACTGTTTGTATCTTACGGGCGGTGCCGAAACGGCTACGGCTGGACTGTCCCTCCCTCAGCTACAGATCGGATCTTGATGCCGCGAAACTCGATGGCGCCGCCGTAGTCTTGCAGGGCGATGTGCCCCTTGGGCGCACGACCCCAGTTGCCCCGTCCGTAGGCCGTCTCAAAGAACTTGCTGGTCTTGACGTGCGCCTGCCAGCGGTTGCTGTCGACTTCGTATTCGAGCAACTTCGTTCTCGACGGCCGTGGTTACTACTTGTATCCGGATGATGGAACAGGCAAGGCAGAAAGCAGGCTCTTTGCCTCTCCCCACGACGGCCATGTCAGCTACCTTCCCCACCCGGCCGGCGAGTGGGTTATCTCGGATACCTACGTGATCAAGGGCTATCAGTATCTTTTCCTATATCACCTCCCGACGAGACAGTTCGTGCCACTGGCCAAGCTCAAGTCTACCACCCCGACCAATGTCTCTCGGGTCGATTTGCACCCGAGGCTCAGCCGAAGCGGACGGGTAGTCTCCATCGATGCCACCCACGAGGGTCTGGGGCGGCAGATGTATATCATGGACATCGGTTGCATCCTGGACAATCCGCCCGGCAAGGTCGCGAGCACTTTCTCGAAGAATACTGAGGACAAGCCATCGGTGCCTGGCTCATTGCCAAAGGAGGTCGAGCCTTTGAAAGTCATATTCGACACGGACATGGATGGCGACAACGATGACGTGGCCGCCGCGGCCATCCTGCACGCCCTGGCCGATTCCGGGAAGGCAGAGATCCTGGCGATGGGTGTGGTTTCTCGCTGCCCGTACAGTCCGGCGTGCTTGGACGCGATCAACACGTACTACGGTCGGGGCGACCTTCCCATCGGCATGTACAAGGGGACAACGCTGGTCCAGAGGGGGTCGCCGTATGCCGAGAAAGTGGCCGAGCGGTGTGCGAACGAGATGGGTCTTTCCAGCGAGGTGCCTGACGTCGTGGGCGTCTACCGGCGGGTACTTTCCGGCCAGTCGGACAGCGCGGTCACGATGATCGCCGTGGGCCAGATGAACAACCTGGTGGATCTGCTCGCCTCGCCGCCGGATCGGCACAGCGATCTCTCCGGCCGCGACCTTGTGCAGCGCAAAGTGGCGACGCTGTTCGTAATGGCGCCGTATTTCAACGAGCGAAACGAGTACCAGAGAGCCTACAATTTCGTCTCGTCGCCCCAGGCGGCCCGGGAACTGATCGCCCAATGGCCCACGCAGATCAAGTTTGGCGAGGGCAATTTGGGGCATCGGCATTTCATCGGCAGTCGCCTGCGCGAAACGCCCGCCGGCAATCCCGCGCGCCTTGCCTTTGAGGCCTATTTTGCCGGCAAGAAAGAGAGCAAACGCCACTGTGCCGATCCGGCGACGGTGCTCTACGCCGTCTGTGGGACACAGTACTTTGACGAGGCTGGCCCAGGGGCGTGCGAGGTCCGGGAGGGTGGTTTCACACGCTGGAATGCCGCAGGCGACAAGCAGCACTTTCACAATACGCAGAAACTGCCTGCCGGGGAATTGGAGCAGGTAATGGAGCAGTTGCTCATAACGCCTCCCAAGCTCCCAAGCTCCCAAGGCGACAGACCCATTCTCGCTGACCACGGTCATGACCCTTTCGCAACGAGGCTCTTGCATCGTGGCAGGAGTTCAATACCATGGCAGGCATAAGGCTGACTGCAGGGTCGGCCATTCCGTTCCACGGATATGATGAAGAGGGGACACATGACATTGTCAACTTCAGGGCCTTGGGCTCCCACCGTCGTCAGTCTCTTTTCTGCCGTAGTTCTCTGGTTCGGTCCACAAGTCCGCGCGGGTGCCGGCCAAGATTTTCGCGTTTCGCCGCGCTTTGACCGGTTCCTTCCTCTGAGTGAGTCATTCCGCTACGGCGACAGCGGCTCGTATGACATGACCATTTGGCTGCCTGGGGGAGGCGGCAAGAAGCCTTCCGGACCCAGGCTTCGCCTCTGGATGAAGACCGGAGCGACGCAACCCGAAATTGAGTTCTCCGGCAGGAAGCGTCACGCCCCGGTGGGAAAGTCCCCGCAGGATCCGAGTTGGGTGGATTTTGGAGTCGTGGACCGTACGGGTGAAGAGTTCGGCAACGGGTTTGCCTGCATGCGTGTGTTCGGGCTGACAGCCGCCGAGGCCAGCACATCCTATGTGGTGTTCACCGCGCAGACAGAAGTCCAGCTCTCTGGGTCCATCCGGGACGCGGAACGGGCGTTGTGCGGAATTGCTCGCGACGAAGGGTGTCTGGACTTTGCTGCCGGCTCCGACCACGCCGAATACTTCAGCGACAACGAATGGCTCTGGATGCAGGACCTCAGCAACCGATTCAATGAGGAAGGCCGGTTTGTGACGCTCAACGGGTATGAAAGGGCGGGCGATCAGGGCCACTGGAATTTCTACACGTCGGCGGACCGTCTGGAATTGTTTCGCGGCATGAACACGGACCCTGACAAGAACACGCTTCCGTCGGCCTGTGCGCGTCTTTCCCATCGCCCCGACGTCGTGGCGGGGCCGCATGTTCATCATGGCCGCTTCCCGTCCGAATTCCAGCCGAGTGTGCCATGCTTCCATGAGCTGTACTCCATGTGGGGCAACTACGAGAAGCTGACGTATGACATCCTGAACCGTGGTATCATCATCGGCGTGACCGGCGGGGGCGACAATCACGAGGCGCGGGGCGGATTCTCGTGTGAGGATCCCGCCGGGCAGGGCACAACCTCTCATACCTTCGCTCCCGGTCTGAAGTGGAAGACGGGATTGACGGCGGCGCTGATGTCTCGACTGGGACGGCAAGAGCTTGTCCGCGCGTTGCGCGAGCGCCAGACCTATGCCACGACCAGCCCACGGATTCTCGTGGATTTCTCTGTGTCGGGCGCATCCATGGGCGGCGAGTGCAGAGTTGAGCGCGACGCTCCGACGATCACAGGTGCAATCCATGGCGTTTCGAGGGTTGCCCGCGTGGAGATCATTCGCGACGGGCAGACCGTGCAATCCATAGAAGGGGATAGTCAGGATATGAGGGTGAAGTGGTCGGATAGCGCGGTGGCGCCCGGACGCCATTGGTATCTCCTCAAGGTGATTCAGACGGATCGGGAAATGGCATGGACATCGCCGATCTGGGTGGATCGCGAGCAGGTGTCGGATCGGGAGTGACGGTTCGATCATGTAAAGGAGGAGCAGGAATGTCTCACCAGTGTACGCCGACGCAAGCCACGAGTGTGGCTGCCGGATGTATTGTCGTAGCGGTGTGGGTAGTTCTGACCGCGACCACAGCTACAGCCGCGCAGATGGAGGCTCTCCCGACGCTTCCCGAGAACGTGCCGCTGTGGGGGAGTTTCGAGGCCAGGGTCACCGGTACTCGTGAGTATGCCAATCCGTTCACGGATGTCGAGCTCCGTGCGACCTTTTGCCGTCCGGACAAAAGCCGGGTCGCCTTCCGGGGTTTTCACGACGGCGACGGCCGCGGCGGCCAGACCGGAAATGTGTGGAGACTGCGGTTCATGCCGGACCAGGTCGGCATGTGGTCGTATGAGTGTTCCTTCTCCGATGGAACATCCGGCAGGAGCGGTACGTTCCGTTGCGTGGCCGACGGCGCCAGGCCCGGTCCGCTGCGCATCGATCCGGCCAATCCACACGGTTGGGTGTTCGCTGACGGTTCCCACTTCTTCGCCCGTGCCTACACGGCCCCCGAATTGTTCGTAGCGGCCAACCAGGCCCACCGCACGTACTGGATTGATTACTTCTTCGGTACGAAGCACCAGTTCAATCTCTGCAACGCGAACCTGCTCAACTTCGTCGGGATCAGGGAGCAACTCAACTGGCAGGGGACTCCCTACCAAGCTCCTGACCCGGCGCAAGAGGGTAAGTATGTCACCATCGGTGGCAATGGTCTGTTTCCCTTTGTCTATTCGGACACGCGTCCGAAGTTCGACGGGGGATCGAACGTGGACTGGCTGCGCCCGAGCATCCGATGCTGGGCGAACGTAGACCAGATCCTCGGCGGGTTGGAGACACGCCAGGTCGTTTGGTTCAATCATTGGGGAATGCTCGGTTGGGAGTGGAGCGGCAACGGCAGGCTCCTCGTGCCGCCCGCGGCGCGAAAAGCGGTCCTGCGGTGCTGGATCGCGCGCCTCGCGCCTTATTGGAATGTGACCTGGAACATCGCGGGGGAATGGGACGAGTTGCTGACGCGGGCCGAATTGGATGAATTGGGCACGTTTCTCAAGGAGGCAGATCCATGGAAGCACCCGCTGACTTCCCACGCGCTGAAGACGACGGTGGACCGGCCCTGGGTCGATTTCCGCGTCCAGCAGTTTGCGGCCGGCACCAGCAGCGACGCCGTCACGAATGCCGGCCGGGCCACGGCCGATTATGCCGGCAAGCCGGTCTTTGCGTTCGAGACTTCCTGGGAAGCTGCGCCCGGCAAACTCACCGCCGATCAGGTCCGCACGGGGGCCTGGGGGAGTGCGATGGGCGGGGCGTTCTATCTTTACGCCGAGTGCTTCGAACCTACGCTCACGTGGGGCGATGGCGCCGCGTTTGGTTTCATCGAGATCATGAACGACTTCCTTGGCGGGCTGGCGTATTGGAGACTGAAGCCGGACCATGCCTTGGTGAATTCCGGAAGTCTCTGTTTGGCTGATCCAGGACGTGAATACGTGGCCTATCGCCAGAGCGGAGGAACGATTGCTGTCGATCTTTCCAGCACCGTATCTGCATTCCAGGTCGAATGGCTGGACCCGCGCACCGGAGCCAGAAAGACAGCCGCAATGGTGGAGGGCGGTGCGACGCGGATGTTTACCTGCCCGGATGCACGGGACTGGGTGCTGCACTTGAATGGGGAAGCTGCCACGACGCCCGGCGGAGGGCCGAGAGCGGCGGATTTCTTCGTCTCGCCCCGAGGCAAGGACACGTGGTCGGGGAAATCAGCCGATCCGGGTGAGTTCGATGGGCTCTTTGCGACGGTGGCACGGGCTCGCGAGGCGGTTCGAGTGCTGCGCAAAACGCAGAAGGAACCACAACGCCTGTGCGTCATACTGCGCGGCGGGACTTACTATCTTGACGCGCCGTTGGAGTTCGGTCCGGAGGATTCGGGAACGGAGCAGGCTTCCGTGGTCTACCGGGCGGCGGCGGGGGAGAGAGTGATTCTGAGCGGGGGACGCCGTCTGGAGAACGGCCGGTGGGACGAGGTCAACGATCGCAAGGCCTGGGTGGTGGACATCCCGGAGGTGAAGGCCGGGACGTGGCGCTTTCGGCAGCTCTTCGTCAACGGCCAGCGCCGGCCGCGGACGAGACTGCCAAAGCAAGGGGAATACCGCATCGAATCCCTGCCGGGCTATACCGGTGACTTTCTCCGGAGTCCGACCAGGCAGTTCGTCTATGCCCCGGGTGACATCGTACCCACGTGGCGTAATCTGCGGGACGTGGAAGTCGTGGGCATCACGCGGTGGCTGGACAACCGGCTGCCGATTGAGAGCGTCAGCAGTGAGACTCGCACGGTTACCTTTGACCGCGCGAGCCTGTTTGCTCTGGTCTCGGGAAGCAAGCCCGGAGTCTACTGGGTGGAGAATGTCTTCGAGGCGCTGGACACTCCCGGCCAATGGTATCTCGATCGTCCGCGCGGAGTGCTGTACTATCTGCCGCGACCAGGGGAAGAGATGCCGTCGGCCGAGATCATCGCGCCGCGACTGGAGCAGGTGGTGCGGGTGGTGGGGCACGCGGGCGCGCCGGTTCACGACCTGCGTTTTGAAGGGCTGATCTTTGCGCATACGGAGTGGCAGCCATCGGCCGATTATGCCTCATCGCTTCAGGCCGGGATCGAAGTACCCGGTGCGCTGCTGTTCGACTACGCCGAACGATGCGCCGTCACCGGCGGCGGCATCGAGCACATCGGCAACTACGGCATCGAGGTGGGCGTGGGCTGTGCGGATATCGAGATCGCACGCAACCGGATCACGGATCTTGGCGCGGGAGGAATCCGGATCGGCCACTTCTTCTCGTGGGAGACGGACGGGTCCGGCCGGATGACCGAGCGGGGGCTCCAGCGCAAGGCCGCCATGCCGCAAGGCCCGCACAGCCGGCGGATCACCGTGGCCGACAACGAAATCGCCCACGGCGGGCGTTTCACTCCCGAAGCCGTGGGTGTGTTCGTGGGTGATAATGCCCACAATCAGGTCATTCACAACCACATTTACGACCTGTTCTACTCGGGTATCTCCGTAGGTTCGGTCCAGGATTTTGGGCCCAGCGAGGCCAGGGGCAACATCATTGAGTACAACCACGTGCACGACATCGGCCAGGGCATGCTCAGCGATCTGGCCGGGATTTACACCTGCAGCACGCCCGGCAGTCGCATCGCTCATAATGTCGTGCATGATGTCGTGCGACGAGACTACGGTGGCTGGGGGATCTACCCAGATCAAGGCAGTCACGACCTGGTGATCCAGAAGAACCTGGTCTACCGCTGCCAGGATGGCGCGTTGTTCGCGCACCACAACCGCGATATTACGGCCCAGAACAATATCTTCGCTTTCAATCGCACAGCACAAGTCGAGCGCGGCGGTATAGGTGGATTCGAATTGACCTTTCGGCACAATCTCGTCTACTACCTGGAAGGCAAGGCGATTGGGAATTATGGTGGCAAGCGCTGGGGGCGGGACGTCTGTGCGTTTGACCGCAATCTTTACTGGAACGCTTCCGGCCAACCCGCCCTCTTTGCCGGCCAGAGCTTCTCCCAGTGGCAGGCGGGGGGACAGGACAAGGACAGCCTCCTCGCCGACCCGCTGTTTGTGGACCCGGCGCAGGGCGATTTTACCGTGCGGCCCGGTTCCCCGGCGGCGCGCATCGGCTTCGAACCCTGGGATATGTCCATCGTTGGGCCGCGTCCGTCTCGGCCATCGAAAGGGGTAGAGAGTGAGCACAGATAGAGCTTTGTGGATGGTGGTATCGGCGTCGCTGGTTCTTGCCGTCGGTCGGGGCATTGCCGGAGAGCCTTGGCCTGCGGCCGAGCAGCCGGAGTTGAAGGAGGCTCTTGAGCATGCGCCGGCCCTGCAAACCGAGGCGCTGGGCGAGCCGGCCCGCGGCGTGAACGTCTGGGAACGCTGGCTGGTGCCGAACGCCGACGGCAAATCATGGGACGTCCTGCAAATCTACTTCAAGGAGTACTATGGGCCGACGTGGCTCTATGCCATTGACTTGGGCACGGGCCGGGTGACGAAGCAGCGTCTGGCCGATGGTCACCAGTTCTACCTGTCGGGCCGCGCGCTCGGGTTCGACGGTAAGTACTACATCGCCACGCCTTCGCGCAAGACGTGGAGCATGGACCTGTTCGTGTACGACCCGGCGACCAACACGGTCGAGGAGCGGGGCGAGATCATTCCCGGCCTCGGCGGCGAGACCCGCCCACTCGTGACGGGGCCGGATGGGCGCATCTACGGCACGGGGACGCGCGGCAACCAGGTCGGCCTGTACATCTACGATCCGAAGCTGGGCAAGGTGGTCAAGGATTTCGGACCCGTGGGGCCGAGTCATCCCAATGGGGCCTGGAGCCGCTATGTGATGGGCGTGGATGACACGCACGCCTACATCGCCAGCGGCATGATTCCCGCCTGGTATCTCGTGGCCGTCGATCTGGCGACCGGCGTGCAGAAGGTGTTGCTGGAGTCGCCGACGGAACGCGTGATGGATATTATCGAGAGCTTCCCGGGAGCCTATGCCCGGGTCCCCCAGGACGGCGGCGCGCCCAACAAAGAGTATTGGCTCTATCATGGCCAGGCCCTTCCGAAGGCCAATGACACGCCGCCTTGGCCGAGACAATCTTCCCCGTGGGACAAAGCCGTGCCGAAGCCGGAAGTCTATTTCGATCAGATCGATCCGGATGCCCAAGGCAACGCGACGCTGTGGTACCGCTCGCGGGCGGATGCCGCCCAGGCCCGTGTCGAGGGTGTCCCGCCCTCGAATCGTGGGCAGGATGCCCGCGACACACAAGGGCAAGATGCCCTCGCCACGGTCGGTTGGAAATCGATCCGGCTGGAGGGTGTGCCGTCGTACCCGCATCGGATCAACCCCATGTCCATTCTGCCCGACGGCCGGCTCTATGGCACAGGCGACGATTATGCCGGCGTGTTCGTGTTCGACCCTCGAACGGATCAGACCACGATTCTCGGCCCGCGCCCGGGCTTGGCTCCCTATACACAAATCGTTTGCGAGGGCCGGCTCTATTCGAGCGGCTATTCCGGCGGCCATCTCTTTGTCTACGACCCGGCGCGGCCCTGGACGCTGAGCATAGGCGGGCCTCCCGGCCATCCGGCGTTTGACCAAGCGGATGCCAAGAGCAATCCCCGGTACCTGGGGGATTTCGACAAGACCACGCGCGTGGGGCTCATGCACAGTTCCACGCTCGGCGCTGACGGCAAGATCTATTTTGGTGGTTTCGGATTGCGTCACTACACCGGGGGCGGCTTTGGCTGGTATGACCCGAAGATCCAGAAGATGGACGGTTTCTGGAAACCGCTGAGCGGTTACGCCGTGCCGTGGATTGCCCCGGCGTTGGATGGGCGGCTGATCGTCATCTCCACGATTCGGGCGGCGGACGAACTGAACGGCAATCGAGCGCCCGAGGAGGCGAAGCTGTTTGTTTACGACGTAAGCGAGCAGAAGATCGTGCGTCAGATCGCGCCGGCGGTGAGAGGACGGACCACCGGACTCATTGGCGAAGCTGCGCCTGGGCGTCTGCTCGGATTGACGTCGAACCCGCAGCACTCTGATCGCAGCATCCTCTATGGGGTGAATGTGGTCACGGGCGAAGTGCTGTTCGCCAAGGACCTGCCCTCACCTGTCTCGGTCGACGATCATTGGCCTCACTGGGTTGACCCTTCGTACGAGTACAATGCCTTTGTGCGCGGCCCCGATGGTTTCGTGTGGACCTACCTGAAGAACGTGCTGGTGCGCATCGATCCGAAGGACGCGAGCGTGCACGTCGTGGGCAAGGTCGATCCGGTCGGCTGGCCAACGTTCGTCGGCAACGATGTCTACTTCTCCGGACCCGAACAACTGCGGCGGATTCGCCACCTTGTCCGGTGATTGACGTCGGCCGACGGAGAATCACGATGCTCTTTGGGAGATTACTGCCCGATTGAGAAGGAGGCGCACGATGCAATTCATGGCACAAACGAGAGTGCGAGGGCGAACCTCGATAAGGTGGACGACGATGAGGGTGGTCCTGCCGGCACTCGGGGTAGTTCTCTGGGCCATGGAACGCGCAAGCGGGGCGCCGCCCGCGGCGGCACGGACGGAGCCCAACTTCCAGCAGGTCATCCTCGACAACTCCTACATCGCCTACGAGCGGGATGTGGGCGACATCAACGGTGATGGCCGCAATGATGTGGTGGCCGTCATGGAAGGTGACACGACCGTGCAGGTCTTCCACGCACCCACGTGGCAACGCTCGACTGTCGTCACGTTCACAGGCGAACACCGGTACCCGCGTGCCGACGACTTCAAGCTCGCGGACATGGACGGCGATGGGGATCTGGATGTGGTCACTCGGCTGGGCAAAGGGCCTTCCGACGATGGTCCCGGCATCGCGATTTGGTGCGAGAACCTCGGCGGGAGCCCCAACTTCGTTCCACACGTCATCGGCAGCAGCCTGGAATATGTCAAGGACATCGCGGTGGCCGATTTCGACCGCGACGGGCGACCCGATGTGGCCATGCGGATGGACAGCCGGACCCAACTATGGCTGCAGGAGTCCGGCCGGACGTGGACCGAGGTGCTGCTCACGCATCCGGCCCACGAAGGCATGGAAGCCGGCGATCTCGACATGGACGGCGACCCGGACCTCATCTTCAATGGCTGTTGGTTCGAGACCCCAGGCACCCCGGCCGCGGCGCGGGTCGTCGGGAATTACGCCTATCACGTCATTGACTCTGCCTGGTTCAACCAGACCGGCGACTGGACGAAGAATTCCTGTAAAGTCGTCGTGGGCGATTTCGACGGCGACGGCAAGAACAATGTCGCTTTCTCCCATTCCGAGCGGACCGGTCACGCGGTCGCCTGGTACGGTTCGGACACGCCGCGCGTGGACGGCACCTGGAGCAAACATACGGTCGCGGTCGTGGATTTCTGCCACACGCTCCAAGCAGCCGACTTTGACCTCGATGGCGACGTGGACCTGCTGGCCGGCGGGATGATCCAATCCCAGCACCGTGGCCTTCGGCTGATGCTCAACCGCGGCGGGGGTACGAACTGGACCCAGCTTGTCATCCAGACCGACGGCAGTTATAGCGCAGAGCTCGGGGACATTGACAACGACGGCGACGTTGACATCGTCGGCATCCGCAACTGGAATGCGGCGCCCACGTGGATCTACCGCAACACCACACGCCGCGGTGCAACGGGCTCCCAGGTAGTTGCCAGCCGCGCCAGCCCGTGGGGAGGCGTAAGGGCAACGCTGGGCGACGGCCCTGAAGGTGACGGCACGATTCTCCTGGAGAACCGTGCCATTCGTGTCCGTTATACGGCCAAACGGTTCCAGGACGGCAATAAGGACCACGTCATTACCGAGTTCCTGGTCAAGAAGACGGGCGGTCAGCTCGCGGTCGGCGACCAGCTCGACGGCATTTGGATGAACGCCGACGAGGGCCGCGGCCGGATGACCTCGGCGCGGGTTGCTTTCGACGGCCCCGATCGAAAGACCCTTCATGTGGAATGGGACGAAGGGAAGGTCGTCCAGGAGTTCACCATCTGGCCGGACCGGCCGATGGTCCGGATGGACTACGTCAAGTACGGGGTCAACATCGTGGACATGGTCAAGTCCGTGGACACCTTCGAAGTGTACGGTGCCAAACCGTGGCAGGAGGCTCGCCTCAAAGCCGCCAATGAAACGCTGCTGAACATTCCCAATCCGCACCATCGGCTCACGAAGGACCTATACCCCCAATACCCCTTTCCGCTGGTTGCCGGCAAGGACTGGGAGAAACTGGTGCCCAAGGAACTGACATATCACGATCATGTGATCCTCGGCGCTTACCAGCAAGAGACCGGCCTGGGATTCGGCCGGGTCTTTCCGGTGCAGGACGCCAATTACATCAAGCTGCTGAATATGGGCTTCGAGGTCTTCGCTGACTGGCGTCAACCGCACCGGCAGTTTACCGGCTACCTTTACGCCGTGACTGGCGGCCCGGACGAGCTGATGGCCGTCGGCAAAGCGATCGTCGAAGGGGATCTTTGTGCCGCCCGCGTGCCGTTCCCGGACGCTCCCAGCGATGTCCAAGCGGGGAAACGCCCACGCGGCGCGGCTCACGTCGAAGAAACGCGCCCGAAACATTTTCCGCATCGGATTTGGGCGGCGTGCGATTTCGAGGGTCGCACGCCGGATTACGCCTGGTTCGGGCCACCGGAAACCAACAACATCCCCCGCTATCCTGGCAATACCACTGCGCTGGGCGCAGACGATCGGCCGTATCAGAACGTCAGCGCCCTCATGACCGGCATCAACCCGGTGCCCGGCCCGCGCATGGGCAAAGTCAACCAGCTCTATCTTCGCTACTTCCTGCGCGGCGGCACCGAGGCGACGTTCCAGCATTTCAGTCTGACCAGCGAGGACAACAATCATGTCCGCGTCGCAGGCCTGACCGAGGGCCAATGGTCGGAGGTGACGCTGAACTTCACCCGGGACGGCCGACGCAACGACGGCACGCCGGGAATTCCGTTCCAGGATGGCGAACGCATGGACGACTTGAAGATCTTCGTCGGCAAACCAGGCGACGGCAAACGCTATGATCTGGTTATCGACGACGTAATCTTCTTTGCCACGGACCCGGACCTGCCGCCGGAGCCGGAACCGTTTCCCAATCGGGTCATTTTCCTGGCCGCCTTCGACACGGGCACGACGGCCAGGGAGAAGCCGAAGTATTGGCCGGGTGAGTTCGAAATTGTGGGCGATGACCTGCCGTCCGGCTCGCAGTGGAACGTGGCGCGAGCGGTGCCCCAGCCGGGCACGAAGGGCAAATGGATTCGCCTGCAAATCGTTCCCCCGCGACCCGTGGGCGCACGCACCAAGCTGCGCTTCCGTTACCATCTCACCGGCGCGTCACAGATGACCGTGCAGCTCTTTGACCTTACCGACGGCGACAATCGTCACATCCGGCTGCGCGACCTGGAGCCCGGGGTCTGGCGGACGGCGTATCTGGATTTCACCCGGGACGCCCGCCGCAACGACGGTCGCGACACACCCTTTGCCGCCGGGCATCTGGTGGACGACCTGTTCTTCTTCGTCCAGTCCGAAAGCGGCCGCGAGGTGAGTCTCCTGATGGACGAAGTTGTCCTCTTTGATGCGGGTAAACTCTGACGTGTATAATCGTGACATGGTCATCGTTTGGCTTCGTCGGTTTCTTTGAAGGGACAATGATTCTATGAACGGAAGGAACGGAAGACACCCCCGCCTCGTCCACCTGGTTGTCGTGGGAACCCTGCTATGCTCCGCGTGCGCTGCGCAGGACGCCGCGATCCACCGTCCGATGGGTCCCTTGCGTGTCTGCACGGCGAACCCGCGCTATTTCGCCGACCCCGGTGGGCGGCCCGTCTATCTGACCGGTTCTCACACCTGGCAAAGCCTGCAGGACGGCATCCTGTCCGGTTACACCGTGGTCACGCAGCCCTTCGACTACACGGGCTATCTCAATCTGCTGCAGACGAACCGCCACAATTTCATTCGCCTGTGGCGTTGGGAACTGACCACCCATGAGCCTCAGCCGTGGCAGCGGACCGGCCCGAGCCAGGCTCTGGACGGCAAGCCGAAGTTCGACCTGCGACAGTTCAATCAGGCCTATTTCGATCGCCTGCGCGCGCGAGTGATCGCCGCCCGGGACCGCGGGATTTACGTGAGCATCATGCTTTTCGAGGACTGGATCTTCATGAACAAGCGCAAGGAATATCCGGTCGAGCAGCATCCTTTTCACAGGGACAACAACGTGTCGGGCATCAACGGCGACCCGAACGGCGACGACTGGGGCATCGAGATCCACACGCTCCAGGTGCCTGAGGTGCTGGAAATCCAAAAAGCCTACGTCCGCAAGGTTGTCGAAACGGTCAATGACCTCGATAATGTCCTTTACGAAATCTGCAATGAGGGGCTCCGCCACACTCGCGAGTGGCAATATGAGATGGTGTGCTTCATCAAGAGCGTTGAAGGGAAGATGCCCAGGCAGCATCCGGTTGGTATGACGTCCGTGGGCGACATGAATGGTGATTGTCTGAAGAGCCCCGCGGACTGGACTTCCCTCGCGACGACAGGATTTGACCAGCCAAAGGACCCGTGGACATCGGATCCTCCCGCGGCAGTCGGCGACAAGGTCTGCCTCCTGGATACCGATCACATCGGATGGAAGGTCTTCATCGGTGACGCCGTGTTCACACGAGCCTGGGTGTGGAAGAGTTTCGCCCGTGGGCATAATCCATTGCTGATGGAGAACCTGGCTGATTCCGCAGGCTGGATCGCGGCCCGTGCTGCCATGGGCCACACGCGCCGCTTGGCGGAACGCGTGAACCTGACCCTCCTGGTGCCGCACCCGGAATTGGCTTCGACACGCTATTGCCTGGCTCGTCCCGGACACGAATACCTCGTTTACCTGCCCGCCGGCGGCGAGGTCACGGTGGACCTTTCGGCGGCGTCTGGTGCAATCGCGGTCCAGTGGTTGCACCCTGTCGAAGGAACCATCACGTCCGGCGAACCGGTCGAGGGGGGAGCCGAGCGTGCCTTCCCATCACCTTTCCGTGGCGATGCGGTGCTTTATCTCAAGATCCGGACAGCCGTGGAGGAAAGGAGACGGGACGAATGAATCGGTATACCTGCATTAGTCTGTTGGTGGCAATTGTCGCGGTGCCGCCCGGCGCGGACCAATCCGCCCTCGGGGCGACCTACTACGTAGCGCCTAAAGGGAGTGATGCCGATCCAGGCACGGAGGCGCAGCCCTGGGCGACGCTGAGGAAGACCGCGGCATCGGTTCAGCCGGGGGATACGGTGCGGATCAAGGCGGGCGACTACTTTGAACCGTCAGGATGGAATGTCGCCCGGGCCGGGACCGCGGAGAAGCCGATCACCTACCAGGCCTACGGCGATGGCGAGGTGCGAATCACCCTCGCGTCGGTGGTCCCCGCCGAAGCCTGGACGCATGTGAAAGGGGGAATCTACTCCGCTCCGGTCAGGCAGCGGCCCGCCTACGTTTTCCAGAACGCGTATCCTCTTCATCCGCCGGGTGATCGGGGGAAGATCTACGCGGTGGACGACATGATCCCCAACTCCTTCTTCGTCAACGGCACGACCCTCTATGTCTGGCTCCAGGATGGGTCCAATCCGAAGGATTCCGCAATGCGGGTCGCGTCCGCGCACGTGGTGGAACTGCGGGACTGCCACTACACCATCTTCGATGGCTTGACTGTCGAATATGGATTCAACGGCTTCAAGGACCAGGGCAAGGCCACGCACCACGTCACCTATCGCAACTGCACCATCCGTTCCATTGGCAGCCAGGGCATTCAGCCGGTGCCCCAGGACAGCGTGATCGAGAGGAACCTCTTCCAGAAGATCGGCTCCAACAAGTACCTGCACGGCATCTACAACAGCAAGCCGGGACTGATCGTCCGTCACAACGTCTTCGAGGAGATCGCCGGTGCGGCCATTCACCAGTTCCACGAAGGCAGCCCGGCGGGCGGCGGTTGTGAATTCCATGACAACATCTTTCGCAAACCCCGCCCGATGACCATGCGGCCCGCGCCCGGCCGGAGGCCCTACTATGTGGAGATCATTGCCTGGGGTGAGGGCAACAACCGGATCTACAACAACGTCTTCTACGGTGAGGGCAAGCGCGGCGGGATCAGCCTGAACTCCTTCAACAACCGGGTCCACCATAACACCTTTGTGGGGTCCGCTTACGGGATCGAGTTCCACACCGGCAAGACGGGCAACCAGGTCACCAACAATATCTTCCAGGATGCCACGACTGCCTTTCTCATCTGGCCGGCCAAGGCCCTGCCTCAGACCTTGGATTACAACATCTACTACAACGTCGCCGGATCGCCGCGCTGGCAGCGGGACGGCGTGGCCTATCAGACATTCAGCGATTATCAGCAAACCGCGGGCGAAGTGCACTCGCGTTACGAAAACCCGCGCCGGACGGATGCCATCGACGGCGGCGCTGCCAGGCTGGAAGCCGAGAAACCGTACCGCGTGCTCGTGGTGATCGGCGACCAGTGGGATGACCCGGGCAGTTACTGCATCGATACTCAGTCGCGGTTTTACCAACTGCGCGCCCGGAAATCCGGCAAGGACTTTGTTGACGTGGTCACGATGCTCAAGATCTGGGGCATTCCCTTCGACATTCTGCGTCTGGATCAGCAGCGGCGGCAAGTCAACCGGTTCCTCAACGGCGTGGCCGAGCCCAACTACCGCTGCGTGATCTGGATGGCCGACCCAGACAGGCTTCAGGGCCAATCCGCGCACTACGAGACGCTGCGGCGCGTGGTAGAGGACTACGGCATTCACCTGATTGCGCTGTTCGACTACATCCGGGCGCCGGAGGTGGCCGACTTGGTGGGTGTCGAGTTGGACGGCACGGCCGCTGTCACTACTCAAGTCAATACTACGCTGACCATTCGCGGCGAGCACTTCCTCACCGCCGGCATGGTGGGAACTATCCTCAGCGGCGAAGGCGCGTCGAAGCCCCGCATTGTCCCTTGCCGGCCACAGCCAGGTACGCAGGTCCTCGGCGAGCTCCAAGGCCAGCCCCAACTCGTCGTGCGTGCCGTAGACGACCGGGCCAGGGTGGTGTGGATCGGCGGCGGCTATGATTGGTTTGACAAGGTCCCGGCGATGCGCCGGCTTCTCCGTAACGCGTTGGTCTGGTGCATGGGCTACGGTTTGTTCAACGACAATTTCGAAAACGCCTTCATCTTTGTCATGGACGACATGGGCTGCTCGGAACACGCGTACAGTTTGGCCTGGCATTATCCCACGCCGGGCAAGGAAGACATCATCAAGTACCTGGTCGAGCCGCTGGAGAAGCAGGGGCGGGTGATGGTGCAGAACCTGACCCCGGGCTATGCGAACCCGGTGACTCGGATGGTCGAGAATCCCTGGACGGTTGCCAGGTTCACCGACCCGTTCGGCAACGTGCAGGGTTACGGCTCGACCAAGGAAGGGCTGGATGAGGGCGTCCGGCGCGGGGTGTTCGAGATCCATGCCCATCGGGCATGGACGCACCTGAATTGGGACTTGGACTCGCCGCCGGGCCCGTGGTGGGACGCGCCGCTCGAAGGTGAACGCGCGCATACGGACTGGTACAACGAGACGGTCGATACTCGCCGCGGCCTGCCTGTGCCCTCCAACGATCAACTCTTCCTCTACACGATCGGCCGCGATGCGATCGAGCGGCAGTTCGGCGTGACGCCGCTGGGCGTGACCGTCCGGCCGGGCTGGGGCCTGGAGCACGACAACGGACGTCTGGCCGCCATCGCCGGCTACGGCGTCGGGCGCTGGCACTATCTCGGCTCCGACCGAGTGATCCAGTTCAGCATCCTCGAGATGGCTCCGGAGGAATTCTCGTGCCACGACCTCGATCTGGTTGAGAAGACCGGGCCGGAGCTCAAGACACCGACGCAGCCCGAACGCGAGCAGAGCCCCGCGCTGTACCGTTCCACTCGAGTGGTCGGCGAGCGGGTGATCGATCTGCGGGACCCCAACTGGCCCGACCGCTGGAAGCACAAACGCTGGATCGGGTTCAACGAGTACTGCGCCTATCTGCACAGCCGCGTAGAGGCACCGGCCTCCGGCGGACTGACGTTCGACGTCGCCTACGACGCGCACTACTGTCGCCACTTCGCCAGGAATTCGTCGCAATGGACCTTGGAGCTGTCGGATGACTTTCTGAAGAAGGCCAGCCGAGGCGTAGCTGTGCTGGTGGATGGCAAAGCGGCACAAGCCGCCATCACTGGCCGCACGGTGCTCACGATGGGACCGGGAGTGGGCCGCCACCGGGTGGAGGTCCGCGCCAGGAAAGGAAATGAGTGAGGAGATGCAGATCGCCGAAGTTGACGCTGTGAAGGCGGGAAGCTCTCCAATGCACCGACGGCCGGCTGGAGTCTGGTGGCCTGGCGCAGTAGACTGGCGACAGATGGTGCAGGTGCGCTGGAGTGTGTCAGACTTCCAATGATCTGATGAGAGCAACCATGAGTGCAGACAAAGCATGCAAGCGACATACCTTTCTGAAACGCATGGCACAGGCGGCGTTTCTTTCGCTAAGCCCATCCGTGGGTGGCGGCGGAGAGAGCGCCGCAAGGCCCAATATCGTTCTCATTGTCGCGGATGATTGGGCGCACATGGATCTGGGAGTTGCCGGACATCCGCTGCTTCAGACGCCCCATCTGGACCGGCTGGCGCGGGACGGTGTGCACTTCACCAGGGCCTTCACGCCGAACCCGATCTGTACGCCCAGTCGTGCAGCCTTGCTGACCGGCCAGGACAACTGGACCAATGGCTGCTGGTTCTTCGGCATGCCGATCCGCAAGGAGTCCCGGCACTTTGCCCAACTGCTCTCCCAAGCCGGCTACGAGACCTTCTACACCGGCAAATGGCACAACGATGGCCTGCCGTCGCAGCGTGGCTTCACCTCCGGTAAGTACATCGGTGGCGGTGGCCCTGGCGCCGGCGGTCATCCCAAGCCGCTGGTGATGGACCATGATGGGACCAACAAACGCCAAATCGAGCGGTTCGACTCCGAGCTGTTTACCGATGCGGCGGTGGAATTCCTTGCGTCTCAACGTCGCGGCGGCAAACCGTTTCTGCTGGTCGTCAGTTATATGACGCCGCACGATCCGTGGACGCCGCCGGGCCGGTACGCGACACTGTATTCACCCGAAGCGATCCGTCTGCCCGTCAACTTCATGCCGCGTCCCATGAACGGCTCGAAACCGTTCCGATACTATACGGACTGGCACGGAACGAATCTGCGGGACGAGCAACAGATGACTCCGTTCCCGCGCACGCCGGAGGGTGTACGGGACGTCCGCAGCCGTTGCTACGGCACCATCACGCACGATGACGAGCAAATCGGACGGATCCTGAACACGCTCGACCGGAAGCAATTGACTGACAACGCTCTGGTCATCTTCCTGGCGGATCACGGCATTTCTCTCGGCGCGCACGGCATTTCCGGCAAGCAGACGATGTACGAGGAGGGAATCCGTTTGCCTATGATCGTGCGCTATCCGAGGCTCCAACGCGGCCGTGCTACGAATACGGACTTGGTGAGTCTTATCGATGTCTTTCCGACGCTGTGCGAGGCGGCGGGTGTTGCGATTCCTCCGTCTGTCGAAGGCAGGAGCCTGTTGGGGCTATATCGGGGTCAGGGACGCTGGGAGCGCGAGCATATCTTCGCGAGCTTTGTCTCACCCACGCAGCACCGGCTGAACGTCCGGTGTGTTCGTACGAAGCGTCATAAGCTGATCCATCATCTGACCACGGACGAGATCGAGCTGTACGACCTGGAAAGTGATCCGTATGAACTCCGCAACTTGGCCGGCCTTGCGGAATGTGCAGAGGTGCAGAGGCAATTGGACGCCGACCTTGCCGTTTGGCGAGAGCGGACGGAAGGCAAAGTAAGCAAATTGTGAACGTGTGTTCCATAGATCCCGAGTATTGATGTGGAGGTGTTCATGAGGTTTGGCGAAGCGGATGTTTCTCGTCGTACGTTCTTGGCAAGCGGTGCTCTGACCCTGGCCGGTGCTACGGGGAGCCAGGGTGACGCGGCTCGTGCGTCGGAGCGGGTATCATTCACCAGGCACGCGATGGCGGAGAAAGGCGAAGGCTGTTTGCGCGTGGCGGCCTGCCAGATCCTGAACAGCCCGGACGTCGGCAAAAGCACGGAGAAGGTTGTGCAATGGATCGAGAAGGCGGCGGCCGATGCCGTCGATGTCATTGCCTTTCCGGAGGCATGTTTGTGCGGTTATGCCGGCGGGGACTACTGGAAATCCGCCCGGCCGGAAGATTTCCGGCAGGGAGAAGTGCGGGTGGTCGAGGCGGCGCGGCGACTCCAGATTGCGGTGGTCTTGGGCACGATCCACTGGGAGGGAGAGAAGATCTTCAACGACCTGCTGGTGATCGACAAAGGCGGGACCGTCCGCGGCCGCTACTCCAAGACGCATCTGGCGGAATCGTGGCCGACGCCGGGACGGGTGCTGCCGGTCTATGAGGTGGCCGGGGTGAAGTCCTGTTTCATCATCTGTCACGATGTGAGATATCCGGAGCTGGTCCGTCTGCCTGCCATCGCCGGGGCGCAGATCTGCTACTTCTGCAGCGATGAGAGCGGGCTGAGGGAGGAGTACAAGCTGTCGGCCTATCGCGCCATGCCCATCGCCCGGGCCACGGAGAACGGCATCTTCTGTGTCATGGCGAACGCTCCCGCGGACCCGCAGACGCTGGCGGGCTCCCACGGCAATAGCAAGATCATTCATCCGGACGGCAACGTGCTGGTGGAGGCGGGCTATTTCGAGGAACGGCTGGTCACGGCGACCATCCGCATGGCCGAGGCGTCCCGCGCCATTGCACGACGGGCCGTGAAGGACGAGACGATTCTCCGCAAGTGGCTGGAAGGCGGCGTGGAGCTTGTCCAAGTGCAACAGTGAGATGGGAGAAACGACAAACGAACAGATGAAAGGAACTCAGATGAGCCGCAGGATTCTCCTCGTACTGTTGGTCGCGCTGATTCTGACGGGCCCGGCTACTTTCGGTGCCGAAGGTGGGTTGCGCCTGACCGGCCGTGCCTTGGTGGCCGTGCCGCGCGACGATCACAAGGTCTTCCTGTCCTGGCGATTTCTTCAGCAGGATGGACCGGCTGCGACATTTGAGGTTCAGCGGTCGGCCACGGCTGAGCAGGGCTTCGTCAAGGTCGCAGTGGTGCGTGACACGACCACGTTTCTCGATGCGCCCGCGGCGGGTGTTCACTACTATCGGGTTCTCTCTACGGCCGGCGCCTTGCAGAGCAAGCCCTCCAATATCGCCCGTGTCGCCACGCGGGAGAAAGGACGCGACTGGGTCGAGATCCTCCCGGCGGCGAAGGGCAGAAAGCTCCAATTCTCGGACCGCCATTTCGCCGATGTGAACGGCGACGGGGAATTGGAGTTCGTGACCTATTCCCCGCAGGTTCCCAGCTATCGCGGCGGCGTGTCGCCCGAAAGCTACAAGCTTCAGGTCTTTCGTTTGCTGGACGAGACGCCGCCCCGCTGGACCTTTGACACCGGCATGGGCCTGCAATCCAATCCGGCTGCGGGTGACTTCCGCGCGGATTGGGACTACGAATGGACCTTCA
The DNA here is from genome assembly GCA_964354535.1 of uncultured Pirellulales bacterium. Lineage (GTDB taxonomy): Bacteria > Planctomycetota > Phycisphaerae > Sedimentisphaerales > Anaerobacaceae > PLanc-01. Next base: position 23,124 of record CAYHAJ010000429.1, read on the forward strand.
AGCCCGTGGCGCACGATATCGATGGCGACGGCAAGGCCGAGATCATCACGCTGGCCAAGCTCGAGGGCAAGTACCAGTATGTCGTACTGAAGGACGAAGGTGCCACGTGCCGCATCGCCGCCCGGATGGATTCGCCTATTCCTGTCGGGGACAAGCAGAACAACTCGCGCCATTTCCCGTTTTTCGCCAACCTCGGCGGCCGGTTCACCTCCTTCTGCCTGCAAGGCGGCACCTATCGATACTGGGAGATGTGGACCTATGACTGGACTGGCGCCGGCTTTGCCCTGCGCTGGCACGTGAAGTCCACCGATCCCGGCTCTCGGGGCAACCGCAGTAGCTCGCACACGGTGCTCCCGTTCGATCTGGACGGCGACGGCAAGGACGAGATCTCCAACGGCGCCACCGTTCTCGACGACGACGGCTCGGTCCTGTGGACGGCGAACAAGGAGTTCGGTGAGGACCACCACGTGGACGGCCAGGTCATTGACGACATCACCCCTGACAACCTCGGCCTGGAGGTGATGCTGCACCAGGAATGGGGCAACCAGTACGCCCTCTACGATGCCCGGACCGGCAAGTTGCTGTGGCTCAAGAAGGCCGCGGGCGGTCACCTGCAACTCAACATCGCCGCCCATGTCACCGATGGCAAGGGGCTCGACATCCTGGGCACCTACGGCGGCCACAGGCCCAAGGCCGGCTTTGCCTGCAAGCATGATGGGACGGACTTTTCGTATCCCTTCACCGACCTGCCGATCAACGGCGATCGCATGTGGCCGATGGACTGGGATGGCGACCGCGGCCGCAACGTCTGCCTGAATTTCACACGCATCTACGGCGCTGGGGGCAAGCTGCTCTATGAGGTGGACCTGGGCGATGCACCCGCAGGCGACGTGATCCCGTGGAATGAGCACAAGCTGAATCACCTGTGGTTCAACGTGGACATCGTGGGCGACTATCGGGAGGACATCCCCGTGCAGATGCCCGACGGCAGTGTGCGCGTTTACCTCAACACCCAGACGCCGCCCCGGCGCGAGCCCTGCAAGTGGCAGAACCGGACCTACCAGTTCCTGCAAGCGCCCGGCGATTACCGCTATTTCATTCGCACCCAAGACTGATACGGAGTATGAATCATGAAGACGCTCTTCGCTGCTTTGGTGCCATCGGTCGTCCTGATCGCCTCGTCGCTCCCCGCCTTGGCGCAAGTGCTGACCCGCGCCGAGTGCGAAGCCAACGTCGAGAGCCAACTGGCACGGATGGCCCAGGGCGTGGCCGCCGGCCCCTACCAGGCCAGTTGGGAGTCGCTCCGGGCGCATCGCGAGGCTCCCGAGTGGTTCCGTGACGCCAAGATCGGGATCTACTTCCATTGGGGCGTCTATACCGTCCCGGCCTATGGCAATGAGTGGTACGCCCAGCGGATGCACCTCAAGACCGGGCGCAACAGCTACTACGAGCATCACGTCCGGACCTACGGCGAGCCGGACCAGTTCCCGTACCACAACTTCATTCCGAAGTTCAAGGCGGAGAAGTTCGACGCGGCCGAGTGGGCGGATCTGTTCGTCCAGGCCGGCGTCCGATTCGCCGGCCCTGTTTGCGAGCACCATGATGGGTACTCCATGTGGGCCAGCAAGCTCACCCCCTGGAATGTCGGCGACACCGGCCCGAAACGCGACATCACGGGGGAACTGGAGAAAGCCATCCGGGCCCGCGGGCTGAAATTCGTCACCACCTTTCATCACGAGCGCACTCGCACCTGGTATCCGCGCGTCGAGGGCTGGCCGACGATCACCAGCGATCCCCAACTCCAGTTGCTCTACATGAACATTGACGAAACGCTCTTCTACAAGATCTTCCAGGCCAAACTGGGCGAGGTCGTCGACCGATATCAGCCTGACCTGATCTGGTTCGACGGCCAGATGCAGCTCATCCCGGAGAAGTACCATCTTCAGTTCCTCGCCTACTACCTCAACCAGGCCCAGCGCTGGGGGCGCGAGGTGATGGTGACCACCAAGAAGCTCCAATACCCACAGGAAGTCTCCGTTCTGGACTTCGAGAAGGGCCGGGCCAGCGCGCTGACGCCGTATCCCTGGCTGAACGATGACACCATCTCCACCGGCAGTTGGTGCTACACCGCGGACCTCCGGATCAAGCCGGCCGTCCAGGTGCTCCACGACTTCATTGACGCGGTCTCCAAGAATGGGCACCTGCTGCTCAATATCTCCCCCAAGGCCGATGGGACCATTCCGCAGGATCAGCGGGACTGCCTGTTGGCGATCGGGGCGTGGCTGAAAACCAATGGCGAGGCCATCTACGGCACTCGCCCCTGGCTCGAATACGGTGAAGGTCCGAACGTGCTTGCCAAGAGCGGCAGCTTCACCGGCTCCGTGACTTACGACGCCCAGGACATCCGCTACACGCGCAGCAAGGACGGCCGAACGGTCTATGCCATCGCGCTGGGTTGGCCGCAGGGGGGATTCCATCCGACCATTCTTCAGATTGATGACGCCACTGGCGGCCAGGTCCAACTGCTCGGCCACGCGGGTCCGCTTCGCTACCAGGTGAACGGCAAACGCCTTCGTGTTGAGGCGCCCGCCCAACCGGGCGGTGGCTATGCCTACGTCTTCAAGCTGACCGGCTTCACGACCAGCCTCACGCCCGAGGCGGCGAAAGCCCGCGCCGAAGCGCTGAAGAAACTGCAAACGCCGGCGACCGACCCCGCCCAAGCGAAGGGCCAGAAAGGAAAGAAGAAGAAGACCTGATGCGAACCTGGTGAGCCGCGACTGCATCCCGCCGTAGGACGGCAACGGAGACACGCCGCCGGCTTCAGTCAAATCATCAATGGTGGAAAGCGATTTCGGTGTTCAGAAGCGCAAATGCCTCATTGTCGTCTTGAAGTAATCATTGCCTGCCTCTTCTCGCTCGTCATTGGTACCTCCGTGGCCGGCGCAGAGGGGGTCATTACCTCGGGAACCTGGGAGCCCATCGTGCCGTTGCGGCACGAGCTCTTTTCGGTGGCCGTGGGCCTGCAAATCGCTGGCATCTGGGAAAGAAGCCCTGCAGACCGCGAGAGCCTGATGAAGTGTCTCGCAGAAATCGCCAGTCCGATCCTGCGGCTTGCCGGCGGCGATTCGATGAACCGCTGGAACTGGGATACAGGCCGGCTCGTGGGAGAGGACGGGCCCGGGCTCGACATCCACCGGTGGCATACCCTCGCGTGCGCGGGTAAGTCCAAACCCCTGTGGGGAGTCAACGTTTCCACTGCCTCTCTCGAAGTGACCGAACGGTTCGCCCGGATGCTCAAGGAGAACGGGTACAGCGGCGCGTACTTCGAGCTGGGCAATGAGTTGTACTATCCGCGTTGGGGCGGCGATGTGAATGACTACATCTCCAAGGCCAAGGCACATGCTGCGGTTTTGAGGAAGTACTTCCCGAAATGCAGGCTGGGCGTGCCTCTGGCATCTTATCAGCACTTGACGAATCGCCAGGAGGGACGATTCACTTTCCGGGACCCGAAGGAACTATCTCCCTGGATCAGGGCTTTGGCTCAGGAAAACTTCTACGACGCGGCAGTGCTGCATCTTTACACAACGCCCTGGGATCTCGGTAGCCTCGAGAAGTACACCAAACAACAGGTTGCGCAGTGGGGATGGACCAAGGCGAACCATACGATGATTGATGCGCTGTGCGGCCTCATTCAGCAGACGGTACCGGGAAAGAGGATCTGGGTTACCGAGTGGGCATTCAACGCCACGCAATATCTTCAGGAGGGCAAGGGCTATCCCACCGAGCGCCGCTGGCAGGTCCATCAGACTATGCTTGCCGTTTTGCAGGATGCCCGCTTCCTGCTGAACGCGGCAGCCGGTCGCAACAGGATCGACGTCATGACCACCTGGACAGTGGTGGACCAGCCGGCAGTGGCACTGTGGAAGCGGCAGGGTGGTCCGACCATCCGCTACGAGCTCTTTCGGCTGCTGCGTCGAGCTCGTGAGGGCAACGATGGCATCCGTCGCTTTGTAACTGCCGACGCACCGGCATGGCACGGTCCGGCTGGCACGGACTTTGAGCATCTCACCAGCCCGCCTGTTGATCTGTTCGCCTTCTATCGTGCGAAGCAGCGGACCGCCATTCTCGTGCTCAACGCGCTCTCCATGCCCGTGACGATTTCTGCCCGCCTCATCCCGGATTGGGTGGAGGCCCAGTCCCTGACAGGCGAGGACATCTTGCCCGGCTGGGGGAGAGTTGACAACCCGCTGCCCAAGGATTGGGCCCCGAAGCACCGCTATGAGAAGTCGAGAGCCACCGGCGCCGGTATAGCGGTCCCACCCCATTCAGTAACCCTCATCCATTGTGCGGAAGAACTCAAGGTTCTGACCCACAGTGATCCTTGGGAACGGAAGAAGAAATGAAGACGACGGAGGATATCACCCTGATGATCACAGCAACGGGAAGACGACAGTGGCTCGTAGCAACAATGGCACTGGTCTGGTTCCTGCCAAGCCCGGGTTCGGCTGTCCCCGCGGAGATGGTACAAGACGACCGGAACGTGGCGTTGGGCCGGCCGGTGGTTTTTGCGCCGCGCCCCAACTATGATCTCACGTCCGCCGGAGGGACCGACGCCACGGATCTGACTGACGGCAAACTGAGCACCCGCAAGACCGATCGGCTCTGGTTCGACCGCAACTGCGTTGCCTACAGCTACGCCGGTCAGGCGCAGTTGTCGGCTGATCTCGGACAGGTCCAACCGATCGAAGAGGTCGGCATCCGGTTGCAGGGCGGATCGCCCCAGGCAGGCATCGCTTTGCCGCCGTGGGTGGACGTGGTCGTCAGCACGGATGGAGAGCGTTGGTACCGTGTGGCCTCGTACTCGCGCTGGCGCGAGGGCGACGATGGAAAGTATGCCATCCCGCGCGACGAGGGCAGGGCCTGGGTCCACAACCTGCGCTTCCGCGATCTGCGCACGTGTGGACGGTACGTCGGGCTGTCCCTGTACTGTGCGGCGTACACAGTATCGGACGAGCTGTGGGTTCTGAAGGGGTCCCATGATCCGCGCGCGGTGCTCTTTGATGAGCGTGACCACGTGGCTTTCACGGTCGATGGCGTGCAAATGTATTTCCACAAGCCTGTGCTGTTCTTCTCGACGAACATCCACACCCCGAATCCGGTCGGCGTGATCGTCGCGGAGAAGGTCAAAGGCACGACCGCCACGGTGGAACTCGATCTGCCCGACGGCGTCCGGCTGGCCAGCGGCCATCTGGGAGGCACAGAGCTCGGCAGTGCGAAACGCCAAGTCATCCAAGAGGCCGATGGGGAATACACGCGCTATACCTTCTCGTGTCGCGCTGTCCAGAATGAGAAGAGCTGGGGCCGCCTCTTCCTTGTTGGTGCCTGGGAAGATGGAAGAAAAGGACACCTGCGCTGGCGGTTGCGCTGGGCGGATCGTGACATGCCCTGGATCAAGCAGCCGATCCAGGCCGTCCACATCGATCCGGCACCCCAGCCCAGGCGCCTGACGACGGGGCTCGGTTGGTACAACATCGAAGCGACCCTCGGTTGGCCCCAGAGCCTTGCGGCCTATCGCACGCTCGGCCTCAACACGGTTCCCCTCTTCGCACGGTGGGTGAAGCCGCAAGACCAGGCACGGGTGGGGGTGTTCCTCGACCAGTGCCGAACCCAGGGGTTCAAGATCATGAACGTCGATTCGCCTTTCCATCAGATGATGGCCACGCACCGGCGCTCGCCGGAAATCTATTGCCAGTTGGAGAACGGCCAACACGGCGACAAGATGTGCCCCTCGTATCGGGGGACCTTCTACCGGGAGGAGATCGAACGGCTGGCCGATCAGACCGCGAAAGTGAAAGCGGACTTCCTCAGTTGCGATATCGAGTTGTTCGGGGGCGTCCAGACCTACGCGCAGAAGTGTTCGCGCTGCCGGGCGGACTTCGAGAAGAGCGGAGGCGCGGATTGGAATGAGTGGTGTCTGCGCCAGGGAGCGCAGATGTGGATGGATTTGTCGACCGCCGTGCGCAGCAGGCCCGGGATGGGGAGTATCGATATGGGCGGCTACGATTTCCGCCCCGGCGCGAACTACCAGAACGTCTGGCCGATCGACCGTCTCTATCCGAAATTCATGCAAGATACCCAGGTCTCCACTTATACGCCGCTTTACCCCTATCACCTGGAGCTGATCGGCAACGAAGTGCGAGACGACCGGGCGAGACTGCCGCAGAGTGACATTATTCCCTGGCTGACACCGGGCGACGCCGGTGTATTTCCGGGTGACATGTTTCGCTATGCCCTGCTCGAATGCTTCGCCAACGGCGCCCGCGGCCTGCACTTCTGGAGCGGTAAGCTGGGGGATACGGAGCTGCTCGCCGCATACGCGCGGGTGATGCGCAACGTCGTCCCGGTGGAGGACATCATCCTGGAGGGAGACCTGCTGGCCGGCGTGGTGGCCGAACCGGCAGTCCGCGTCTCCGGCATGCGCCGGGGCAACCAGATGCTCCTGCTCGTGGCCGATTACTGGAAGCCATCGGGGACGAAGTCGATCAAAGTTACCATTCCGGTCGAGGTCGAGAGCAGTGCCATCGATCTGGATACGAGTCGTGACATCGCCCTCGTCAAGCCGGGTCAAAATTCTTTCACGGTCGATCTGGACCGGGAACTGGCGCGGATCTTTCACGTCCGCCCCAAAGAATAAGGATCTTGGAGGCTCAGCAATATGATCGATCTGGATTCTTGCGCGTCGACGAGGCACAAAAATGTGATTGGACTCTTTGTCGGTTGCTCGTTTCTTCTTGCCGCCGCGCCATTGGGCGCCGCCCAGTTGACTAAAGAAGGCCGCCCCGTGGCGGTGCTCGTCATCCCCGATTCTTCCGCTCAGGCAGGTGCCGCGGCGGAACAGATCCAGCAGATCGTCGCCCAGATGAGCGGCGCTCGGCTCGAAATCATCCGTGAATCGGCTTCGAGACCGGCCGGACTGCTGCCGGTCTACGTGGGCCATACGCGTTTTGCGGCGTCGAACGGTATCCGTGAGAAGGACCTCCGTCTCGAGGAGGTCGTGCTCATTGCCACCGACGAGCACGTCATCGTGCTGGGCAACGAAGGCCCGGCCGGGCCGCGGAAGGAAGACGTCCAACAAGGCACGATGTTTGCCGCGGTCGAGCTGCTGTATCGCCTCGGCGTGAGGTGGCTCTGGCCCGATCCGACCGGGCATGTGATCCCGAAGACTCGCGACGTCACCCTTGATAACGTCCGCTACTGCCACACGCCGAAGGTATACGATCGGGGCATGCGCATGCAGGTCGGTATGGGCAACTTCCATGCCAACGTGGTGGCGAAGTATGACCGCCAGCCCGGCCGGGTAGACCTGCACGACTGGCCGTTGTTCATGCGTCTGGGTGGCAGCAGGCAGATCGGCGCCGGCCACAGTTTCGGCGATTGGTACCAGCGCTTCTTCAAGACCCATCCCGAGTATTTTGCCCGCGGGCCGGACGGCGGGTTCAGTTGGCTCCACATCCCCGAACGGGCCAAACTGTGCGTGAGCAATCCCGCCGTGCTCGAGCAGGTTGTCGCGGATGCCAAGGCCGCCTATCGGGCCACCGACAACCCCGCGGCCGCTACGTTCTCGATCATGCCCAACGACGGCCAGGGGTTTTGCTTGTGTCCGGCCTGCAAGGCGATGGACCCTGCGGCCGGCCGCCCGGTGAGCTGGAACGTCTACAACAACAGAACCGGAAAATCCGAGATAGTGACCCACGTCTCCCTCTCCGACCGCTATGCGACGTTCTGGAACAAGATTGCCGAGAGGATCGAGAAGGAAGCGCCCGGCATGACCCTGGGCACCTGCGCCTACAGCGTCTATCGCGTCAAGCCGCTGAATGTAAAGCAGATGCACCCGAATCTGGCCATTGGCTACGTCGGGGGCGGTTACCTCAACGAAAAGCAGCGGGAAGTCTTTCTCAAAGAGTGGAATGAATGGAGCGAAATCTGCCGCCAGATGTTCTGGCGCCCCAACTTCATGAAGGAAGGCGAGGGCTTTCCCATGGTCTGGGCGACCCGGATGGGAAAGGATCTCAAGAAGCTGATCGCGACCGGGTGCATTCGCGTGGACATGCCCAACGTCCACCACCATTGGGGCACGCAAGGGTTGAACTACTACCTGCTGGCCCGGCTGATGTGGGATGACACGCTCGAGCCGTCGGAGGTCATTGACGATTACTGCCGGACCGGGTTCGGCGCGGCGGCTCCGGACGTCAGACGGTACGTGGCGCGGCTGGAGGAACTGACCCAACAGTTCGCCATGCACCAGGGGGGCCAGGTGACGAATCTGGAGCAGGCGATGGCCGACGACGAGGATCCCGATGCCCGCCGCGTACGCGGGCCAAGGGGCGGTGGCCCCTCCGCCTGGGATGTTGTGTGGACGGATTCCGCGTTGCTGGAGCTGGACCGCCTCCTTTTGCAGGCGGCCTCGTCCGTCGAAGCCGGGACTCCTGAAGCCGTCCGGGTGGCGATTCTGCAAGAGGGCCTTGATTACGCCAAACTCGAGGTGCGCGTGCGCCGGGCCATGGACAAGCTGGAGGCCGGCGGCTCCCAGGACGGGGAATACGAACTCCTGCTCGTCGTGGCGTGTGTCGAGCAGTGGTTGCTGGCCCATCGGGACTCCAAAGCAATCGGCGTGGTGGAAGGCGCCCCCTATTGGTGGCGGGGCAAACGGCATCTGCGGTTCTTTAACCGGCAGACGGCTATGGGCAAGGCGCAGCACCTCGCCGGAGACCGCTGGCTCCGGAAGGCGAAATCAAGCCGGCGCCGGCAGAGGTAGTTGCTCCGGCCCTTGGCCAGCACGGCGGTGAACGGCTGCGGCAGGCAGCGGGCCAGGAAGGGAATATCCTTGTTGGCGAGCTGCTCCTGGAGGGTGATGGTAAAGGTGCTGACGACGGCCCTCTGTCCGCTTTCGCAAATCCGCTGAATGACCGGGACGAGATAGGCGAAGCTCTTGCCGACGCCGGTGCCCGCCTCGACGGCCAAGTGCCGGCCTTGGGCAAAGGCCTGCTGAATCGCACACGCCATGCGGATCTGCTGGGGGCGTGCCTCGAAGCCAAGCATTGCCTTGGCAATAGGTCCATCCTCGCCCCAGAACTGCTGTGCTTCTATACTGTATCTGTCGTCAACCACCATCGGAAATCCCGAACTTCGCAACGGGCGCATCCTACCGCAACCGTCCAAGTCCCGCAAGCTTGCGCTTTCGTAGCGGGTCCAGCGCGTGTGGCCGCCATACAGTGGTGGAAATTGGCTTTGTTTCGCACGACAGGCATGGGGTTGGAATACTGGAATGATGGAATAGCGGAATGGTGGGTATCCCGCCGGCAATTGGCTTTGTTTGTACCACCGGCCTCTGGTCCCGGACGGGCCGCTCGCCGAAATTGGGTTCGTCTTGCATATTCGCCCGTCATCCCAGGGCCGCGTCCCACCGGGCTTCGCCGGGAATTGGCTTCGTTTTTGCATGCCCATCTTCCGCCGAATCGCTCCTAACTTCTTTGCTGCAATGCACTTGGCTCTCATTTTGACCGCACCAAATTGGGTTCGTTTTGCATAATCAACTCCGCCGAGGGCACCGGCTGCCCCCGTACCGCTCCTTCAGGGGCGACACATTGGGTTCGTTTTGCACGATTGGCATCGGACTGGAATGGTGGAATGATGGGTCTTTGGCCCCGCGACCAACTCCCTGAAATTGGGTTCGTTTTGCAGGATTTGCCCCTCGTCCCACGCCCCTGGGGCCTCGCCCCGCCCGGCGCCGCCGGGAAATTGGCTTTGTTTCGCACATTTGACCCTCCCAGGGTCGCCCGCCTGCCGTCCGGCCGGCTTGAATTGGGTTTGTTTGGCGTAATTGCGCCCACTTGTAGGGTGGGGCTTGCCCCCACCGATTCCTGTGGGCGGCTGCAAATTGGCTTTGTTTTGCTGAAGCCTGTTGCATGTACGATTTACCATAACTCCTTTTCTGGAAGGCACTTGCCCCTCCCGTTGCTCTGGCGGAAATTGGCTTTGTTTCGCACAATCGCTCCCCGTCGGGGTCTCCCAGCCGCCCGCGCCCATTCCTGGGCGCCCGGGCCAAATTGGCTTTGTTTCGCACATCCGCCCCTCCCCCGGGGTCGCCGGCCCGCCGCCCGGCCGGCCTGAATTGGGTTTGTTTGGCGCAATTGCGCCCACTTGTAGGGTGGATCGGGCTACCAACCGCGACAAACCGCGTTTGGGGTCCCGGCTTGCCCCACCGATTCCTCTGGGCGGGTGCAAATTGGCTTTGTTTGCATGATCAGCCTCGAACTGGAATGGTGGAATGATAGAATAGTGGAATGCTGGGGATGCCACCGCCCGGCCGCCTCGCCGAAATTGGGTTTGTTTTGCATTATCGTCCCGGTCACCTTTTCCTCTTCTCCGTGGTGCACAGTCTCGACCAGGGGGCTTGGCGCAGGCTCGTTCGTTCGCCCCAACCTCTCGTCGCGGCCGCCGCCGCCGGCGGCCGCGCATTCATAAAAAGACGCTTCTCGACGCCCGTATGTTGTGCACAAATCGAAAATCACGCAGAAATTCCTAATCAGTGCTTGTCTGGGGCAAGAGGACGATTCTGAACCACGGAGAGCAAGGAGACCCCAGCGCGGCCTTCGGCCGCAACCAGAGACCAGTGAGCCACAGATTTCGCCGATTGCCACAGATTTTTGAAGAAAGACTACAGGGCAAAAGGAAGAGAATCGACGACAGCAGACCTCGTGCCTCCCTCTTAGATGTGTACTACTAACCCGCAACAACCGAAAGTCATTTCCAGATAATTGTGGTGGCTTGATGCAAGTCCGGACCAGATAAGGAGATAGGAACCACGAATGGCACGAATCACACGAATAGAAGAGGAAAGACAAGGGGTCAAATTCGTATTACTACTCGTTGGAATCTTGTTTTCTTGCGCAAATTTCCGATCGAGAGAAGCGCAAGTCCTTAGAATACAAATACTTGGTTCTCACACGGAGCCACAAAGCCACGGAGC